>NZ_CP072597.1:1095000-1460000 GCF_018847975.1 Lysobacter sp. K5869 | reverse complement strand
ACCATTCGGAGTTGAAGCGCACCTCGGTGCGTTCCTTATCCAGCACCTTGAACACCTGCTCGGCGTAGGTCTCGGCGTTGGCGAGCACGTCCTCGCGGGTCAGCGGCTTGCGGGTGACGTTCTTGCCGGTCGGGTCGCCGATCATTCCGGTGAAGTCGCCGATCAGGAAGATCACCTGATGCCCCAGGTCCTGGAACTGCCGCATCTTGTTGAGCAGCACGGTGTGGCCCAGGTGCAGATCGGGCGCGGTCGGGTCGAAGCCGGCCTTGATCCGCAGCGGGCGGCCCAGCTTGAGGCGGGCTTCGAGCTCTTCGAGCTTGATGATTTCGTCGGCGCCGCGGGCGATCAGATCCAGGGCTTCTTGTACGGATGTCGACACAGGGGGACTCGCAATACGGTCGCGACCGGTTTTGTTAACCGCATCACGAATTCAGGTTAATTGGGGGTTAAACGAAACTATACCCGTCAGTGGCGAAAACCCTATTCAGGACAAGGGTTTGACGCGTACTGCTCGCGTGTCTATGGTAGCGCCGCAACGTGGCCTTCACACCTCGTCCGAGGATTCCTTCCATGACAGTACCCGAGCAGGCTTCCAGTGTGGGCGCCGAACGACGCGAACGCCTGAAAGCCCTGCGCGAGAAAGCACTGAAACGGAAGGTTCTGGCGCGCCATCTGTCCGACGGCTTCAACGGCCGTTGGACCGGCCGCCAATGGGTCCAGGCCGGCCTGTTCGCCACCCTGGGCATGATGATCGCCGCGGTGATTCCCGGTTTCAGCCAGTCCACCGCCTCGGTGCGCGCGCACGAGCCGCGCCAGTCGCTGGCCCTGGCGCTGCCGCCGCTGACCTTGGCCCGGCTCAAGGGCGAAACCGGCGACAGCTGGCAGCTGGTGCGGGTCAACCGCGGCCAGACCCTGGGCTCGGTGTTCAAGGACATGGACATCCCCAAGTCCACGATGAGCCAGATCCTCGAGCAGCCCGGCGCGCGCGACGCGCTGATGCGGATGAAGCCGGGCACCGAGCTGGGCTTCGACATTCCGGTCAACGGCTCGCTGCGCACCTTCCGCTACGACCAGGACGAAGGCCATCGGGTCGAGCTGAGCATCGCCGGCGACAAGGTCACCGATAAGAAAGTCATCGCCCGCCAGAGCCAGGTGCGCACCGTGGTGCTCAGCGGCAAGGTCGGCAAGTCGCTGTTCCGTTCGGCGCGCAAGGTCGGTTTGACTCCGGCCAACATCAACACGCTGACCGACGACATCTTCAAGTACGACATCGACTTCAACGAGGACGTCGGCGGCGACGACCGCTTCAGCGTGGTGGTCGAGCAGACCTGGCGCGAGGGCGAGCTGATCAGCACCGGCCCGATCCTGGCCGCGACCTTCACCAGCGACGGCAAGCTGCACACCGGCTTCCGCTTCGACCGCGGCGGCAAGCCCGAGTACTTCACCGGCGACGGCCGTCCGCTGAAGAAGAGCTTCATCCGCATGCCGATCCCGTACGCGCGCCTGACCTCGGGCTTCGGCAGCCGCCGCCACCCGGTGCTGGGCAGCATCCGCATGCACGCCGGCGTGGACTACGCGGCCGGCACCGGCACGCCGATCATGGCCGCCGGCGACGCGCGCGTGCAGTTCGTCGGCTGGAAGGGCGGCTACGGCCGCGCGGTGATCCTCGATCACGGCCGCGGCTACACCACGCTGTACGGCCACATGTCGAACTTCAGCAAGATCAAGCCGGGCCAGCGCATTCCGCAAGGCACGGTGATCGGCTACGTCGGCGCCTCGGGGCTGGCCACCGGGCCGCACCTGCATTACGAATTCCGGGTCAACGGCGTGCACCGCAATCCGCTGTCGATCACCATGCCGCCGCCGGAGCCGCTCAGCGGCGTGGCGCTGACGCAGTTCCGCCAGCAGAACGCGGTGGCGCTGGCGCGCATCCGTCAGGTCGAGAACGTCATCTACGCCGATGCCGGCCCGACCGCCGCGCCGGTCGCGGCGCCGGCGGCCGCCGGCAAGGCCGTGGCGGTGGCGAAGACCAAGAAGAAAAAGACCTCGCGCGGTTGAGCGGCGCGGCGGTCGCGACGACAAAGGGCCCCTCGGGGCCCTTTTTGTTGGCCCGCGTTTCCGGGCTCTTCGGTGCGGGCGTCGGCGAGGCTTCGCGCCCTGCCACCGCTTCGTTCGCTTGCGCGGCACCGCCCGCTCGTCCGGCGGCCTTGCGAAGTCGTCCGGCAGAACGCTCCGCGCGCCCCTTTGTTTTTTGCCGCGAATGCCGGGATGCTGCGCGACGGTGCGTCGGCCACGCGATCGGTGGCGGCGCGGACTCCTAAACATTGCCGGCGCCGCGCGCGCCGACGGAACCGAATCATGAGCGATGTCGCCGCCCCCGCGGGCCTGTTCCTGGGACTGATGTCGGGCACCAGCGCCGACGGCATCGACGCCGCGCTGGTGCGCTTCCACGCCGGCGCCGCGCCGACGCGGTGCGAGCTGGTGCTCGGCCGCACCTACGCCTGGGACGCGGCGCTGCGCGAGCGTCTGGTCGCGCTCGGCCAGGGCGGCGATGCGCGTTCGCTGGAAGAGCTGGGCACGCTCGATATCCAGACCGCCGAGGCCTTCGCCGCCGCCGCGCTGGCCTTGCTCGACGAGGCCGGCGTCGCCGCCGCGCAGGTCGCGGCGATCGGCTCGCACGGCCAGACCGTGCGCCATCGCCCGGGCGGCGCGGCGTTCGACGGCCGGCATCCTTTCACTTGGCAGATCGGCGACGGCGCGGTGATCGCCGAGCGCACCGGTATCGCCACGGTCGCCGATTTCCGCCGCCGCGACGTCGCCGCCGGCGGCCACGGCGCGCCGTTGATGCCGGCGTTCCATGCCGCGCGGCTGGGCTCGCCCGGCGAGGACCGCGCCGCGCTCAATCTCGGCGGCATCGCCAACTTCACCCTGCTGCCGGCGCGCGGCGAGGTGCGCGGGTTCGACACCGGGCCGGCGAATTGTTTGATGGACGCCTGGGCGCTGCGCCACCTGGGGCAGGCCTTCGACGCCGACGGCGCGTTCGCCGCCCAAGGCGAGGTCGACCCGGCGCTGCTGGCGCGGTTGCTGGACGAGCCCTGGTTCGCGCTGCCGCCGCCCAAGAGCACCGGGCGCGAGCAGTTTCAGTTGGGCTGGGTCGACACCCGCCTGAGCGGCGGCGAGCGGCCGCAGGACGTGCAGGCGACGCTGCTGGAGCTCAGCGCGGTCAGCATCGCCCAAGCCCTGCGCGCGCAGCAGCCGCGCACGCGGCGGGTGCTGGCCTGCGGCGGCGGGGTGCGCAACGGCGCGCTGCTGGCGCGGCTGGCGGCGCTGCTGCCGGAGGCGGTGGTGGAGACGACCGCGGCGTTCGGGCTGGATCCGGATTTCGTCGAGGCGATGGGGTTCGCGTGGCTGGCGCGGCAGACGCTGGCGGGGTTGCCGGGGAATTTGCCCAGCGTGACCGGGGCGAAGGGGTTGCGGGTGCTTGGGGTGGTGCATCCGGCTGCCTGATGGCGGCGGGGGCGATGGACGGCCGGGGAAACTCGGCCGGGGGCGACTTGAGGACCCGCTCGATGCGTCGTCGTTGGATTGGCGTGGTCGCGGCTTACGCCGCTCCTACAGGGGGCCTGCGGCGGAAGGGCGCTTGAGTGCGGGAAGGCGCGACGATGGCACGGTCCGGGCGGCGGATTGGTGCGTTGTTGTTCGGGCTGGCGCGGTCGCGGCTTACGCCGCTCCTACAGGGAGAGCGCTCAGCCGTCGCGGTCGGGGCGGAATTCTTCCAGCAGTTCCAGGCCGCTGAGGTCCGGGCCGGACGGGCGCTGGACCGGCGCTTCCTTGGGCTCGGCGCGGCCGATCAAGGCGAAGCCGGGGTCGCTGGGAATGCCTTCCAGGGCGGCGATGGCTTCTTGCAGCGCGTCGCTGTCGTGGGCCTCGAA
Organism: Lysobacter sp. K5869; assembly: GCF_018847975.1. NCBI lineage: Bacteria > Pseudomonadati > Pseudomonadota > Gammaproteobacteria > Lysobacterales > Lysobacteraceae > Lysobacter > Lysobacter sp. K5869. The sequence goes on along the minus strand of NZ_CP072597.1, from coordinate 1,456,068 downwards.
GCGGCCGGCCATCTCGGCTTCGACCGCGAACAGGCCGGTCTCGATCAGGTGCAGGGCGGTGCGTTGCAGGCTCCAGCCGCGCGCCTCCGCTACCCGGCGCAGCCGGTCGGAGAGAACGGGATCTAGGTTGTGCAAGATGATGTCGGTCACTGCGTGGCAAGTTGCCATCCCGGGCATGCGCTGCGCAACACAAAATTGGCCGAACCGCGTTCAGGAACACGGGTTTGCGGGCACGCTCACTCCAGCCGGCCGCCGGTTACGGCGCGGCCGGATCCGCGACCGCCGCCGGCCGCCGCCACGCCAGCGCCAGGCACAGCAGCAGCGCCGGCACGCCGACCACGGCGGTGCCGACGAAGAACAGCGCATAGCCCTCGAGCAAGGTCCGCCCGGCCGCCAGCTCGGTCACCGCGACCCCGGACAGGCCCTTGAGCAGCTTGCCCAGCAAGGCATAGAACGAACTCAACAGGGCGTACTGGGTGGCGGTGTAGCCGACGTTGGTCAGGCTCGACATGTAGCCGACCAGGGCGACCCCGGCGTAGCCGTTGCAGAAGTTGTCGATGACCATGGCCGAGGTGAACACGGTCGAATCGTTGCCGTGCAGGGCCAGATAGGCGAAGGCCAGATTCGAGGCCGGGCCGAGCACGGCGCCTGCGATCAACGTCGGGATGAAGCCGAAGCGCACCGCGGTCAGGCCGGCGGCGGCGACGCCGGCGATGGTCGCGACCAGCCCGAACGAGCCGCGCACCGCGCCGACGGTTTCCTTGTCCAGCTTCAGGTCGGCGTAGAACGGGTTGGCCATCGGCCCGAGCAGGAAGTCCGGCAGGCGGTACAGGCTGATCGCCAGCAGGATCAGCAGGGCCATGCGGCCGTGCTGGCGGAAGAAGGCCACGAACGGGCCGATCATCGCGTCGAACAGGCCGCGCGCGGTGAACAGCGCCGGGTGCGGCGTGGCCGCGGCGATCACGCTGGCCTGCGGCTCGCGCGCGGTCAGCGTGGCGACCACGCCGACCGCGAGCAGCAGCGCCATGATTTCGTACGACAGCTGCCAGCCCGCGTGCGCGGCCAGGATCAGGATCAGCGAGTCGGTGACCAACAGCGCGCCGCGATAGCCCAAGGTCGAGGTCGAGGTCAGCAGGCCTTGCTGCTCGCCGTTGTCGGCGCTCTCGATGCGCCAGGCGTCGATGACGATGTCCTGGGTCGCCGAAGCGAACGCCACCACCAGCGCCAGCGCGCCGAACACGGTGAGTTGGTTGAGCGCGACGCCGCCGAGCAGCAACTGGCCTTGGCGCGGTTCGACCAGCGCCATGCCGACCAAGGCGGCCGCGGCGACGATCTGCGACAACAGCATCCAGCCGCGGCGGCGGCCGAGCCAGCGGCCCAGCACCGGCGCGTCGATCTTGTCGACCAGCGGCGCCCAGGCGAATTTCAGCGAATACGCCAGACCGACCCAGGACAGGAAGCCGATCATGTCCAGCTCGATGCCGTTCTCGCGCATCCAGTAGCCGAGCGTGTTGCCGACCAGGTAGATCGGGATGCCCGAGCTGAAGCCGAGCAGCAGCATGGTCAGCACTTTGGGCTGACCGAGGTTGCTCAGCACCAGCCGCCAGCCCTTCTTGGCCGGCCGCGCGGGCGCGGCGGCGGGCGCGGAGTCGGCCGCGTTCGAGGCGCCGGCCTCAGACGTCATAGTCGACCGTGAACGGCGCGTGGTCGGAGAAGCGCGGGTCTTTCAGGATCGAACAGCCGCGCAGCTTGGCGCGCAGGCTCGGGGTGGCGAACTGGTAGTCGATGCGCCAACCCACGTCGTTGGCGCGCGCGGCGCCGCGGTTGCTCCACCAGGTGTAGTCCTGGCCTTCGGCGTTGAGCGCGCGGTAGGCGTCGACCCAGCCGCTGTCGTCGGCGCACACGCCGTTGAGCCAATCGCGCTCGGGCGGCAGGCAGCCGGAGTTCTTCTGGTTGCTGGTCCAGTTCTTGATGTCCAGGCGGCTGCGCACGATGTTCCAGTCGCCGCACAGGACGTAGTCGCGGCCGCTCGCCAACCACTGATCGAGGATCGGCTTGAGCCACTCCATCACCTCGAACTTGAAGCCCTGGCGCAGATCGCCGGACGAGCCCGAGGGGATGTAGAACGAGACCACGCTGAGATTGCCGAAGCGCGCTTCGATGTAGCGGCCTTCGTCGTCGAACGGCGCCCAGCCCAGCGCGGTGCGCACTTCGTCGGGCTCGCGCTTGGCGTAGATCGCCACGCCGCTGTAGCCCTTCTTGGTGATCGCGTCGCGGAAGAACGCGCGGTAGCCGTCGGGCAGGAACTCCGGGCCGGCGAGCTGGTGCTCCTGGGCCTTGGTCTCCTGCACGCACAACACGTCGGCGTTTTGGGCCTTGAACCAGTCGAAGAAGCCTTTGGTCTTGGCCGAACGCAGGCCGTTGGCGTTGAAACTGATGATGCGCATGCGCGTTCCGGGGCAGGAAGTGCGCACGATCATAGCAACCGGCCGGGCGCGGGTATCATGCCGCGCATGACCGAAACCTCCGCGACCGACCGTCCCGCGCCGCCCGCCGTGCGGGTCGGCGTGGTCTCGCCGATGCTGGCTCCGTCCGTGCGCGCGCTGCAGGTCGCGCCGGAGCAACTGCAGTTCGTCGGCGACACCGCCTACAACCTCGAACAGACCCGCCTGGACCCGAACAGCGAGGCCATGGCGGTGCTGGCCGGCGAGCGCGTGGTCGGCTTCTACCGCCTGGATTTCAGCGTCGAGGCCATCGCGGGCCGGGCTTTGGGCGAGCCCAGCGTGGGCCTGCGCGCGTACGCGATCGACCAGCGCGAGCAAGGCCGCGGCTACGGCACCGCGGCGATGCGCGCCTGCATCGAGGACCTGCGCCGGCGCTACCCGGAACGGCGCCTGCTGGCACTGACGGTGAACGTGCGCAACCAGCCGGCCATCGCGGCTTATCTGAAGGCCGGGTTCTACGACACCGGCGAGCTCTACCACGGCGGCCCGTCCGGCCCGCAGCACCTGATGCTGTTCCGGCTCGCCCCCGCCTCCCCTTCCCCCACTGCGACCGCGCCATGACCGACCACCGCACCCGCTTCCTGCAACTGGCCCTCAAGGCCGACGCCCTGCGCTTCGGCGAGTTCACCCTCAAGTCCGGCCGGGTCAGTCCCTACTTCTTCAACGCCGGCCGCTTCGACTCCGGCGCCGCGCTGGCCGCGCTGGCCGCCTGCTACGCCGACGCGGTCGACGCCGCCGGGCTCGAGTTCGACCTGCTGTTCGGCCCGGCCTACAAGGGCATCCCGCTGGCCAGCGCGCTGGGCTGCGAGTACGCCGGCCGCGGCCGCGACCTGCCGCTGGCGTTCAACCGCAAGGAAGCCAAGAGCCACGGCGAGGGCGGGATGCTGATCGGCGCGCCGCTGGCCGGGCGGCGGGTGCTGATCGTCGACGACGTGATCACCGCCGGCACCGCGATCCGCGAAGCGCTGGGGCTGATCCGCGAGGCCGGCGGCACGGTCGCCGGGATCGTGATCGCGCTCGACCGGCAGGAAGCCGTCGACCCTGCACAATCCCGACGCTCGGCGGCAGAAACTGTCGCAATCGAACACGGCCTGCCCGTGATCTCGATCGCCGGGCTGGACGATCTGCTCGCCTTCACCGGCGCCAGCGCCGAGTTCGCCGCCCAGCGCGAACGCCTGCTCGCCTACCGCGCCGCCTACGGCCGCGAGGCCTGAGCGCCGCCGCGCGCCCGCCCGCGCCCGCGGGCCGGGCGCGCCGCCATCGAACTGCGAACTCGGTCACAGGTAATTTTTCCGCCGTGGCCCGACTCTTGCGTCACGCCTTGTCGACCGACAGCCCCCGAAGGCGGGAACGCGACATGAAAGCCATCCACACCTTGATCGCCGGCGCCGTGCTGCTGGCGCTGGCCGCGCCGCTGGCGTCGGCCCAGGACGCGCCGAAGAAGAAGCTGTACTGCTGGAACGAAGGCGGCCGCAAAGTCTGCGGCGACGCCCTGCCGGCCAACGCGGTGGACAGCGCGCGCACCGAGATCAGCGCCAAGAGCGGCTTGGCCACCGCCCAGGTCGACCGCGCGCTGACCGCCGAGGAACGCGTCGCCGCCGAGCAGGCCGCGCGCGACGCGCGCAGCGCGGCGCTGAAGGCCGAGGCGCTCAAGCGCCGCGATCACGCCATGGCCGAGTCCTACGCCACCGAGGAAGACCTGCGCAAATCCTTCCAGGAGCGGATCGTGCTGCTGGACGAGACGGTCAAGGCCTCGCAGCTGGGCATCGAAGGCCGCCGCCAGACCGTGCTGGCGCTGCTGCGCAAGGCCGGCGAGGCCGAACTGAGCAGCAAGCCGGTCGGCTCGGGCCTGTCGGAGAACATCCGCGGCCAGCACGACGAATTGCTGCATCAGCAGGACGTGCTCAAGCAGCAGTTGCTCGAACGCAGCCTCGCCGACGAGGATCTGGCCACGGCGCTGGACCGCTACAACGCGCTCAAGGCCAAGCGCTCCGGCGGCTGAGACCGCTGCGGGCACCGCCCCGCCGGAAAACCAGACGCCGCGGCCCGCCGCGGCGTTTTCGCATGCGCCGCTTGCGCCCGCGAAGCGGCATTGCCGGCGCTGCGAGTTTGCGCAGCGCATTCGAAAAGCCGCCAGACGTGAGCCTTTCGAACGCATGCAGTGGATTTTTACCGTCGGGCCGCCACACAGCGCCCGGCGATGTCGCAGCGGCCCGGACCCGATGGTTCTAGCATCGCGTGATCCGTCCCGACAGGTGTCCGCCATGCCCCGCCACTCTGCCTCGATCGTCCGCCGCGGCGCGCTCAGCGCCGCCTTGTTGCCGATATGCCTCATCGCCCCGGCGTGCCTGGCCGCCGCTCCGGCCGGCTTCGGATTCAACTACTGGCCACGCCACTACCAAGGCTGCGAGGCGCTGACTCCCGCCCAGTGGCCGGCGGCCCGCACCGCCGTGGCCGCCGACCTGGACCAGATGAAGAGCCTGGGCGCCAGCGTCGTGCGCCTGAGCCTGTACATGGAAACCAGCGGATTTCGGCCCGGCCCCAACGTCGCCTTGGAACCGGATTACTGCCACCACCTGCCGGACCTGCTGACGATGGTCGAGAACGCCGGGCTCAAGACCATCATCGCGTTCTCCAATACCTATCTGTACGAACACAACAACGGCCAGTACTACAACTGGCAGGACCCCAGCCTGGGCTACGCCGGCACCCAGGACGGCTACTGGCGTTTCACGATGCATTCCAAGGACTGGATCGACCGGATGGTGGCCCTGGCCGGCGTGCGCGACTCGATCCTGTACTACGACATCCAGAACGAGTACGACTCGCGCGCGCCGGAGATCGACTACTACTTCCGTACGATATACAGCCAGAGCAAGATCCCGCCCGGCAAACGCGGGATCTCGATCCTGCAGTCGCCGTTCGACGTCGACCCCACCGCCTGGCGCAGCGTTCCGCGCCAATTGCAGGCTATGCCCGGAGCCACCCTGGCGTACGTCGAGTTCCACAGCTATCCGACCGCGCCTTTCGACCGCTGCCCGCTGCACGGCGACATCGAAGCCAAATACGATGAGGTACGAAGCCGCTTCGCCCCGGGCACCCAGGTCGTACTCGGCGAATTCGGCCGTCCTGCGCTCGCGCAGGAGGATCCCGACGAAGAACCCGGCGGCTATCCGACGCAGTGCCGCGAGCTGCCTGCGGATCCGGACCCGGACCGCCGCTGGGATGAGCCGCGTCAACGTGCGACCGAATTGGACCTGATCGGACGCGCCGCGGCCAAAGGCATCCCCTATTTCCTGCACTGGATGCTTTGGGACGATACGCCGGCGCGGCTCGATTTCGATCCGACCAATCCGCGCCATCAGGTCTACGGATACGGCTATGGGCCGCATGCGCCCAAGGACGTGGTCGGCGCGCTGGCCGAGCGCTACGGTCTGGTCGCCAACGCCGATTTCGAATCGGCGCCGACGGTGGGCCAGCCTCCGCAGCGCTGGGATGCCGGCAGTTGGAATACGGTCGGCAGCGCGCCGGCCGTGTTGCTGTTCGTCTCCGGCGGCGCGGGCAGCGGCGAGGCGGCCACCGGCGACCATTACGCGCGCCTGCAGACGCAGCAGGCCTGCGCGACGTGCACGATCTGGATGCAGGCCGATGCGTTCGACATCGGTCCGAACCGACGTTTGCACTTCAATGCTTACCTGCGCTCCAACCTGAGCGGCGTGCAGCTGAAACTGGTGCAGTACGACGCGAACTGGAACGTGCTCGCGGTATCCGCCGCACCGGCGTTCACGCCCAGCGGATGGTCGTGGAACAACTACGCGGTGCGGTTCCGCGAACAGAATCCGCAGCTCACGCCAGCGAGCTGGAGCGTGACCACCGCGCCCGGAACGGCACGAGCCATCCTCACCGTCGGCGGGACGCCGGCGACCGCGCCGGCGCTGCTGGACATAGACGCGGTCAGCGTCTCGGCCGACTGAGCGCTGCGCGCCGCGGCAGGCTCGGATGGGCGCGCCGGATACGAAACGACCGGCATCGAGCCGGTCGTTTCGGTACTCATACGATGGCGGCGCGGCTCAGAACGGCAGCGCCAGATCCGGCTTGATCGCGTGCAGCTGGGCGCGGAACAGGCCCTGGATCCGCTCCATCGCCGCCTGATTGTCGGCGTCGAAGCGCATCACCAGGATCGGCGTGGTGTTGGACGCGCGCACCAGACCCCAACCGTCGGAGAAGTCCACGCGCAGGCCGTCGATGGTCGACAGGCGCGCGCCCTCGAACGAGGCCTCGTTGCGGAAACGCTCGACGAAGCTGTGCGGGTCGCCGTCGGGCGCGTCGACCTTGATTTCCGGGGTGGCGACGCCGTTGGGCAGTTCGTTGAGGGTCTGGCTCGGGCTGTCGGGCTGCGCGGCGAGGATTTCCAGCAAACGCGCGGCCGAGTAGATGCCGTCGTCGAAGCCGTACCAGCGCTCCTTGAAGAAGAAGTGGCCGCTCATCTCGCCGGCCAGTTCGGCGTCGGTCTCGCGCATCTTGGCCTTGATCAGCGAGTGGCCGGTCTTCCACATCAACGGGCTGCCGCCGTGGCGCAGGATGTGGCCCGGCAGGCGGCCGGTGCACTTCACGTCGTAGATGATCATCGCGCCCGGGTTGCGTTCGAGCACGTCGGCGGCGAACAGCATCAGCAGGCGGTCGGGGAAGATGTTCTGGCCGTCGCGGGTGACCACGCCGAGGCGGTCGCCGTCGCCGTCGAAGGCGATGCCCAGGTCCGCGTCCAGGCGCTGCACCATCTTGATCAGGTCGATCAGGTTGTGCGGCTCGCTCGGATCGGGGTGGTGGTTGGGGAACTCGCCGTCGATCTCGCAGTACAGCGGGGTGACCTCGGCGCCGATCGCGGCCAGCACGCGCGGGCCGATGTCGCCGGCCACGCCGTTGCCGGCGTCGACCACGACCTTGAGCGGGCGGTCGATCTGGATGTCGGAGGCGATGCGCTGGACGTAGTCCTCGGAGATGTCGCGCGGGGTCATCGTGCCCGGCTCGGCCGCGGTGTGCAGGCGGCCGCCGACGATGCGCCGGTACAGGTCGGTGATCGCGTCGCCCGACAGGGTTTCGCCGCCGACCACGATCTTGAAGCCGTTGTAGTCCGGCGGGTTGTGGCTGCCGGTCAGCGACACGCAGGAGCCGGCGCGCAGGTGGTAGGCGCCGAAGTAGGTGACCGGGGTCGGCGCCAGGCCGATGTCGATGACGTTGCGGCCGGCCTTGCGCAGGCCGGTGATCAGGCCTTCCATCAGGCTCGGGCCGGACAGGCGGCCGTCGCGGCCGACCACGATCTCGGTCAGCCCCTGGTCGTGCATCACCGAGCCGATCGATTGGCCGATCAGTTCGGCGATGCCCGGGTCGAGGTTCTGGCCGACCACGCCGCGGATGTCGTAGGCGCGGAAGATGCCGTTGTCCACGGCCAGCGGCCGCGGCGCGGCTTCGAGAGTGTTATTGCTCACGTTTATTGCATTCGCATCGGCGATAGGGGCGCTCATGGTCTCAGCCAGCGTCTGAACCGGACCTTCGTCCTCGACCGGACCGGTCGCCTTGCCCAGGCGCTGGCGCACCCGCGCCAGCACGAACGCGAGCAGGGCCAGCACCACCGCGGCGATGAAGCACGGCAGCGCGCCCATGCCGAGCGGACCGCCGGCGATGTCGGGCACCGCCGCGGCCACGCGCAGGTCGCTGCCCGGGATCGGCGCGGCCATGGCCTCGGCGCCGTTGTTGAGCGCGGCGTCGCCGCGCTCGATCGCGCTGAAGCCGCCCTGGCGCAGGGCCAGATAGCTGCTGGAGCCGACGTCGGCCTTCTCCACGCCTTCGCTCACCCGCTGCAGCGGCAGTTGCACGTAGGCCACGCCGACCAGCTGCTCGCCGACCCGCGCCGGCGCCGCCAGCGCCAGCACCGACTTGCCGCCGTCGCGCACGATCGCCGCCATCGGCTTGTCGGCGACCATCGCCGCTTCCATCGCCCCGAGCCGGCCGTAGCCGCTCTTGGGCAGGGCCGCGTATTCCTCGGCCAGATCCTGCGGCAGCACCGCGCCGGCGCTGGCGCCGGGCCAGTCCTTGCCGAGTTCGGCGCTGGCGGCCTTGAAGTCGCCGGCTTGCAGCGCGGCCTGCATGGGCGCGGCGGCCAGACGGTCGCGCAGGCGCTTGTGTTCGACGCCGAGCGCGTTGTGGGCGCTGCTCACGGCCGCGTCGCGCACCTGGATCAGGTCGTTGCGGCGCGAGGCGTCCAGGTGCTGCTGCACCCCGGCCCAGCCCATCCACAGCGCCAGCACGCCGCACAGCGCCGCCAGCGGCAACAGCGCCGGCTTGAGTTGCGCCGCGGAGATCTGCGGCTTTTCCAGCTTCACATCGACCATAACCGGCAACCTTCCCCTCAAAGTGTTCTGTCCCGCGCGCGCGGACGCGCGCATGGCCCCGCAGTCTGCCCCGCTTCGCCCGCCCGCGTCCGTCGACTGCGCCTCGCCGCGCCGGATGCGCGGCGAAAACGCGATCGCGATCCTTCGCCGCGGGCGCCCCGCAAACTACAAGCACGATGCGTGCCAGCGCCGCCCTCCCCCCCGAGGACGCGGCGACGCGACGCTCAGCGCACGCCGGTGTGGCCGAAGCCGCCCTCGCCGCGTTCGCTGGCCTGGAACTCGTTCACCACCTGCAAACTCGCGCGCACGATCGGCAGCAACACCAGCTGCGCGACCCGGTCGCCCGGCTGGATCGTATAAGCCTCGCGGCCGCGGTTCCACACGCTGATCAGCAGCGGCCCCTGGTAATCGGCGTCGATCAGGCCGGTGCCGTTGCCGAGCACGATGCCGTGCTTGTGGCCCAGGCCGGAACGCGGCAGCACCACCGCGCACATGGCCGGATCGCCGACGTGCACGGCCAGACCCGACGGCAGCAGCGCGGCGTCGCCGGGGTGCAGCACCAGTTCCTGCTCCAGCGCCGCGCGCAGGTCCAGGCCGGCGCTGGCCGGGGTGGCGTAGGCCGGCAACGGCCATTCGTTGCCGAAACGCGGGTCGAGGATCTTCAGTTCCAGGGTGTGGTGCATGCGCTCTTCCGAAACGAAAGGCCGGCACCGCGAGGCGCCGCCGGCCGGGACGGCGCGCCGCCGGCTCAGGCCGGCCAGCGCGCCAGGATCAAATCCAGCAATTGGTCGGCCAGTTCGGTCTTCGGCGCGGGGCCGAGCGGGCGCTCGCCGCCGATCCAGTACACGGTCAGCGCGTTGTCGTCGCTCTCGAAGCCGCTGCCGGACACACCGACGCGGTTGGCGGCGATCATGTCGACTTTCTTCTTTTCCAGCTTGCCGCGCGCGTAGAACTCCACGTCGTGGGTCTCGGCGGCGAAGCCGACCACCACGGTCGGGCGGCGCGCGTGCACGGCGACCTCGGCCAGGATGTCGGGCGTGCGCACCAGCGCCAGGGTCAGCTGTTCTTCTTTCTTCTTGATCTTGCCCGGCGCGATCTCGGCCGGGGCGTAGTCGGCGACCGCGGCGGCGCCGATGTAGACGTCGGCCGGGAGCTGGGCGATCACCGCCTCGCGCATCTGCCGGGCCGAGCGCACGTCGACGCGCTGCACCTCGGCCGGGGTCGGCAGCGAGACCGGTCCGGCCACCAGCACCGTTTGCGCGCCGCGGCGCGCGGCGGCCTCGGCGATCGCGAAGCCCATCTTGCCGCTGCTGCGGTTGCCGATGAAGCGGACCGGATCGATGTCCTCGAAGGTCGGGCCGGCGCTGACCACGATGCGGCGGCCGGCGAGGTCGCGGGCGCTCATGCGCGGGCCTCCTGCGCCAGGGCGGAAACGATCTCGTGCGGCTCGAGCAAGCGGCCGGGGCCGGATTCGGGCTCGGCCATGCGGCCCTCGCCCGGGCCGAGGAAGCCGACCCCGCGCCCGCGCAGGGTCGCGACGTTGGCCTGGGTGGCCGGGTGGCCCCACATGCGGTGGTTCATCGCCGGGGCGATCGTCACCGGCGCCTCGGAGGCCAGGCACAGGGTGCTGATGAGGTCGTCGGCGAAGCCGTGGGCGAGCTTGGCGATCATGTCGGCGGTGGCCGGCGCGATCAGGATCCGCTGCGCCCAGCGCGCCAGTTCGATGTGGCCCATCGCCAGTTCGGCGGCTTCGTCCCACAGCGAGGTGCGCACCGGCTGGCCGGACAGCGCCTGGAAGGTCGCCGGCCCGACGAAGCGGGTCGCGTTTTCGGTCATCGCCACGCGCACCTGGGCGCCGGCGTCCTGCAGACGGCGCACCAGATCGGCGGCCTTGTAAGCGGCGATGCCGCCGCAGACGCACAGCAGGATGCGTTGGGCGTGCAGCGGCAAAGAGGGGTCTTGCGCCATGTTCGGCGGGGCTCGCTGGTGTTCGTGGTGCCTACGGGGCAGTCGCTGCGGCCGCCGCGGCGGCCCGGCGTTTTCCTACCTCCGCCCGGGCCGATAGCTTACCCGATGGGCCGCGACGCCCCGATCACGCGTTCGTGCCCGGCCTGGGCAGGATGCGTCCATGCGAATCCAAGAATGGCCCAGCGCGGAACGGCCGCGCGAAAAACTCCTCGCCCGCGGCGCCACCACGCTGTCGGACGCCGAATTGCTGGCGCTGATCCTCGGCTCGGGCGTGCGCGGCCACGACGCGGTCGGCACCGCGCGCCGGCTGCTGGCCGAGCACGGCCCGCTGGCGACCCTGCTAGAACAACCGCCGGCCAAGCTGCTGCGCATGCGCGGCATCGGCCAGGCCCGCGCCTGCGCGCTCAAGGCCGCGCTGGAGCTGGCCGCGCGCAGCCAGATGGCCGAACTGGAACGCGGCAGCGCCTTCACCGATCCGCCCTCGGCCGGGCGCTATCTGGCGCGGAAACTGCGCGGCCGCCCGCACGAGGTGTTCGCCGCGATGTTCCTCAACAGCCGCCACGGCGTGATCGCCTACGAGGAACTGTTCCAGGGCAGCGTCGACGGCGCCGAGGTGCACCCGCGCGTGGTCGTGCGGCAGGCGCTGCAGCGCAACGCCGCGGCGGTGATCGTCGGCCACAACCACCCCAGCGGCAACGCCGAACCCAGCCCGGCCGACCGCGCCGTGACCCAGCGGCTCAAGCAGGCGCTGGCGCTGATCGACGTGCGCCTGCTCGACCATTTCGTCATCGGCGACGGCAAGCCGGTGTCGATGGCGCAGCGGGGGTGGATGTGAAGGCAGGAAATAGCGGGCAGGAGCTAGGAGATAGTGGATCCGGAAGCGTTGTTGCCGTTCACTATCTCCTAACTTCTAGCCGCTATCTCCTAGGCTCCAGGCCGCCCAGCCGGCGCGGAAGCGAGTAAAATGCGCGGTTCCGCAACGCCCCGCGAAAGCGCATCTCCCGTGAAAGCCACCCTCCACGCTCTGGTCGCGCAGGCCATCGATGCACTGCGCGCCGCCGGCACCGTGCCGGCCGATCTGTCCACGCCCGATTTCGTGATCGAGCGGCCGAAGAACCGCGGCCAAGGCGATTTCTCGACCAACGCCGCGATGCTGCTGGCCAAGCCGGCGCGCGGCAATCCGCGCGAACTGGCGCAGAAGCTGGTGGCCGCGCTGCCGGCCCACGGCGATATCGGCAAGGTCGAGATCGCCGGCCCGGGCTTCATCAACTTCTACATCGATGAAGCCGCGTGGCGCCGCCAGATCGGCGAAGTCTTCGCGCAAGGCGCGAACTACGGCCGCAACGCCAGCGGCGCCGGCCGCCGCGCCGGCGTCGAATACGTCTCGGCCAACCCGACCGGCCCGTTGCACGTCGGCCACGGCCGCGGCGGCGTCATCGGCGACTGCATCGCGCGCGTGCTCGACGCCAACGGCTGGGACGTGATGCGCGAGTTCTACTACAACGACGCCGGCGTGCAGATCAACAATCTCGCCGTGTCGACCCAAGCGCGCGCGCGCGGCCTCAAGCCGGGCGACGACGGCTGGCCGGAAGGCGCCTACAACGGCGACTACATCGGCGATGTGGCGCGCGCGTATCTCGACGGCGCCGCGGTCGAGTTCGAAAACCACACCGTCACCGGCAAGGGCGACATCGACGATCTCGACGCGATCCGCCAGTTCGCCGTGGCCTACCTGCGCCGCGAGCAAAACCAGGATCTGGCCGCGTTCGGCGTCGGCTTCGACGTGTATTTCCTGGAAAGCGCGCTGTACGAACAGGACAAGGTCGAGGAGACCGTGCGCGAACTCGTCGCCCACGGCCACACCTACGAGGAAGGCGGCGCGCTGTGGCTGCGCTCGACCGACTTCGGCGACGACAAAGACCGGGTGATGCGCAAGTCCGACGGGACCTACACCTATTTCGTGCCGGACGTGGCCTACCACCTGAGCAAGTGGCAGCGCGGCTACGAGCGCGCGATCACCGAGCTGGGTTCGGACCATCACGGCTCGCTGGCGCGCGTGCTCGCCGGTTTGCAGGCGCTCGACGCCGGCATTCCGCAGGGCTGGCCGGAGTACGTGCTGCACCAGATGGTCACGGTCATGCGCGGCGGCGAGGAAGTGAAGCTGTCCAAGCGCGCCGGCAGCTACCTGACCCTGCGCGATCTCATCGACGAAACCGGCCGCGACGCGGTGCGCTGGTTCCTGGTCGCGCGCAAGTCCGATTCGCAGCTGACCTTCGACATCGATCTGGCGCGTTCGCAGTCGATGGACAACCCGGTCTACTACGTGCAGGTTTCGCATGCGCGCATGCACGGCCTGATCCGCCAGCTGAACGAGCGCGGCCTGTCCTACGATCAGGCCGACGGCCTCGCTCAGCCGCTGGACCTGAACGACGTCGCCGCGCACGAGTTGATCGTCGCGATCCTGCGTTACCCCGACGTCGTCGCCGCCGCCGGCCGCGACCTGGAACCGCATCAGGTGGCCGCGTATCTGCTGGAGTTGGCGCAGACCTTCCAGACGTATTACAACGATCACCAGTTCCTGGTCGACGACGCCGCCCAGCGCCACGCGCGCCTGGCGCTGGCGATGGCGACCCGCCAGGTGCTGGCGAACGGTCTGGATTTGTTGGGGATCAGCGCCCCGGAGGTGATGTAAGTGGCGGCACGACGCGGCAAATCGCAGGCCAAGCGCAACCACCAGAGCAACGACGGTTTGCCCGGCTGGGCCTGGGGCGTGCTCGGGCTGCTGCTCGGGGTCGTGTTGATCCTGGTCGTTCCCAAGTACCTCAAGACCGACGGCAAGGGCGACGGCTTCTTCCGGCCGCAGCCCAACCCCGACGCGCAGCCGGCCGCGGTCAGCGCCGACGAGGATTCGGTCGCGCCGGAAGGCAGCGCCAAGCCGGCGCGCGCCGAAACCGCCCAGGCCAAGGGCGACAAGCCCAAGAACGGCCAGGGCAAGGGCGACGCGTCCAAGGACGGCACCGAGTACGACTTCTACACCTTGCTGCCCGGCCGCGAAGTGGAAATGAGCGACGCCGAGCTGGCCGCGACCGAGGCCGCCGAGGAACAGCGCCGCGCCGCCCAGCAACGCCGCAACGCGCAGAACGCCGCGGCGAATCCGGCCGCGGCCGTCAACCCGAACGCGGCCCAGCCGCGCACCGCCGGCACTACGCCGACGGCCGCGCCGGCCACGGTCAGCCTGCCCAAGCCGGTGGACACCCTCGCGCCGGCACCGGCCAAGCCGCCGACCCAGGTCGCCAGCGCCACGCCGCCGCCGTCCACCGCGACGCCCAAGCCGCCGGCGGTCGCCGCGACCCAGGGCACCGGCAGCGCGCCGGCCGCCGCCGCGACCACGGCCAGCGCCGCCGCGGCGGCCGCCAACGACAACACCCGTTACCTGCTGCAGGCCGGCGCGTTCCAGGCCTCCGGTCAGGCCGAGGAAATGAAGGCCAAGATCGCCATGCTCGGCCTCGGCGCGCGGGTGGAATCGGCGGAAATCGGCGGCAAGACGGTCTACCGCGTGCGCATGGGGCCGTACGGCACCGCCGGCGATCTGGCCGAAGCCAAGCGCAAGCTCGCCGACGGCGGTCTGCCGGGAATGGCGATCAAGGTGCGGTAAGCCCGGCCTCGCGACGGTTGCACATCCCACAACGCCCGGCATTGCCGGGCGTTGTGCGTTTTGGCGCCAAATAAGCGCCGCGTGCGGGACATCGGGCTCGAAGCGGTTCGTTCGAGATCGCCGGGCATGGAGCGGAAAGCGCCGGATGCATAAAGACTCTCGCGGCAATGCGCGCCAAGCGCGAATGCCGCGCCCGGCTTCGCCGCATATTGCGTGCCTCGGTCCGATCCAGCCGACGCCGGAAATCAGTCGAGCGCGGCGCCTTCGTGTGGAGATCGCCGAGACTTAGAGCGTAAAGACACCGGAGCCGCACCTGTTTCCATGCGCCGACCGTATCGACGACGGCACCGAACTCCCAGCCCGCCCCCAAACGACCGCGCCCTCAGCGCCTGGAATCGCCGCGCGCAGACGCAACCGAGAATCCCGATCGCGCGCAACCGTGCGTCGGCGCGCGGGCGCCTTCCGGCAGCGCGCCCGGTCAAGCGCGACGACGGTCACCCTGCCTCACCGACGCCGCGCATAGACTTCGCCGGCTGATGCACGTCGTTGGGGATGGGATGGACAAGCGCATTCTTCTGGGCTGCCTGGGTGGAGCGGGCATGCTGTTGCTGTTCGCGATTTTGACCAAGCTGTTCGGGCTGGACGCGCGTCAGGCGCTCGATACCGGCATCGGACCGCTGCCCCTGATCGACGTGCTCGCCGCCCTGGTCTCGATGTTCCTCGGCGGCGCCCTCGCCCGCAACGCGTGGTTCCGCTGGATCGCGATCGCGCTGATGGCCGCGATGTGGGCGCTGACCTTGTTCACCGTGGTGTCGATGGCCCTGCCCGACAGCCCGCCGCCGATGCGCTCGATCGGCGCGGCCTTGAAGTTCAACGCCTTGGCGATCGCGCTGACCTTGATCGCGGCGTTCGGCGGGGCGTTGCTCGGCGAGCGGTTCGGGCTCAAGCGCGCCGGGGCGTTGGGGCGCGACGGGTTGATGCGGCGCTGAGGCGCCCTAAGCGGCTGGGTGTAGGAGCGGCGTAAGCCGCGATGGGCGGAGCTACGCGGCTGCCGCTGCCGCTGTTCGGAACGAACCACTTCCCAAGCCGCTTTTCTCGCGAGTCGCCGATGGCGACCGGTCTTCGTCGTAGTCGGAGTGGCGCGGTCGCGGCTTGCGCCGCCCCTACAGGGCGCGGGCGAAACGACGGCGCGTGCGGCGTTCCGAAGCCGTCGTTTTCTATGCGGTAACGGCGCGGGAGGCTTACGCCGCAATCGGATTAGCGCGGTCGCGGCTTGCGCCGCTCCTACAGGGGGCGGACTAAACGACGACGCATGTGGCGTTCCAAAGCCGGCGTCTCCTCTGCGGTAACGACGCGGGAAGCTTGCGCCGCAATCGGGTTGGCGCGGTCGCGGCTCACGCCGCTCCTACAGGAAGCCACGCAGCAGACGCGTCGGGGCGGCGAATACGACGACGGCGCCCGAAGGCGCCGTCGTCGTTGTCTGGCGTGGGTGGGTCGCGGCTTGCGCCGCGCCTACCGCCGGCGAGGCGGCGCTCAGGCCGCGTCGCTCTCCACCTGCGGCCGCGCGCGCTTCAGCGCGATCAGCGCCGAGGTGTCGGATTCGCCGTGGCCGCGTTCAATCAGCTCGGCGTAATCGGCCGCGGCCTGGTCCAGGGTCGCGGTGCGCACGCCGGTGTCGCGGGCGATGCCTTGGACGATGCGCAGGTCCTTGAGCATGTGCTGGCACTTGAAGCCGGGCGCGAATTCGTCGCGCAGCATGGTCGCGCCGCGCTTGTCGAGGAACCAGTTGCTGGCCGCGCCGGCCATCAGCGTCGGCAGCAGCTTGTCCGGGTCCAGGCCGAGCTTTTCGGCCAGGGCCAAGCCTTCGCAGACCGCTTCGTTGATGCCGGCCACCAGCACCTGGTTGATCGCCTTGGTGGCCTGGCCGGCGCCGGTCGCGCCCATGTGGGTGATGCGCGCGGCGTAGCTGCCGATGATCTCGCGCACCCGTTCCAACTGCGCTTCGTCGCCGCCGACCATGATCGACAGCTTGCCGTTGCGCGCGCCCTCCACGCCGCCGGACACCGGCGCGTCGAGGAAGCCGATGTCGTGCGTCCCCAGCAGCGCCGCGGCGCGACGCGCGGTTTCCACCGAGACGGTCGAATGGTCGACCACGATCGCGCCGGGCTTGAGCACCTCGGCCAGCGCGGCCACGTTCTCCAGCACGTCCGCATCGAGCGAGACGCACAGGATCACCACATCGCAATCGGCGAAGTTCGCCGCCGAGCGCGCCGCGCGCACGCCCAGTTCCGACGCCAGCGCGTCGGCCTTGGCCTGAGTCCGGTTGCCGACCGCGGTCAGCCCGCTCTTGGCGTGCACGTAACGCGCCATCGGCGCGCCCATCGCTCCCAGACCGATCACCCCTGCTTTCATTTCGACCTTCTGCCCGTCCGGGCGCTGATTGTTGCCAAACCATGATGCGGCATCGCCGCGTTGCGCGCCTGGGCCCGCCGTCGCGGCCCGGCGCGCGGGCGCCACGGGCCGCCGGACGGTGCCGGCGCGATCGATTGTGTCCTGTCGCCGACCCGGCGCGAAGGCGCGCGCGGCTGAACGCGGCGCCCGTCCGCCGGGCGGCGCGGACGGCTCAGACGGCGCTCAGGCCGTCTTCCACTCGTACACGTCCACCCGCGACGAACCGGTCAGATGCAGCGGATCGCCGAACGCCAGCACCCGCGCTTCCTCCAGGTCGGCCGCGCGCAGGATGTAGGCGCCGCCGCTCTTGTCGGCGAAACCGCCGGCCAGTTCCAGCCGGTCGCTCGCGCGCAGGCCGTCGAGGAACTCGCGGTGCGGGCCGATCTGATCGGTATCGAACTGCGGCAGGCGCATGACCATGACCAAATAGCGGTTCATCGCGCCTCCTCAAGCCAACGGCGTGTCGTCGAGATAGGTGTAGCCGGTCAGGCCGGTTTCCAGCGCCGCTTCCAGGCGCGCGGCCTCGTCGGCCGGCAAGCCCGCGGCCGCCACCTTGGCGCGGTAGGTCGCGCGCAACTCGGACAGCTGATAGCCCACGTAATCGAGCATGACGTCGGTCGTGTCGCCGCGGCGCTGCTGGGCGAAGCGGTAGCCGTCGCCGTCGGCGCGCACTTCCACCGCGTCGGTGTCGCCGAACAGGTTGTGGATGTCGCCGAGGATTTCCTGGTACGCGCCGACCAGGAAGAAGCCCAGGCGGTAGCGCTCGCCCGGCTGCAGCGCGTGCAGCGGCAGCGAGCTGTCCAGGCCTTCGGTCTCGACGTAGGTGTCGATCTTGCCGTCCGAATCGCAGGTCAGGTCGGCGATCACGCCGCGCCGCTGCGGGCGCTCGTTCAAGCGCTCGATCGGCGCGATCGGGAACACCTGATCGATCGCCCACACGTCCGGCATCGACTCGAACACGCTGAAATTGACGAAATACTTGTCGACCAGACGCTCGTTGAGCTCGTCGAGCAAGTCGCGGTGGCTCTTCTCGCCCACGTCCAGGCGCGCGCGCACGGCGTGGGCGATGGCGTAGAACAGGTCGTCGATGCGCGCGCGGTGGGTCAGGTCGATCTGGCCGAGCGCGTACAGCGACAAGCCCTCGCCGTGGTGGTGCTGGGCCTCGTGGAACAGCTCCACGGCCGGGCGCTGGCCGAGTTCGTCGTGGATCTCGCGCAGGTGGCGGATCACCGCCGGCTCGTCCTCGTGCGCGGGCGGCACCCGGCCTTCGGGCGCTTCCTCGATCTCCGACACGTTCGCCACCAGCACCGCGTGGTGCGCGGTCATCGCGCGGCCGCACTCGGTGACCACGCGCGGCGGGGTCAGGCCGTATTCCTGGCAGGCTTCGGCCAGCGGCTGGACGATGTTCGACGCGTATTGGTTGACGCCGTAATTGATCGAGCAATAGCTGCGCGACCGGGTGCCTTCGTAATCGATGCCGAGGCCGCCGCCGACGTCCATGTAGCGCACGTTGGCGCCGAGCTTGGACAGTTCGACGAAGTAGCGCGTCGCCTCGCGCATGCCGTTGGCGATGTCGCGCACGTTGGAAATCTGCGAGCCCATGTGGAAGTGCAGCAGGCCCAGGCAATCCTGCAGGCCGTTGTCGCGCAGCTGCTTCCACAGGTCCAGCACCTGACGCGGGCTGAGGCCGAACTTGGCCTTGTCGCCGCCGCTGTTCTGCCACTTGCCCGCGCCCAGCGACGCCAGCCGCATGCGCACGCCCAGGCCCGGCTTCACGCCCAGCGCCTTGGCTTCCTCGAACACCAGCGCCAGCTCGGACGGCTTTTCGACCACGATGTAGGTCTCCATGCCGAGCTTGCGGCCGATCAGGGCCAGGCGGATGTACTCGCGGTCCTTGTAGCCGTTGCACACGATCAGCCCGCCGGGCCGGCTCAACGCCAGCACCGCCATCAGCTCGGGCTTGCTGCCGGCTTCCAGGCCGAAGCCCTCGCCCGCGTGCGAGGCCAGCGTGCCGGCCACGCCCTGATGCTGGTTGACCTTGATCGGGTAGACCGCGGTGTAGCCGCCGGCGTAGTCCCAATCCTTCATCGCCTGGGCGAAGGCGCTCTGCAGCTTGTTCAGGCGGTCGCCGAGGATGTCGGGGAAGCGCACCAGCAGCGGCAGCTTGGCGCCGGCTTCGCGCGCGGCGTCGACCACTTCCGGCAGCGGCACAGTCGGGCCGCGCTCGCCGCGCGGCTTGACCACGATCCGGCCGGCGCCGTCGATGTCGAAATAGCCTTCGGACCAATGCGGGATCGAATAGGTCTTGCGGGCCTGATCGAGCGACCAGTCGGACATCGGCGCGTTACCGTGGAAAACGTGGGGAAGGCGCATTCTACAGGCCGCATCCGCCCGGGGGGCCGTTCGCGCGGCGCCCTTATCGGCCGGATCGGCAAAAACCGCCGCGGCGCGGGCCGGGCGGCGCGGCCCGGCGCCTTCCGCCGGCGGTCCTCGCGACGAGCGTTCATACCGGTCCGCTACAATCCGCGCCCCAAGCCCGGCCCCGGCCGGGCGCCGCCGCCCGGGCCCGCCCGCGTCCGCCCGGCGGGCCGATCCACCGTCCGCACCCGCGTCGTCTTATCAGGAGCAAGCGCATGACCCACGAAGCCCAGTGGCACTACGAGAACTTCGAGCCGACCGGCTCGTCCATCGGCTATCGCATCACCCGCAAGCTCGACGAGGTGCAGTCGCCGTTCCAGAAGATCGAAATCTTCGAGACCACCGACTGGGGCAACCTGATGCTGATCGACGGCGCGGTGATGCTGACCACGCGCGACAACTTCCTCTACCACGAGATGATGTCGCACCCGGCGCTGTTCACCCACGCCGCGCCCAAGAACGTGGTCATCATCGGCGGCGGCGACTGCGGCACCCTGCGCGAGGTGCTCAAGCACCCGGGCGTCGAGGAAGCCGTGCAGTGCGACATCGACGAACAAGTCACGCGCATGGCCGAGAAGTGGTTTCCGGAGCTGTGCGACAGCAACGGCGATAAGCGCGCGCAGCTGCTGTTCGACGACGGCATCGCCTACATGGCCAACCGTGCGGCCGGCAGCGTCGACCTCATCATCGTCGACTCCACCGACCCGGTCGGCCCGGCCGAAGGCCTGTTCAATAAGGCCTTCTACGACAGCTGCTTCCGCGCCCTGCGCGAGGACGGCATCCTGGTCCAGCAGTCCGAATCGCCGCTGATGCTGCTCAAGCTGATCCAGGAAATGCGCACCGAGATGGGCAAGGCCGGCTTTGCGACCTTCAAGACCCTGCCGTTCCCGCAGCCGTGCTACCCGACCGGCTGGTGGAGCTGCACCCTGGCGCGCAAGGCCGGCGGCTTCGAGTTCCGCCAGAACGATGCGCAGGCCAAGAGCTTCGCGACCAAGTACTACAACGCCGGCATCCACCACGGCGCGCTGTCGACCCCGGCGTTCGTGGCGCAGGCGTTGGGCGAGTAAGCGCGTTCGCGACATCCGCCGCAAACCAAAAGCCCCGCACTCGCGGGGCTTTTTCGTAGTACGACGGTAGGAGCTGCGTAAGCTGCGACCGCGAAACCGTGCTTGCGTCGTAGGCGCGGTTTCGCGGTCGCAGCTTACGCAGCTCCTACACAGGACTTACCCGAACAGCTTCGCCGCGCCGACGTTGAGCGCATAGCCGCCCACCGTCAGCGTCGCGAACAAGATCGCCGCCAGCAGCATCGGCTTGGCGCCGGCCTGCTTGATCGCGCCGATGTGGGTGCGCAGTCCCAGCGCCGCCATCGCCATCGCCAGCAGCACCGTGTCGATCTGGATGATCGCCGCCTTCGCCGCGGCCGGCAGCAGGTGCAGCGAATTGATCCCGCTGACCGCGACGAACAGCAGCGCGAACCACGGAATCACGATCTTCGACTTGGCCGCGCCCGCGCCGCCGCCCGCGCCCAGGCGCGAGGACAGGATCAGCAGGAACGGCGCCAGCAGCATCACCCGCAGCATCTTCTCGATCACCGCGGCCGAGGCGGCCTGCTCGCTCACCGCGCGGCCGGCGACGACGACCTGCGCGACTTCGTGGATGGTCGAACCGGCGAACACGCCGTACGCGTGCTCGCTCAAGCCCAGGTAGGGATACGCCCACGGGTAGACGAACATGCCCAGGGTGCCGAACACCACCACGGTGGCGACCGCGACCGAGACCTTGTGCGCCTGCCCCTTCACCACCGGCTCGGTCGCCATCACCGCGGCGGCGCCGCAGATCGCGCTGCCGGCGCCGATCAGCATCGAGGTTTCGCGGTCCAGCTTGAGCCAGCGCGTGCCCAGCCAGGTGCCCAGGCAGAAGATGCCGGCGACCACGACGATGTCCACCGCCAGCCCGGCCGCGCCGACCCCGGCGATTTCCTGGAAGGTCACCCGGAAGCCGTACAGCACGATGCCCGCGCGCAGCAGCATGGCCTTGCTGAAGTCCACGCCGCTGCCGACCTTGCCGGCGATGGACGGGAACGCGGTATTGCCCACCACGATGCCCAGCACGATCGCCAGGGTCAGCGCGCTGAGTCCGGCCGCCTGCAGCGCCGGCAGCGCCGCCAGCCCCATGGCCGCGGCCGCGATCGCCGCTGCCAGCGCCAGTCCGGGCCAGAACCCCGGCTGCCGGTGCGCGCTCGGGGCGGCGGCGGGGACGGGCGAAGTCGGATTCAGGGCGGACACGGCACGTACTCGAAGTGGAAAGACGGCGTCACGGTAGGCTCGCCCTCTTTCGGAGTCCAATACATATAATTCAAGGATCCATGAGTTGAGCTCATAGCCATGAACCTGCACCTGCTGCGCGTATTCCTGACCGTGGTCGAGCAACAAGGCTTCTCGCGCGCGGCCGAGGCGTTGTTCGTGAGCCAGTCGGCGGTGTCCAAGGCGGTGCGCGAGCTGGAGAGCCAGCTCGACCTGCCGCTGCTGGAGCGCACCGGCAGCGACGGCAAGGCGGTGCGCGGCGGCGTCCACGGCATCGCCCTGACCGATCACGGCCGCGCCGTGTTCGAGCACGCGCGCGCGATCTTCGCCCTGGAGCGCATCGCCATCGAGGACATCCGCGACCGGGTCGAGCTGCGCCACGGCCGGCTGCGGGTCGGCGCCAGCACCACGGTCGCGGCCTACTGGCTGCCGCAGCAGCTCGGGCCGTTCATGCGCGATCACCCGCAACTGGCGACCGAGCTGATCGTCGGCAACACCGAGGAAATCAGCCGCGCCGTGGTCGATTGCGCGGTCGACATCGGCTACGTCGAAGGCCGCGTGGACGATCCGCGCATCGCCGCCACGCATTGGCGCGACGAGCCGCTGCGCCTGATCGCCGCCGCCGACAGCGCGCTCGGCGCGCGGCGGCGGCCGTCGATCGCCGACCTGTCGCGGCAGACCTGGCTGCTGCGCGAACCGGGCTCGGGCACGCGCCAGGTCGCGCAGTCGCTGTTCGCCGCGCGCGGCATCGCGCCGGAGCGCACGGTCGAGATCGGCAGCAACGAAGCCATCGCCCGTGCCGTCGCCGCCGGCGCCGGCATCGCTCTGCTGCCGGCCACCGTCGTTGCCGACCTGATCCTGATGCAGCGGGTGCGGCCGGTCGAACTCGGCGAGGACGAGACGCTGAGCCGGCCGCTGTATCGGCTGGAACTGGCGAACCGGCCGCGCGCGCCGGCCTTGCAGGCGTTTCTCGAATACGAACGCGACGCCTGAGCGGCGCACGCCGCAGGCGATGCATCGGCCTCGGTATCGCGCAGCCGTTCGCGCGCCTGAACGAAGCACATCGAAACCGATGCCCCTCGCCCGAGCGCATCGCGCGTTGGCGCGCGTTCACCCGTGCGCGAACGCCTGCGCGCGTGCGGCGCGCGGCGCGCGCAACGGCCGTTCGGCCTAGCCGCCGCTACGCTCAACGTCGCGGCCGCTAGATCGCACGACCCATGCCGGCGCCGGCGCGCGCCGCCTAGCGTGGCCTCGCCGCACTCCGCGGCGCCGCTCCCCCACTGCCATGAAACCCGTCTTCTCCGCTCCGCGCCGCTGCGCGCTCGCCGCGGCCGCCTTGCTCGCCGCCGCGCCGGTTTTCGCCGCCCCTCCCACGCTGCCGCCGGTGCCCGAATCGGCCCTGCATCCCGTCGTCGCCAACGGCGCCATCGCCGCCGGCGCGCGCGGCATTTGGGCCGTGCCGGGTTACGGCGACATCTACGCGCTGTCCGCCAGCGGCGCCTCGATGTACCAATACGCCGACGGCCTGTGCTGGCGGGTGCCGGCCGACAGCGACACGATCCTGGACAAGGTCGTCCGCTACTACGCGCGCTCGCCGCGGCCGCGCGACTTCATCATCGCCAGTTCGCCGCAAGCCACGCAGCTGCACGCGGTCGAGCTGCCGCGCCTGCCCGCCGCCTGCACCGCGCCGCTCGACCGGAGCAAACCGCTCTACACCTTCGACGCGGTGTCGTTGACGCTCAAGCGCCTGTACGCCTACAACCAAGAACGCCATCTCGACTGGAACGCGCGCATCGCCCGCCTGCGCCCGAGCGCCGCGCGCGCGCGCAGCGACGCGGAGCTCAAGCCGGTCATGGCCGAACTGCTGCGCGGCGTCGACGATCTGCACACCGCGTTGCTCGGCGAAATCGACGGCCGCGGCTTCGAGATCCAGAGCCAGCGCGGCGCCCACTTCACCCGTCTGCGCCAGCGCTACGACCAACTGCCGCCGCAGCCCGAATCGTTCCTGGATTGGATGCAGACCTGGATCGCGCAGGAACGCGTGCAGGCCGACGCGCAGCTGCTGCCCGGCACGCGCGGCAGCGCGCTCGACGGCCGCGTGGTGTGGGGCCGGCTGCCCGGCAACGTCGGCTATCTCGCGGTCACCGCGATGGCCGGCTACGGCGGTAGCGAGGAAGCCCAGCGCGCCGCGGCGGGCCAGGCGGTGGACGAAGCGCTGTCGCACCTGCAGGGCACGCGCGCGCTGGTGTTCGACATCGCCCACAATCTCGGCGGGCTGGACCTGGTCTCGGCCGAGATCGCCTCACGCTTCGCCGACCGCGAGCGGCTGGCCTACCGCAAGCACCCCTACCCCGATCCGCGCGTGCAGCCGCAGCCGCTGCGGATCGCGCCGGGCGGGACGTCGCGCTACCTCAAGCCGGTGTATCTGCTGACCAGCGAATTCACCTGCAGCGCCGGCGAGACCTTCACCCTGATGATGCGGGCGTTGCCGCAGGTGGTGCAGGTCGGGCAGCCGACGCAGGGGATTTTCTCCGACGGGTTGGCGAAGTTCTTGCCGAACGGCTGGAGCTTCAGCCTGTCCAACGAGGTGTACCGCGACGCGTGGGGCGAATCGTACGAAGCGCGCGGGTTGCCGCCGGATCTGGCGGCGGCGGTGTATCCGGCGAAGGAGAGCGCGGGGAGCTACGGGCGGGCCTTGCGGCGTACGGCGCAGTGGGCGGCGGGGCGGTGAGGGGTTGAGAGCGTCGGCCGCCGGAGCGATCCGGCGGTCGGGGCTGGGTTGGAGGTTCGTCGCGGTTGCATTGGCGCGGTCGCAGCTTGCGCAGCTCCTACAGGGGGCTCCGGGCAGTTTCGTATCCGACTGTAGGCGCTGCGCAAGCTGCGACCGCGGCAATGCAACTGCCGCGAAGCTTTCATCGCGCCGGAACGGTTGCGGTCGCGGCTCACGCCGCTCCTACACGGCCCGGCCGCGCGCTCATTCTTTCTTGCGCATCAATCCCTCGCGCCAAGCGAACGCCACCGCCTGAGTCCGATCCGTCACCTGCAGCTTCGACATCAGATTGCTCAGATGCGCCTTCACCGTCTTCTCGCTGATCGCCAGGCTCGCCGCGATCCGCGCATTGCTGCCACCCTCGGCCAATCGCCGCAGCACGTCCAGCTCGCGCTCGGTCAGCTGCGCGAACGGATCCGCCGCCGGCCGCCGCGCGCGCTGCATGCGTTCGAGGATGCGCCGGGCGATGGACGGGTGCAGGGTCGATTCGCCGAGCGCGGCGTGGCGGATCGCTTGCAGCAGGGTTTCGCCGCGCGTCGACTTGGGCAGGAACGACTGCGCGCCGGCTTCTATCGCGGCGAACGCCAGCGCCTCGTCGTCGGAGGAGGTCAGCACCATGATGTGGCTGCGCGGGCTGGCCGCGCGGATGCCGCGCGCGGCGGCGACGCCGCCGATGCCGGGCATCATCAAATCGAGCAGCACCACGTCGGGCACGTGCATGCGCGCCATCGCCACCGCGTCCTCGCCGTCGTCGGCCTCGGCCACCACCACGAAGCCCGGCGCCAGGCGCAGCAGGCTGCGGATACCCTCGCGCACCACGGCGTGGTCGTCGGCCACCAACAATGTCGTCGTTTCCATCCGTTTTCGCTCCTGGGTCGTCGTCGCTCAGGCCGGCGCGTCGGCGTCGAATTCGGCGCGCACCCGCGTGCCCGCGCCGGAAGCGACGATCTTGAGCTGCCCGTGCGGCAATTGATCGGCGCGCCAACGCAGATTCGCCAAGCCCATGCCCAAAGGCGCGGCGGCCGGATCGAAGCCGCGGCCGTCGTCCTCCACGCTCCACAGCCAGCGCCCGCCATGGCGTTCGCCCGCCACGCGCACGCGCCGGCAGCCGCTGTGGCGGCGCGCGTTGGCGACCGCTTCGTGGGCGATCATCAGCAGCTCCTGCGCCCGCGCCGGGTGCGCGCGCAGTCGCTCTTCGAGTTCTACCGGCAAGTCCAGGCTCCAGGCGATGCCGGAGCCGCCGAGCAGATCGTCGATGTTGCGGGTCAGCGCCTCGCGCAGTCCCAGTTCGGCGATGGCCGGCGCGTTGAAGCCGGACACCGCATCGACCAGATCCTGCTGCAAGCGGTCGGCCAACGCGCGCGCCTGGGCGATGGTGCGCAGCAGGCGTTCGTCGCCGCCGGCGTCGTGTTCGAGCTCGGCCAGCTTCAGGCCGAGCACGAAACTGCGCTGCTTGGCGGTGTCGTGCAGGTCGCGGGCGATGCGGTTGCGCTCCAGCGATCCGCCCAGCGCTTTCTCCAGATGCAGGGTGCGGCCCAAGGCATCGGCCATGCGGTTGAAGCGTTCGGCCAGCGCGCTCAACTCGTCGCGCGAGCGGTCGGCGATGCGCACCGAGAAATCGCCTTCGGCCCAACGGTCGGCGGCCTGGGTGGCGCGGCGCACGCGCCGCAGCAGCAGCCACATCCACAGCGCGACGAAGGTGGTGCCGATGCCGAGCGCGTACAAGAACGTGCGCATCAGGTCGTAAGGCACGACGTAATCGGTGTCGGTGGCCCAGCCGGGCCAGTAGTTGATGCCGACCAGCGCCTCGCGCCCGCCGCCGAGCGACACCCGCCGGGTCATCGCCCATTGGTCCTCGCCGTGCAGCACCGCGTTGCCGCGCGCCGCGCCGGCCGCGAGCTCGGCCTGCAGCGCCCGCTGCAGCAGCGGCAGCGGCGACGGCGCGGTGGCGCAGGCGATGCGGCCGCGGTCGAGCACGCTGACGTTCAAGCGGCCGTCCTTGAAGTAAGCGACCAGATCGACGAAGTCGGAAACCTCGCGCACGCCCTGATCGGCCAGCGCCCACAGCACCGTGTCGGCCAAGCGGCGGCAGGCGACCGGATCGGCCAGATCGACGCGGCCGGCCGGCGCCGCCAGCGCGGCGAAGTCGGCGCGGTCGAGCAAGCCGCGCGCGTCGCGCTCGAAGCGCGCGCTCGCCATCCAGACATCGATCATGCCGGCGACGAACCACACCGCGATGAAGGCGAAGAAGAAGCTCACCACCTGCTTGACGAACAGGCCGCGGGGGCGAAGGAAACGCAGCAGGGACACGGGGCGCTCGCGCTCGCGAAGACAGGCGAGTGTCGCGGGCGGCCGCGGCCGCCCGCATCGGTCGAAAGTCCTAACGGCGCCGCCGCGCGCGCTTCGCGCCACGTTCGGCGCTGCGCCGCGGAGCGCGCGTCGCGAAAAGAGCAGTCCGGCCCGCCGCCGGCCTCCCACCGGCCCCTGCAGCGGCGGGCCGGACGCTCAGGCCACGTCGGCGACCGCCGGCGCGCGCGCGCCGGCGTCCTGCGCGATCAGTTCGCGGTAACTCGGCCGCGCCACGATGCGGCCGCCGCTCATCAACAGAATCTGGTCGGCGTCGCGCACGGTCGCCAAGCGGTGCGCGATGACGAAGGTGGTGCGGTCGGCCTTGAGCCGCTCGATGGCTTGCTGGATCAAGCGCTCGGAGTGGTTGTCCACCGCCGAGGTGGCCTCGTCCAGCAACAGGACCGGCGCGTCCTTGAGCAAGGCCCGGGCGATCGACAATCGCTGGCGCTGGCCGCCGCTGAGCTGCACGCCGCGCTCGCCGACATGGGTGTCGTAGCCTTCCGGCAAGCGTTCGATGAACTCGTGCGCGTTGGCCGCGCGCGCGGCGGCTTCCACGTCGGCGTCGCTGGCGCCGAGCCGGCCGTAGCGGATGTTCTCGCGCACGCTCAGCCCGAACAGGAACACGTCCTGCGAGACGATCGCCACCGCGTCGTGCACCGATTGCAAGGTGTACTCGCGCAGGTCGCGGCCGTTGAAGGTCACCCGCCCCTGGCTCGGGTCGTACAAGCGCGCGGCCAGCTTGAGCAAGGTCGATTTGCCCGCGCCGCTGGCGCCGACCAAGGCCACGGTCTCGCCCGGCCGGGCCTGCAGCTCGATCCCGATCAGCAGCGGCACGTCGGCGCGGTAAGCGAAGCCCACGCCGTGGAAACCGACCGCGATGCGGCGTTCGCGCAGCGCCACCGCGTCGGCGCGCTCGGCGATCTCCGGCTGGGTGTCGAGGATCTCGAACACCCGCTTGGTCGCGCCGGCGGCCTGACTGAAGGACGAGTAATGCTGGGCGATGCCGGCGATGCCCTGGGTCACGTTCTGCGAATACAGCAAGAACGCCACCAAGGTGCCCGCGCTGAGCCGGCCGTCGGCGACTTCGATGCCGCCGTACCAGAACAGCGCGATGGTCGCGAACGAGGTCAGGAACGCCACCAGCGCGTTGAACGCGGAATCGACCTTGCGCGCGCCCAGCGCGGTGGCCAGGAACCGGCGCATCGACGCGCCGTAACGCTCGGCTTCGTGCGGGCCGCGGCCGAAGGCCTTGGTCACCTCGATCCCGGTCAGCGATTCCTGCGCGATCGAACTGGAGCGCGCCAGATCGTCCTGCAACTGCGCCGCGAGCTTGCGGAACAGCGGCGAGAACGCGCGCGTGGTCAACGACACCAGCGGGCTCACCATCAGCACGATCAGCCCCAGCCGCCAGTTCATCAGCAGCATCACCACGGTCGATCCGGCCAGTTGGAACAGATTGGTCAGGAACGCCACGGCCAGGTTGGAGATCGCGTTGCGCAGCGCGGCCACGTCGTTGCTCAGCCGCGACAGCAGATCGCCGACGTTCTGGTTGTGGTGGTAGCCCAGGCTCAGGTCGAGGTAATGGCGGAACAGCCGCGCGCGCAGGTCGACCACGATCACATCGCCGATGCGCTGCAGCAGATACTGGCTGAAGTAGCTCAGCAGCGAACGCACCACGAAGAACCCGAGCAGACCGCCGGCGACCAGATGCAGATAGGTCTTGTCGCCGGCGTTGAGGACGCGGTCGAAGATCAACTGCACGCCCAGCGGCAGGCACAGCTGGATGCCCATCGCCACCAGGATCAGCGCCAGACACAGCGAGATCCCGCGCAGGTACGGCCGCGCCATCGCGGCCGTACGCTGCAGTTGCGAACGCGGCGCGGGCACCGGCGCGTCCAGGGGCGCGTTCATGCCACCGCCCGCTCCGTCTCGGCCGGGGCCGGACGGTCTTCGCGGTTCCAGCCGGGCAGCAGCTCGTCGACCATGAACGAGGCGCCGCCGCGGGTCAGGTAACGATGCATCACCAAGGCGATGCCGGCGCTGCCGGTGCCGAAGTCGCAGCTGATCCGGCTCAGCGATTCGCCGGGGAAGGCGAGGCCGCCGTTGCGCTCGAACGGGAACAGCATGCAACCGGCGAGCACGCGCCGCGTGCTGGCCAGCGCCTGCGCTTCCCAGCGCGGGAACCGGGCCATGTCCAGGCACAGTTCGGCGATGCCGGCGATGCCGAAGAAGTAGCCGGGATAGATCGTGTACTTGCGGTCGCAATCGATCAGGATCCGGTCCAAGGCCTGCGCGTAGCGCTCCTCGCCGGTCACGTGCCAGTAGCGCAGCAGCGCGCGGCCGACGCCGGAACTGCCCCAGCGCCAGTACGGCGTGTACGAGCGGGTGCTTTCGCGCGCGCACCAGCTCAAGCCGCCGTCGGGATTGTCGATGCCCTTGCTCAGCACCCATTCCAGCGCTTGCCGGCCGATCTCCAGGAACAGCTTCTGTCCGCTGGCCTGGGCCAGATACAGCAGGAAGGTGGCGATACCCGCGGCGCCGTGGCCGAAGCTGGCCGAGACGCCTTCCGGCGCGGTCCAGAAGCAGCGGCTGCGGTCGTCGTCCTCGAACTCGCGGCTCTCCAGCAAGTAGCGGCCGGCGAGCAGGGCTTGGTCGAGATAGCTGGCCTCGCCGGTTTCGGCGTAGAAGCGCAGTTGGGTCAGGCCCCAGCCCGCGGCGCCGTTGAACACGTCCGGCGAGCGCCACAGCAAGTGGTGGTCGCGGGTCTTGGCCAACATCGCCCGCGCTTCCTCGCCGTGGCCCATGTCCAGCAGCGTCCAGGCGATGCCCGACAGGCCGGTGAACAAGCCCGGCGACAGCGCTTCGCGCGGCGTCTTGCGGGCGCGGATCCAGTCCATGACTTTGGGATCGACTTCGCCGCGCAGCTTGTGCATCACATAGGCGACGCCGCAGGCGCCGTTGGCGAGGCTCAGCGGGGTGCTCTCGAACACCGCCGGATCGGCGGGATACAGCCGGTCTTCGCGGTCGAAGCTGGCGACCGAATCGATGTAGTCGAGAATCCCGCCGGTGGTGGCGGCCAAATCGAGCCGCTCCAACGCGCCGGCGCCGATGTCGGGCACGCCCGGCTCGAAGTCCTCGGCGAGCACGTCGATCATCTCCTGCGGACGCGGGCGCTGGGCCGGGTCGCGGTCCAGCAGCCGGCGGATCAGCGCGGCGATCGGCTCGGGCAGGCCGAAATCCTGCTGGAACGCCTCGATGTAGTTCAGATGCGCTTCGCGGTTGAGCACCATCAGCGAATTCATCGGGAACAGCCCGGCCATCATCAGGCAGCCCAGCGCGTAGTAATCGTCCTCGTAGCGCGCGCTGCCGCGGGCCTCGAACTCTTCCGGCGAGAAGCCGGGGGTGAACAGATGCGTGGGCACGTCCACGCCTTCCTCGTAACCGCCCTCGAAGTCGATCAGCTTGATGTCCACGCTGCCGTCCTCGGCGTCGCGGGCCATGACGTTGGCGAAGGACAGGTCGCTGAAGATGATCCGGCGCTCGTGCAGCCGGCCGACGATGCCCGCCAGTTCGGCGAACAGCAGGCGGTACTTGCGGTAGAACTCGGCGCTGGCCTGCGCGTCGGGCCGGGTGCGCAGCGACAGCGAAATCCGCCCCAGGTAAGAGCGCAGCTCGCTGTAGCCTTCGAGGAACTCCTCGACCAGATAAGCGTGCTCCCAATCCATGAAGAAGTCGTAGGGCTGCGGCGCGCACTGCAGATCGGCGACCACGCCGAGCAGGCGGTGTTCCTTTTTCAGCAGCTGCACCGCGTCGAGACCGCGAGTGGAGATGTTGGTGTACGGCCGGGCTTCCTTGATCAGCACCTGGCGGTCGCCCTGGTCGCGGTCCTGGGCCAGATACACGCCGCCGGAGTTGCTGAAGGCCAGCACCGACTCGATCTTGTAGCGGCCGCTCTTGAGCGCGCCGGACTCGCCTTCTTCCGGCGGCGCTTCCGGCGGCTGGAACGGATCGGTCACGCCCTTGGGCAGATTGAAGTACGGCGTGCGCTCGTCGTCGACGAATTCGCCGTCGCCGTCGCGGATGACCAGCACCGCCTTGCCGTTGACGCCGGCGCGCTTGATCGGCTGGATGCCGCCGTAGCGGTAATGGACGATGCGGCTGTCCTTATAGCGCCGGTCCGACAGGATGTACGGGCCCCAATAGCCCAAGGTGGCGGCGTGCAGCGCTTCGAGCAGCTCGCCGCATTGTTCCTGGTCGTTGGGATAGACGGTGATGAATTTTCCGGCGCCGCCGCGTCCCCAGCGCTTGCCGTTGACGATCGACAGCAGGGTGCGGTCGGAAATGAATTTGAACGACACGCCCTTGGCGAACAGGATGCGCGCGACCGTCATCAGGATCGCCGGCGCATGCGCGGGCGTGGCGGACAGATGGATTTTCCAGCCCTGCTCGGGCAAGCGCAGATCCGGCGGGCTGACGTCCGACCACAGATTGCGTTGCTGCAGGGTCCAGTCCGGCGGCAGGATCCGCCGCAGCGGTTCGTGCAGATCGCGCAATTGGGCCGGGTAGCGCGACAGCGGTTCGTAGAACTCCCTGTCGGCCAGCAGGTAGTCCATCTTGTCCGGGATGATGAGGTCTTGCATGTCCTGCCTCGCTTGAGCGGTGTCGAGGCGGGCCCGTGGACGCGCCATCGGGCTCGCGTCGCTGCGGCGTCACGGAGGGAGGAATCCGGAGTCCTGCATATCGGGCCCGACGGGGATCGGAGGGATCGCTGCGCGAGCAGCGTCGCGGCCGCGGCCGCGGAGGCAAGGCTTGGAAGCGATCGCGCTTCCAAGCCTTGCAGTCGAGCAGGACTCAGACCGCGACGAAGCCGTCGTCCATGTAGCAAAGGCCGGCGCTCTTGGTCGAGCACGCGCAGCCGTTGCCGCTCGAGGTGCTGTTGCCGTCCAGGTCGCTGTCGATCGGCGAGGTCGAGGAGGTCGGCAGGCGCTGCAGTTCCAGAATGCGAGACATGGTATATCCTCAGGTTAGGTTGGTTTGTTTCGTAGGTTGGTTTGCAAAGCCCGGGAATCCCCAATCCTTGGGAGTTCCCGGGCACGCCGGTCCTGGCGGCAACCAGGGCCGGCGCTTACCGCCCAAGCGTTGAAGCGCTTGACCGATCCGCAGGACGTCCAGGGCTGCGGAATCCCCGTCGCCGGAACGCCGTGCCGGCCGTTCCTTGCGACCCAACCGATCCGTCTTGGCGTCGCCGCTTCGACATCGTGTTGGTTACTTGATAGTTCGCAGCGGCGCGGCGGAACCCGTCATCGTTCGGCGAAATTTTTTTCGCCTCGCCGTCGCCGCGCCCTCCCCCCGCTCCGCCCATTCAAAGCTCGCGCGCGCGGCCCCGCGTCGCCCGCGCGCGACGCGCGCGTTGGCGAAAACGAGAGCTTCATCGAATTCAGGCGGCCCGTTTGCGACGCGTTGTATGCTCCAGTAAGCGCTCCAATCGTTATGCTCTAAGCGCTTGCACAGCACTCAACGGATCAGGGGGAACGAGGCATGGAAGTCGGCGAGTCCGAGATCGCGGGCGATGTGACCCGCTTGCTGGGAGCCTGGCGCGAAGGCGACGACTCGGCACCCGACGCCCTGCTCAATCTGGTCTACCGCGAACTCAAAGGCATCGCCGGCCGGCGCCTCGCGCGGCTGGGCGTGCCGGTGCTGGATCCGACCGAGCTGGTCAACGAAGCGATGCTGCGCCTGCTGGGCACCAAGCTCGACGCGCAGAACCGCCAGCACTTCTTCAGCATCGCCGCGACCGCGATCCGCTTCGTGCTGGTCGACACCATCCGCCGTCAGCAAGCCGACAAGCGCGGCGGCGGCGTGATCGACGTGACGCTGTCCGGCGCCGATCAGGTTTCCGCCGCCGGCGATCAATGGCTGGAAGTGGAAGAAGCCCTGCGCGTGCTGGAAACCCAGGACCCGCGCAAGGCCCGCATCGTCGAGCTCACCTTCCTGATGGGGCTCAACCAGCAAGAGATCGCCGACGCGCTCGGCATCTCGCTGACCACGGTGGAACGCGATCTGCGCTTCGCGAAGGCGTGGTTGCGCGAACACCTGACCGCATGAACCCCAAGTTCCAGCGCATCGAGCACCTGTTCCACGAAGCCCTCAACCGCTCGAGCGAAGACCGCGAACGGTTCTTGCTGGAATCCGAATCCGACCCGGAAATACTCGCCGCCACCCGCCGGCTGCTGGCCAGCGATTCGGACGAGACCCTCGGCGATCCGGTCGGCGAGCGCCTGGTCCGGGTCGCGCGCGCCGCGCCCTCGCGCAGCATCGGTCCGTACCGGTTGCTGCGCGAACTCGGCACCGGCGGCATGGGCACGGTGTTCCTGGCCGAACGCGACGTCGAAGGCCGCGCCCAGCAAGTCGCGCTGAAGCTGCTGCGCGGCTTTCCCACCCAAGCCAGCCGCAAGCGCATGGCGCGCGAGCGGGCGATGCTGGCCGGGCTCAACCATCCCAACATCGCCCGCCACATCGACGGCGGCGAGAGCGCCGACGGCCAGCCGTATCTGGTCATGGACTACGTCGAGAGCCGGCCGCTGCCGGAATTCCTGTCGACGCAGAAGCCCTCGGTCAACGAACGCCTGAAGCTGTACCTGCGCTTGTGCGACGCGGTCCGTCACGCCCATCAGCGGCTGGTCCTGCACCGCGACATCAAGCCGTCCAACGTGATCGTGCGCGACGACGGCACCCCGGTGCTGATCGACTTCGGCGTCGGCACCTTGCTGGAAGAAGGCGAGCAGCCCAGCCACACCATCACTCGCGCGTTCACGCCGGGCTACAGCGCGCCCGAGCAATGCCGCGGCGAGTCCGAAACCACGGTCACCGACGTGTTCGGCCTGGGCGCGCTGCTGTTCGACCTGCTCACCGACCAGCGCCTGTCGGAGCACTGCAAGAACGAAGCGCCGGTGCCCGCGCCCAGCCGCATCGCCGCCGATCCGGCGCGGCGGCGCCTGCTGCGCGGCGATCTCGACCGGATCGTGGCCAAGGCCACCCAGCCCGAACCCGACCACCGTTACGGCACCGTCGCCGAACTCATCGACGACGTGCAGCGCCATCTGCAAGGCCTGCCGATCTCGGCCGCGCCGGACCGGATGCTCTACCGCCTGGACAAATGGGTACGCCGCCACCGCACCGCGGTCGCCGCCGGCACGTTGATCGCGGTCGCCGCGGGTCTGGCGGTGTGGCAGCTCAACGCCGAGCGCCAGCGCGCGCTGACGGCGGAGAAACTGTCCGAGCACGAAGCGATCAACGCCAAGGCCTCGCGCGACTTCCTCGCCTCGGTGCTGGCCGAAACCTCGCCCGAGGCGGTGCGCGGCCAACCCATCACCATCTCCACCCTGCTCGCCAACGCGGCCGAGAAGCTCGAAGCCGACCGCACCCAGGACCCGCGCACCCGCGCGGTGGCGTGGCTGACCATCGGCGAGGTCTACGCCGACATCAACGACCCGCGACCCGCGCTCGACGCGGCCGAACGCGCCGATCGATCCGCGGTCGCCGCCGGCGGCGCCGACCGCGAACTCGAAGCGCGCATCCTGCACGCGCGCAGCGCCGCGCTGATCCAGCTCGAACGCGCCGGCGAAGCGCGCGAGGCGATGCGCCGGGTCATCGCGATCCGCCAAGCGCAGGACGCCAAGCCGCTGGTGATGGCCCGCGCCTACAGCGACTACGGCACCGCGATGCTGCACGGCGCCGACTTCAAGAACGCCGAGCGCCAGCAGCGCCACGCCCTGCAGCTGCTCGACGCCAGCGGCGAAAGCGACGCCGCGCTGCGCACCGAGATCCTGCTCGGGCTGGCGCGCAGCCTGTACTACCAGAACGACATCGACAGCGCCGCGCGCGAACTCACCCGCGCCGAAACCGCCGGACGCGAGCTCGGCGCGCGCGACGGCCTGCTGTCGTACCAGCTGCACCGCATCGCGGTGCTGGTGCGCCACGCCCAGCACCGCTACGAGGACGCGCTCTCGCACGCCGAACAGGCCTCGCGTTTGGCCTACCGCGTGTACGGCATGAACAGCCGGCTCACCGCCGACATGGAGCTGTATCTGGCGATGCTGCTCGACGACGTCGGCCGCTCGCGCGCGGCGGTGCCGCATTACCAGCGTTCGCAGGAAATCGCCCGCGCGCTCGAACTCGACGACGCGATCCAGGCGCGCGACGACGTGCGTCTGGCGATGGCCTACGCCAACGTCTCCGACCACGCCCGCACCGTCGCCCTGATCGACGCCGCGCTGCCGCGCATGCCGCGGCAACCGGCGTACATGCCCTGGCTGATCAAGGCGCACTACACCCGCGGCGTGTCGCTGGCCGCGCTCGGCCGCTACGCGCAGGGGCGCGCGGATTTCGACAAGGCGCTGGAACTGTCGCGCGGCTATCAGGGCGAAGTGTTCGTCGGCCCGGCCTTCGTCCAGCTGCGCCACGCGCAAGCGCTGATCGAAGCCGGCCGCTACGAGGAAGCGCAGGCGATCCTGCCCGAAGCCGCGCCGGTGGAGCGCTATCGCGATCTCGACCCGAAGGCGCTGCTGGCGCTGCAAAGCCTGCGCGGCGCGGTCGCGCTGCAGCGCGGCGATCTGCCCGGCGCCGGCCAATACCTCGATCGCGCGCTGGCGATGGCGCAGAAGCACTATCTCGCCGGCACCTTGCCGATCGCCAAGGCCGAACTGGCCGCGGCCCAAGCCGCCGCCGCGCGCGGCGACACCGCGCAAGCGCGCGCGCTGCTCGAACGCGCCACGCCGGTGCTGCAGCAAGAGCTGACCGAACGCGCGCCCGAATTGAACGAGCTGAGCAAGCTCGAACGCAGCCTCGCCGGCGGCTACGCCGGCAACGCGCAGCAAACGCTGCGCCGCTGATCCGCATCGCCACGCCGCACGCCGCGCACGCGGCGCGGCGATGCGTGCGCGCGTCTCCGCCTTCGCGACCCGCTTGCGCCGCGCATTCAGCGCAAATGCGCACGAGTTCGCACTAACGAGCTGAACCGGTCACCTGCATGAACCGGTTTTCGCGCGCGTCTACCGCCGTGTCACGCCGCCCGCGCCTAAGTCCCGCAGGGGTTCGCGCGGGCGCAAAAAAAATTCGCGAATCGATGACGGGTTCGGCCGGCCCGCTGCGAACTCTTAAGTGTCCTGGCGATTCGAACGGCACCTCCCACCGCCGCCGACGCCGGGCTCCACCCACCAGCGCGCCCACCCGCGCTACTTCGCACCGCTCGCCACAGCCCCTGGAGCTCAACCATGCGTACCAAAACCGCACTGATCCTGTTCCTGGCGATTTCCGCCGCCGCTTCGTTCAACGCCGCCCTGGCCGCGACCATCAAGCCGGGCGACGCGCAAGTCTGCGCCCCGCCGTTCGACGGCCCCCCGTTCTGCTCGCCGCCGGACACCGGCATCAGCGGCAGCACGACCACCACGACCGGTTCGACCACGCCGTGGATTCCGCTCCCGATCGGCACCTCCGGTTCCAAGTTCAGCGCGGTTCCGCAGCGCTGACCGCGAGCGCGAGCGGCCCGGTTCG
Source organism: Lysobacter sp. K5869 (assembly GCF_018847975.1). Taxonomy (NCBI): domain Bacteria; kingdom Pseudomonadati; phylum Pseudomonadota; class Gammaproteobacteria; order Lysobacterales; family Lysobacteraceae; genus Lysobacter; species Lysobacter sp. K5869. The sequence continues at coordinate 1,419,709 of NZ_CP072597.1, read as the reverse complement.
CCGGGCCGCGGCGCCGCCGCCGCGGGACGCACCGCGCGTCCCGCGCACCGTTTCTTCCTCGCCACCGCGCATCGGAATCCGGACCGCGCAAGTCCGGGCCTGGCCCTGACTTGCGCGCGCCGAGCCGGGCGCCCCGCCCGAGTTCGGCCATGGACACCCGCTCCCGCATCCGCGACACCTCCGCGCAAGACCACACCCTCGCCGCGCCCGTCGCCGCGCGCCGCCGTTCTTGGCTGGCCATGGGCGGCGCGCTCGCCGCGCTCGTCGTCGGCGCCGGCTGGGTCATCACCGGCTGGGCCGCCGGCGGCCGTTCCTTCGACGCCTCGCGCCTGCGCATCGCCGAAGTGCGGCGCGGCGATCTGGTCCGCGACCTTTCCGCCGACGGCCGCGTCATCGCCGCCAACAGCCCGACGCTGTACGCGATCGCCGCCGGCACGGTGAGCCTCAAGGTCGTCGCCGGCGACCGCGTCGCCCAAGGCCAGATCCTCGCCGTCGTCGACAGCCCCGAGCTGCTGAGCAAGCTCTCGCAAGAGCGCTCCACCCAGGCGGTGGTCGAAGCCGAAGCCAGCCGCGCCGAACTCGACAGCCGGCTCGCCCGTTCGACCGCGCGCAAGTCGCTGGATCAGGCGCAGATCGACCGCACCGCTGCGCAGCGCGATCTGGAACGCTACCAGCGCGCGTTCGACGGCGGCGCGGTGTCGCAGAACGAATTGTCCAAGGCCCGCGACGAACTCAAGAAAGCCGAGATCGGTCTGGCCGCCGCGCGCGAAGACCTGTCGCTGCAAGGCGCCGGCGCCGAGCTCGACGCGCGCAACAAGCGCCTGCTGGCCGAACGCCAGCGCACCACCGTGGCCGAGCTGCAGCGGCAGGTCGATGCGCTGACCTTGCGCGCGCCGTTCGACGGTCAAGTCGGTCAGGTGCAGGTCGCACAAGGCACCAGCGTCGCCGCCAACGGGCCGGTGCTGGGCGTGGTCGATCTGAGCAAGTTCGAGGTCGAGATCAAGGTGCCGGAAAGCTTCGCCCGCGATCTCGGCCTGGGCATGCCGGCGCAGATCGCCAGCGCCGGGCAGAACTACCCGGCCGAAGTCGCCGCGGTGTCGCCGGAAGTGGTCAACGGCGAAGTGGTCGCGCGCCTGCGCTTCGCCCCGGGCAAGCAGCCGCCGAGCCTGCGCCAAAACCAGCGCCTGAGCGCGCGCATCGTGCTCGATACCCGTCGCGACGTGCTGACCCTGGAACGCGGCCCGTTCGTCGAACAGGACGGCGGCCGCTACGCCTACGTGGTCGACGGCGACCGCGCGCTGCGCCGGCCGATCGCGCTGGGCGCCAGCAGCCTGGGCGCGGTCGAAGTGCGCTCCGGCCTCCAGCCCGGCGAGCGCGTGGTCGTCTCCGGCACCGATCTGTTCGCCGGCGCCGACAGCGTCCGCATCGCCGGCCAATGAACGCCGCGCTCCCATCCCCATCCGCGCGCGTCGCCGCCAGCGGCGAGCGCCCCCGCACCGGAGGTTCACCCATGTTGCACATGCACGCCGTCTCCAAGGCCTTCCGCACCGAACTGGTCGAGACCCACGCCCTGCGCGCGTTCGACCTGCACGTGGCCGAAGGCGAATTCGTCGCCGTGACCGGCCCCTCGGGTTCGGGCAAGACCACCTTCCTCAACATCGCCGGCCTGCTGGAAAGCTTCAGCGACGGCCGCTACGAACTCGACGGCGAGGACGTGCGCGGGCTCGGCGACGACGCCCGCTCGCGCCTGCGCAATCAGAAGATCGGCTTCGTGTTCCAGAGCTTCAATCTGATTCCCGACCTCAACCTGTTCGACAACTGCGACGTGCCGCTGCGCTATCGCCGTTTGCCCGCCGCCGAACGCAAGCAACGCATCGAAGAAGCGCTGGGCGCGGTCGGCCTGGGCTCGCGCCTGCGCCACTTCCCGGCGCAGCTCTCCGGCGGCCAGCAACAGCGCGTGGCCATCGCCCGCGCCATCGCCGGCCGCCCGCGCCTGCTGCTCGCCGACGAACCCACCGGCAATCTGGATACGCAGATGGCGCGCGGGGTGATGGATCTGCTCGAAGAGATCAACGCCCAAGGCACCACCATCGTCATGGTCACCCACGATCCGGCGATGTCGGCGCGCGCGCACCGCACCGTGCGCATCGTCGACGGCCGCGTGTCGGACGGTTCGGCCGAGGTCGATGCCGACACCGACGCCGCGCCGCGCGCCGAAGCGCCGCCGCGCGCGCCGGCCCCGCTGCGCATCGTCGCCGGCGCCTGAGGAGACCGCCATGTTCGCCTATTCCCTGCGCATGGCCGTGCACAGCCTCAAGCGCAACCGAGCGCTGACCGCGCTGATGGTGCTGGCGCTGGCGCTCGGCATCGGCGCCTGCATGACCACGCTGACCGTGTTCCGCATCCTGTCCGGCGATCCGCTGCCCGGCCGCAGCCAGAATCTCTACTACGTCCAGCTCGACGCCGGCTCGCTCGACGGCTACGCGCCCGGGCGCGAGCCGCAGACGATGCTGACCCGCTACGACGCGCAAGCCCTGCTGCGCGAAGCGCGCGCCGACCGACAAGCGCTGATGACCGCCGGCCGCGTCAGCATCCAGCCCGAGCGGTCCGGCCTGCACAGCTTCCTCAGCAACGCCCGCTACGCCAGCGCCGACTTCTTCCCGATGTTCGACGCGCCGCTGCGCTACGGCCGCGCCTGGAGCGCCGGCGAGGACGCGCAGCGCGCGCGGGTGGCGGTGATCTCGGCCCAACTCAACGACAAGCTGTTCGGCGGCGCCGACAGCGTCGGCCGCGGGCTGATCCTCGACGGCCACAGCTTCCGCATCGTCGGCGTGCTGGCGCCGTGGCGGCCGGTGCCGAAGTTCTACGACCTCAGCGGCGACCAGTTCGGCGAACCCGAGCAGGTGCTGCTGCCGTTCTCGACCTCGCGCGACCTGTCGCTGGCGCTCAACGGCAACTCGGTGTGCTGGGGCGATACCGGCGGCGACCCGGAAGGCCGCGCCGCGCTCAACGCGCCGTGCGTGTATCTGCAGTACTGGGCGCAACTCGACACGCCCGAGCGCGCGCAGGCGTACCAGCGCTACCTCGACGATTATTCCGCTCAGCAGCACGCCGCCGGCCGTTTCCCGCGCCCCGGCAACGTGCGCCTGCGCGACGTCAACGAATGGCTGCAGTTCAACCAGGTCGTGCCGAGCGACGTGCGCCTGCAAGCGTGGCTGGCGCTGGGCTTCCTGCTGGCCTGTCTGGTCAACACCGTCGGCTTGCTGCTGGCCAAGTTCCTGCGCCGCGGCGGCGAGATCGGCCTGCGCCGCGCGCTCGGCGCCTCGCGCCGGCAGATCTTCCTGCACTGCCTGGCCGAAGTCGGCGTGATCGGTCTGGCCGGCGGCGCGCTCGGCTTGCTGCTGACCCTGCTCGGCCTGTGGCTGGTGCGCCAGCAACCCGAGCGTTACGCCCAGTTGGCCGAACTCGACGTCGGCATGCTCGCGGCGACCTTCGCGCTGGCGCTGATCGCGAGCCTGCTGGCCGGGGTGTTGCCGGCGTGGCGGGCGATGCAGGTCGCTCCGGCCATCCAGCTCAAGACCCAATGACCGCGCGCGCCGCTCCCACCGGCTACAGGACTCCCGTCATGGACATGCGTCCCATCGTTTCCACCTTGTTCCGCCACAAGACCACGACCGCGCTGATCGTGCTGCAGATCGCGCTGTGCTGCGCGATCGTGTGCAACGTGCTGTTCCTGATCGGCCAACGGCTGGAGCGCATGCAGCGCCCCAGCGGCGTGGACGAGTCGCGCATCGTGACCGTGCAGATCGCCGGCGGCGCACCGGGCAGCGACGCGGCCGCGATCGGCCGCAGCGACGAAGCCGCGCTGCGCGAGGTGCCGGGCGTGAGCGCGGCCGCCGCGACCACGCTGGTGCCGTTCGGCAACGGCGCCTGGAACAACGGCCTCAGCCTCAGCGCCGATCAGCCGCAGCCCAACCTCAGCGCTTCGACCTACATGGGCGGCGAGCAGTTGTTCGACGCGCTCGGCCTCAAGCTGGTCGCCGGCCGGCGCTTCCTGCCCGAGGAGTTCGTCGATTGGGACCCGTCCGGCCAAAGCGCCTCGAAGCAAGACGCGCAGCCCGCGGCGATCCCGGCCGCGATCCTGACCCGCGCGGTCGCGCAGCGCTTGTTCCCGGACGGCGAAGCGGTCGGCAAGACCGTCTACGCGCTCGACAAGACCCCGCTGCGCGTGGTCGGCGTGGTCGAACGGCTGGCGCGCAGCCGCGACAACAACGATCCGGCCGCCTACGACTACGCGATGCTGCTGCCGGCCAAGCTCGCCTACACCGGCATCGCCAAGTACGTGCTCAAGGTCGACGATCCCTCGCAGCGCCAGCGCGCCATCGACGCCGCCGCGGCCGCGCTGCTGCGGATCGATCCCAGCCGGGTGGTGATCGAGGAGAACAGCAAGACGCTGCAGCAGCTGCGCGAGGACTACTACCAGCAAGACCGCGCCATGTCGCTGCTGCTCGGCGCGGTGTGCGCGGGGCTGCTGGTGGTGACCGCGCTGGGCATCGTCGGCTTGGCCAGCTTCTGGGTGCAGCAACGCACCCGCCAGATCGGCGTGCGCCGCGCGCTCGGCGCGACCCGGCGGCAGATCCTGCGCTACTTCCAGACCGAGAATTTCCTGCTCACCAGCGCCGGCATCGGCCTGGGCATGCTGCTGGCCTACGCGCTCAACCTCGGACTGATGAGCGCCTACGAACTGCCGCGGCTGCCGCTGGCGTATCTGCCGTTCGGCGCGCTGTGCCTGTGGTCGCTGGGTCAGGCCGCGGTGCTGTGGCCGGCGCGGCGCGCGGCCAGCGTGCCGCCGGCCTTGGCCACGCGCGCGGCCTGAGCGGCGCTTCCAGGACGGCGGCGCGCGCGGCGCCCACGGGGGAGCGCTTAGAGCGCGTCGCCGTCCATCTCGCCGGTGCGGATGCGCACCGCGCGTTCCAGATCCCAGACGAAGATCTTGCCGTCGCCGATCTTGCCGGTGCCGGCGGCCTTCATGATCGCCTCGACCACGGTATCGACCTGATCGTCGGTCACCGCCACTTCCAGCTTGATCTTGGGCAGGAAGTCGACCACGTACTCGGCGCCGCGATACAGCTCGGTGTGGCCCTTCTGGCGGCCGAAGCCCTTGACCTCGGTCGCGGTGATGCCGGCCACGCCGGCTTCGGCCAGCGCTTCGCGCACGTCGTCGAGCTTGAACGGCTTGATCACCGCCATGACCATCTTCATTCGCCTGTCTCCCGCCGGTGGCGCGGCGCCGGCGGCGACCGGCGCGTTGCGATTGGCGCGCAGGATAACGCGCCGGCGCGCCGCGACCTAGCCGCGCGCAGCGCGACGGCGGTCGCGCCGTCGGTCGGGCGGCGTTCACATCGCCTGCGCGGCGAGCGTCGGAGGATGGCAACGGCGCATGAAGCGCGCGGCGAATCGCCCGACCGGACGCTTGCCGCGCGCGTCGGCGCCGTGATGTAGTGACCGCGTCATCCACTTCGGACTTTTCCGACAGCGCGCCCCGGCCCCGGCCGACGGCGTCGCACCGGTCCGGCGGTCAAGCTGACCCCAATACCGGAGGAGTTTCACCTACATGATCGACCTGAACTACATCGACGACCTCGCCCGCCGCCTCAGCACCCTGGTTCCGTCCGGCGTGCGCGAAGGCCGCGAGGAAATGCAGCAGAACTTCAAGTCCGTGCTGCAGACCGGCTTGTCCAAGCTCGACCTGGTCACCCGCGAGGAATTCGAGGTGCAGCGCGCGGTGCTGCTGCGCACCCGCGAAAAGCTCGAAGAACTGCAGCGCACCGTGGCCGAGCTCGAATCCCGGCTCGACGACGCCTCCGCTCCCCAGCACTGAGTCCCCCGCCATGAACCTGGCGCTCGTGCACAGCCGTGCGCGAACGGGGGTGCGCGCGCCGGCGGTACGGGTCGAGGTGCATTTGGGCGGCGGCCTGCCGTGCATGAACCTCGTCGGCCTGCCCGAAGCCGCGGTGCGCGAAGCCAAGGACCGGGTGCGCGCGGCGATCCAGTCGGCGCAATACGAATTCCCGCAGCGGCGCATCACCGTCAACCTCGCGCCCGCCGATCTGCCCAAGGACGGCGGCCGCTACGATCTGGCCATCGCGCTCGGCATCCTCGCCGCCAGCGGGCAGCTGCCGCTGCAAGCCTTCGCCGATTGCGAATTCCTCGGCGAACTCGGCCTTACCGGCGAGTTGCGCGCGATCGACGGCGTGCTGCCGGCGGCGCTGGCCGCGGCCGAGGCCGGACGCCGCCTGATCGTGCCGGCCGGCAACGGCGCCGAAGCGGCGCTGGCGAGCCGGGTCGAGGCGCGCACCGCGCGCACGCTGTCGGAAGTCTGCGCGATGCTGTGCGAACGCGCGTCGCTGCCGCGCGCGGTGGCTCCGCCGCTGGCGCGCGCGCCCGAGCTGGACATGCGCGACGTGCGCGGCCAGACCCAGGCGCGGCGCGCGCTGGAGATCGCCGCGGCCGGCGGTCATCACCTGCTGCTGATCGGCCCGCCCGGCTGCGGCAAGACCTTGCTCGCCTCGCGCCTGCCCGGCCTGTTGCCCGAAGCCAGCGAAGACGAAGCGCTGGAAACCGCCGCCATCGCCTCGGTCGGCGGCGGCGGCCACGGCCGCGCCTTGGATCCCGCGCGCTGGCGCCAACGGCCGTTCCGCGCGCCGCACCACACCGCCAGCGCGGTCGCCCTGGTCGGCGGCGGCGCCGATCCGCGTCCGGGCGAGATCTCGCTCGCGCATCACGGCGTGCTGTTTCTCGACGAGTTGCCCGAATGGGAACGGCGCGCGCTGGAAGTGCTGCGCGAACCCTTGGAATCCGGCGTCGTCACGGTCTCGCGCGCGGCGCGCAGCGCGGAGTTTCCGGCGCGCTTCCAGTTGGTCGCGGCGATGAATCCATGCCCCTGCGGCTGGGCCGGCGACAGCAGCGCGCGTTGCCGCTGCACCCAGGACATCGTCCGCCGCTATCGCGCGCGCATCTCCGGCCCCTTGCTCGACCGCATCGACCTGCACATCGAAGTGCCGCGCCTGCCGCCCTCGGCGCTGCGGCCCGATCAGCCCGAAGGCGAATCCAGCGCGGCGATCCGCGCGCGCGTCGCCGCAGCGCGCCAGCGCCAGCACGCGCGCAGCGGCAAGACCAACGCGCGCCTGGATCAGGCCGAGACCGCGCAGCACTGCCGGCTCGGCGAACGCGATCAGGCCTTGCTCGAACGCGCGGTCGAAGGGCTGCAATTGTCGGCGCGGTCGATGCACCGGATCCTGCGCGTGGCGCGCACCATCGCCGACCTCGCGGGCAGCGAAGCCATCGCCACCGCGCATCTGAGCGAAGCCATCGGTTACCGGCGCGCGGACCGCGACAGCGCGACGCGGGCGGCGTGACGGTGCGTTCGCGAGCGCGGCGAAACGAACGAAGAACGGCGCGGACCGGCTCGGAACGCCCGATGAGGACGTGCTAGAACGCTCCGCACCACCGTTTGGAATTCGGCGATGAACGACTCCGACGCCGCGCCCTTGCGCGCATACAGCTACAAGGCCGCGCTCGACGCGGGATTGGCGCCCGAACGTTACGACTGGAAGAGCGTTCCCGAGGGCCTCTGGCGGGCGCGGCTGGACTTCAAGATATGGTCCGACAGGACCGCGGCCGGGCATCTGGTCTGTTACTTCACGCGCCTCGACGACGGACAGCTCTATCGCCTTTCCGCCTATCGGCCGGCGCGCGACGTCGAACGGCGATACACGGCCAAGGACGGCGCCATCGATTTTTCCTCTCCGGACACGGCCGGCGAAACGTTTCTGATTGTCGTGGGCCGCAACAGCAAGGGAAACCTCGCTTGGCTGAGCGCTCAGCGAGCGGCCGATTAGCGTCCGGCGCAGCGACGCGCCCCTGCGCCGAAAATGACAAGAATCACTGGTCGCCAACCGCGGAACAGAGCGTTTTTCGGCTCGCCCGCGTCGGGACGACGAACGGGCGATTTCGGCCGGCGACGCCCGCCGCCGTGGGCTATAGTCGCCCCGCGGACCCGGCCACGGCAGGCGACGGCCCGCCGGCCGCGAACGCGCGGCGCCACCGAGACCCGCGGCATGTCCGAGTTCACCGTCCATAGCCTGCTCAAGACGCCGACCGTGACGGTCCGCGACGTCTATTGCCGCGGCGAGTGCAAGCACCGCAGCGCCGAGGAATGCGCCGCCGCGACCCATCTGGTGTTCCCGTACCGCGGCGTCTACGTGCGCCATGTCGGCGAGCAGGCGACCGTGGCCGAGGCCAGCCAGGTGCTGTTCTTCAATGCCGGCGAAGGCTACCGGGTCAGCCATCCGATCGAAGGCGGCGACGCCAGCCTGTCGGTGTCGGTGGCCGAGCCGATGCTGCGCGAGATGGCGCCCAAGACGCTGCTGCGCGAAGGCGAGGAGCTGTCGTTCCGGCAACCGCGCCTGCGCATCGATCCGCGCGCGCAGTCGCTGGCGATGCTGCTGCGCCACAGTCTGCGCCAGGGCATCGCCGAACCTTTGGAAGCCGAGAGTCTGGCGCTGACCTTGGTCCAGCGCGCGCTCGGCCCGCGCACCGCGCACGCGGCCGGCGCCAGCGTCGGACAGCAGCGGCTGGTCGAGCGGGCCAAGCTGGTCTTGGTCAGCGACCTGTCGCGGCGTTGGACCTTGGCCGAGATCGCCGCCGAAGTCGGGGTCTCGCCGGTCTACCTCACCCAAGTGTTCCAGCGCGTCGAAGGGCTGCCGCTGTACCGCTATCAATTGCGGCTGCGGCTGGCGCGGGCCTTGGATCTGCTCGGCGAATACGAGGATCTGAGCGCGCTGAGCCAGGACCTCGGGTTCTCCAGCCACAGCCATTTCAGCGCGGCGTTCCAGCAGACCTACGGGCGTTCGCCGTCGGAGTTCCGGCAGTCGGCGCTGCATCGCTAGACGCCGCCATGGGCCGCCGGGCGTAGGAGCGGCGTAAGCCGCGATGGCCCGAAGCGGCGAACGGCCGCGCACGCTTCCGGAGCTCGTTCTATCGCGGCCGTTCCTTAGGTTCATGAGGCCACGAGCCAGGGTCCGCAGGGCCGCGCTCCGGTCCCATTCGCTCGCGAACGCCGCTCCTACAGGCAGCCCGGGCGAGGCCCCGGGCGCTCGGGAGCGAGATCGCTAAATTTTCTGACAGCGCCCGCCCCGCCCCCGGTGGCCTACTGTGCCTGCCCGATCCCGGGCGCCTTTCGGAGAATTCCCATGAGCGAGAAGACCTGTGCGGCTTGCGACTATCCGCTCGACGAAAACGCCTTCCAGGTGAAGATCGGCGGCAAGACCGTCGAGGTGTGCTGCGAGGAGTGCGCGCAGAAGCTCGACGCGGCCTACGTCTCGGCGCAGTCGCCCGACCGCAACTGACCGTTCCGCGAAACGCATGCAGCGCCGCCTGGAAAACGCGACGAGCCGCGCCTAAGTCGCCGGTGTGGGAAACAAGACCGCGCGCCGCCGCATCCGGTGGAGGCGCGGGCCGGCGACACGATACGAACCGCGGCGTTCGCGCCGTACACCGACAACGCACGCCTCAGGCGGCGCTCACGCGCCGTCGCGGGCTTCTGCACGCCCGCGACGGCGCTGCGCACTTTTACGGAGTTCCACATGAATCGCAGAAGTTTCTTGTTGGGCGGCGCCGGCCTGATCGCGGCCGGCAGCCTGGGCGCCATCGTTCACGCCGCCGCGCGCACCTCCGGCGCGGACGGTGCGGTCGTCGGCGCGAACCTCGACATCGGCGCCGCCGAGTTCCACGCCAGCCGCAAGTTCGCGCGCACCGCGTTCGGCGACATCGCGTACGTCGAACGCGGCGAAGGCCCGGCGGCGCTGTTCCTGCACGGCTTCCCGCTCAACAACTATCAGTGGCGCGGCGCGTTGCCGCGGCTGGCGCCGTACCGCCGCTGCATCGCGCCGGATTGGCTGGGCCTGGGCTACACCAAGGTCGCCGAAGGCCAAGCGGTGGACCCGGACGCGCAGGTCGGCATGATCCTGGCGTTGATGGATCAGCTCGGCATCGACAGCGCCGATCTGGTCGCCAACGACAGCGGCGGCGCGATCGCGCAGCTGCTGCTGACCCGCCATCCCGAACGCGTGCGCACCGTGCTGCTGACCAACTGCGACACCGAATTCGACAACCCGCCGCCGAAGCTGGTGCCGGTGATCGAGCTGTCCAAGAAAGGCCGCTTCGTCGACGAATGGTTGCTGCCGTGGTGGCAGGACAAGTCGCTGGCGCGTTCGCCGCAGGGATTCGGCGGCATGTGCTACGCCGATCCCTCGCACCCGGACGACGACGCCATCGACATGTACTTCGGCCCGTTGATCTCGACCGACAAGCGCAAGGCGCTGACCCACGCCTATGCGATGGGCCTGGAACGCAACGTGCTCGAAGGCATCGGCGCCCAGCTCGGCGCGAGCCGCGCGCCGGCGCGGGTGCTGTGGGGCATGGCCGACGACATCTTCGACAGCAAGCAGGCGCAGCCGCTGGCCGACGCCTTCGGTCAGTCGCGCGGGCTGCGCAAGCTCGACGGGCTCAAGCTGTTCTGGCCGGAAGAGCGGCCGGACGTGATCGCCGAGGAAGCGCAGCGGCTGTGGGCGGCGTGGACGCCGCAGCGGGTGCGTTGAAGCCGGCGCGTCGAGAGGCGCACGCTGAAACGGACGCACCGGAATAGGCGCGTTGTTCGGTGGCGTCGAGCTCGATTGCGTTGCACGCAACGCGGTTGGAACGCGCGAGCCGAAGAATGCGCGGATCGAAATCCGGTCGCGCGCCCGTCCGCCATGCGGTGGGCGCGCGATGCGCCGCGATCAGTCGCGCTCGTTGCCGCGATCGAGCAGATCCAAGGCCTGCCGCGCCAATTCGCGGGTCAACTCGAACGCGCCCAACGCGTGCGCGCGCCGCGCCTGCCCCGACCACAGCGACATGAAGCCGTCGTCGCCGGCGGCTTCGGCCTTACCGCGCAACGGCGCCAACGCGGCGCCCGCGCCCGGAAACGCCGGCGCCAGCGGCGACAACGGCCCGACTTCGCGCATGACCCGGTTGACCACGCCGCGCGCGGGCCGGCCGCTGAAGAGATTGGTCAGCGCGGTGTCGTCGCCCTCGCCCGCTTCCAGCGCGCGCCGGTGCAGCGGCGAGATCGTCGCCTCGGGGCAGAACAGATACGCGGTGCCGACCTGCACCGCCGCCGCGCCGAGCGCGAACGCCGCGGCGACGCCGCGGCCGTCGAAGATGCCGCCCGCCGCGATCACCGGCAGCGTCACCGCGTCGGCGATGCGCGGCAGCAACGCGAACAGGCCGGCTTGGCGCGACACGTCCTCGCCGTCGAGAAACACGCCGCGATGGCCGCCGGCTTCGTTGCCCTGGGCGACGATCGCATCGCAGCCGCGCTGCTCCAGCCAACGCGCTTCGGCGACGGTGGTGGCCGAGGCGATCGCGCGCGCGCCGCTGGCGCGCACGCGGTCGAGCAAGGCCGGCTCGGGCAAGCCGAAATGGAAACTCACTGCCTGCGGGCGCAGTTCTTCGACCAAGGCGCACCACGCCTCGTCGAACGGCGCGCGCGACGCGGCGGCGACGGCCGCGTCGGGATCGAGGCCGAACTCCAGGTAATACGGCCGCAAGCGCTCGCGCCACGCCGCCTCGCGCGCCGGATCGGCCGCGGCCGGGCGATGGCAAAAGAAATTGAGATTGACCGGCGCATCGACCGCGGCGCGGAACTGCGCCACTTGCTCGCGCGCTTGCTGCGGCGCGAGCATCGCGCACGGCAGCGAGCCCAGCGCGCCGGCGCGCGCGGCGGCGATGGCCAGTTCGGCCTTCTGCGCGCCGGCCATCGGCGCCTGCACGATCGGCAAGGCGATGCCGAACAAGTCCTGGATACGGCGGTCGGGCCACATGCGTGCGCGCTCCGTGGAGGATGCGCGCAGCATGCCACCGGCCGCGCGCGGCGTGTTGCCCGGTTGTGGCGGCGCCACGCCGCGAGCGTGCGCGCGCGCTCAGTCCCGCGGCCAGACCGCGCCGGCGGGGTCGAATTCGGAGGTGCGCATGCGCTCGCCGCGCCAGCCGAAGCCGCACACCGCGAGCGGGCCTTCGGCGAGCGGGTCGAGGCCGAAGCCGCGTTCGATGTCGATCTCGTTGATAGCCGAGGTCACGAACGCGCCGAGGCCGAGTTCGGTGGCGCTGAGGTACAGCGTCTGCGACAAGTGCCCGCTGTCGAGCAACAACGCGCGATAGGCCTTGGCGTGGCGGCGGTATTTCCAGAAGCTGCGCTCGTAGCGCGGCGTCAGCACCGCCATCGCGTGCGCGTCGGCGAACCAATGCTGTCCGGCCACCGCCTGCGCGGCGAATTCGGCCAGCGGCGTCGCCGGCGCGGGCAGCGGCTCCAGCGCGTGTTCGACCGGATGGTAGTGATACAGCCCGGGCGCCACGCCTTCCACGTTCTGCACGATCAGATAGGCCTCGGTCGCATGCAGGCCGCCGCCGGAGGGCGTGTGCTTCTTGAGGAACACGGTGTCGTCGCTGATCCGCACCTGCGACTGCGCGGCGAACACGCGCTGCAGCATGCGCGCGAACGATGCGTAAGGCAGCGCGCGGCCGGCGTCGAAGTTGCGGCAGGTGGCGCGGCGCGCGAGCAGCGCTTCGAACTCGCCGTCCGGCAGCCGCGGCAGCGGCAGGCGCGCGTCGGCCGGCGCGCGCTCGATCGCGTGCGGCGGCGGCGCGCCGAGGCGGCGGCGGATCTCGGCGGCCGTGGTCAGCTCGTTCTCGTCCATCGCCGCGGCGCTGTCCATGCCCTGCCAGCGCGCCAGCCGGTGGGCGAGCGCGGCCGGCGGCCACCAGTGCGCGGCGCGCACGGCTTCGTCGCGTTCGCGGTGGCCGGCGTGGGCCTCGTCGTCGCCGATCAGCAGGCCGGCGTGCAGCAGCGCGGCGAAGGCCTGCGGCGCCGGTTCGCTGGCCGTCTCGGCCGGCCGCCATTCGTGCGCGCCGATCGCGCCGAGCAGTTCGCGCTGGTCGGCGTCGATCTCCACCTCGGCGTCCAGGTGCGGCGCCAGCGCCAGCCACTGGCGCTCGCTGTGCAGGCCGTTGCCGCCTTGCAGCAGCGAGTTCAGGTCGAACGACAGGGTTTCGCGAGGTTCGACGAATACGATGGAGCAGCGGCGGATGCGCATGGCGGCGGCGGGCCTCGGACGGCGGGAGCGATGGCGCGGCCGACCGCAACCGGCCGGCGCGGCGGCCGCGGCTAGAATAGGCGATGGATGCCGCGCCGGCTCGCACAGGCCGCGCGGGGTCCCGGCGTCGGGCCGACCCGACTTTGCTGAACGACGCGTGTGACCTGTAGCCGCGGGTTGTCGCGTTGTCTCAGCTGGACCGGGGCGGCCGCGTTCGACGCCGCTTTACGCCCGCAAGGGCACTCACGGGGGAACTGGGGAACTACCTATGGCTACGAAAAAACCGGGCGGCGGACATACGCCTTTGGATCCGAAGGTCGCCGACAAGCTGTTGGAGCTGTTGAGCACCGATAACGATTTCCGCGCGCGCTTCGAGAAAGACCCGACCACGGCGGTGGAATCGCTCGGCCACGCCGTGCCCGAGGGCGTGCAGCTCTCGTGCATGGACACCACGATGATGGCGAGCAAGGAAGAGATCGCCGCCGCGCGCGAGACGATCAAGGAATTCCTGACTTCGGCGGCCGCTTACAACAATCCTCACTGCTTCGAAGCCGGCCAGACCGGCCCGGCCGTCGACGACAAGTAAGCCGGCGGCGCATTGGCGGCCCAGGCGGCGACGTACGCCTGGGCTTCCTTGTCCGCTTCGGCCGTGCGGCCCAGCGCCTTGAGCGCCTGCGCCGCGCGCAGCCGCGCCACCCGGGTGTCGGCGACGTTCAAGGCTTGCAGCGACTGGCCGCCGGCCAGTTCGATATAGGCCAAGCCGCGGTGAGCGGCCAGCCAGCGCGCCTGCTCCAGCGCTTTGTCGGCATCGCCGGCGGCCTCGTAGGCCTGCATCAGCGCGGCGCGGGTCTGGAACAGTTCGTGGCCGTTGAGCAAGGCGCTGAGCCGGCGCGCCGCCGCCTCGGGCTTGCCGTCCAGCCGCTCCTGTCCGGCCAGCACGATCTCGCGCATCTCCGCCAGCTTCGATGTCGCCCATAGGCCCTGACGGTCCTTCAGCGTGTCGAGCACGCTGCGCGCCAGCGTCGCATCGTCCTGGCGCTGGGCCAGATAGGCGCTGGCCAAGGCCAGATAGACGTAATCGGATTCGTCGTAACCCGCGCCGTTCGAGGCCGCCAGCGCATTGCGCGCGGTGGCGCCGAGCAGTTCGCGCGCGCGCGCGCGCTCGCCGTTGAGCGCGACCACGCTGGCCTCGGTCACCGCCAGCACGTTCTTGAGCAGGTCGTTGCCTTCCACCGGCCGCTTGGCCGCCGCCTCGATGTAGCGCTGCGCTTCGCGCCAGCGGCCTTGATCGAGCAGCAATGCGGTCTTGTCCAGATCGCGTACCGAGGCATAGCCCTTGCGCGCGCCGCCGCCGTCGAGCCGGCGCGAGGCGTCGTCGAGCGCGCCCTGCGCGGCGGAGACGTTGGCGCGCCGGCGCGTGGCGTCGGCGATGTCGAGCTTGAGCGCCTGATCGAACGCGGCCCGCGCGGCGCCGTAATGTTCCTGGCCCAGTTCGCTGCGGCCGAGATGGTCGTAGCCGTGGCCGCGCAGCGGGTTCTGCGGCACGGTAATGCGCTGGGCGTAGACCTTGGCCTCGCCGAAGCGGCTTTCCTGCATCAGCGCGAAGGCGTAGTTGGCGGCGCCGGCGAAATAGTCCGGGTACAGGTCGGCCAACAGCTTCCACTTGCCCGCGGCCTGCTGGCCGCCGGCGAATTCGGCCGCCCACGCGTCCAGGTACAGCGCGTCGCGCGGCGGCAAGCGGTCGCGGTGTTCCTGCGCCTGGGCCAGGAACGGCTTGGCGTGGGTGGCGTCGACCCGCGCCACCGCGGTGCGCACGCCGCCGAGGTAGGCCAGGGCGAAGTTCGGGTCCAGGGCGGTGGCGCGCTGATAGAAGTTGGCCGCGTCCTCGTAGCGCCCGGCGCCGAAGGCCTTCTGGCCCAGGGCGTAGGCGCGCAGCGCATCGAGGTTGGAGGTGGCGACTTTCGGCAGCGGCTCGGAATCGCGCTCGATCGACTTCATCGCCTCGCCGAGCTTTTCGCGCAGCGCCGCGGTGACGTTGTCGATGGAGGCGAGCGTGGATTCCTTGCCGGCGCCGTCGGCCGACTCGGCGTAGACCGTGGTCTGGGTATGCGGATCGATGACCTCGGCGCTGACCCGCACGCGGCCGCCGACTTCGGCCACGGTCGGCAGGATCACCGCGCGGGCGCCGTCGCGCAGGGCGATTTCCGAGGCGATGGCGCGGTCGAGCACGGTGTCGTTCTTGCGCTGCATGCGTTCGAGCGTGTCGCGCGCCTTGAGGTCGCTGAGCACGTTGACGTAGCGCGACTGCTCCAGGCTGATGCGGAAAGCCTGTTCCAGCGAATCGTCGAGCACGCTCTGGCCGGTAAGGTTGCGCAGGTCGCCGATCACCACCCAATCGCGCTGGCCGAAGGCGATCGCCGGCTGCGGCCGGGTCGCGAACCAGACGCCGCCGCCGACCATCGCCAGCAGCGCGACTTCGGCCACCAACGCCGCCGGCCGCCGCCACAGCGGGATGTCGCGCCAAGCCTTGGGCCCGTTCGGCGGCGCGCGCAGCGGAGCGATGCCGGGCTCGCCGACTTCGTAGATTTCCTGCGGCTCGGGCACGCCCTTGAAACGCCAGCGCCCGTGCGATTTCCACAGCAGCTGTTGGCCGCGTTCGCCGAGCTCGCGCGCGGCGCGGTGCGCCAGCGGCTCGGCCACCGCCGACAGCAGGATCTGGCCGGGGCGCGCGGTCGCCATCAGGCGGCCGGCCATCGGCTTGGCGAGCCCTTCGACTTCCACCGGCTTGGCGCCGACGCGCACGGCCTCGTCGCTGTTGCGCCAGGTCAGCACTTCGCCGACATGCAAGCCGGCGCGCGCCTTGAGCTCGAACTTGCGCGCCGCGCCGATCTCGCGCAGGCCGCGGGCGTAATCCAGAGCGAAACCGAGGCCGTCGATGGGCCGCTCGAACAACAGCAGCAAGCCGTCGGAGCGGTCGATCAAGCGCCCGCGCCAGCGCTGCTGCAGCGCCAGCACCAGACGGTCGTGTTCGCGGAACAGCTCCGCCGCCGGGCCGTCGCCGATGCGCTCGACCAAGGTCGTGGAATCGCACAGGTCGGTCAGCAGCAGCGTTCGCAGCTGCGGGCCGTCGGCATCGGGGCGGTGGGCGTCGTTCATCGCGGCATCCTTGTCCACGCCGATCAAACGGCGCTCAGTTCGGCATCCTGCCAATGCACGCGGTTGCCGCCCAAGCGCTTGGCTTGATAGAGCGCGGCGTCGGCTTGCGCGTACCAGTCGTTCCAATCGCGTTTCGAGCTGACCAAACAGGCGCCGACGCTGACCGGACAAATCGTCGGCGGCGACTGCGGAATCAGCAGCAGCCCGTGCACGGTGTGGACGATGAAGTCGGCGAAGCGCATCACGTCCTGACGGGTGCGCGCGGCCACCAACAAACAGAACTCGTCGCCGCCGAGGCGGCAGGCGATGTCCTCGGTGCCGGCCACCGAGCGCAGGATGTTGGCCACGCTCTGCAGCACGCGGTCGCCGGCCAGATGGCCGTGTTCGTCGTTGACTTGCTTGAAGCGGTCGCAATCGATCAGCACCAGCCCCAAGGTCTCGGCCAGCCCGGCGGCGCGCGCTTCCTGCAGATGCAAGGTCAGGCCGCGGCGGTTGTAGAGGCCGGTGAGGTCGTCGGTGCGCACCAGCTCTTCGGTCTGATTGAGCTGGTGGGTGGTGGCGTAGAGGCTGTCGAGCGCGGCTTCCAGATCCTGGTTGCGGCGGCGCAGGCGGCGGATCAGGCTTTGTTCGTTGAGCACCACGCGCATGATCGCGCGGCGCAAGAAATACGAAACCAAGGACGGGTCGCGATCGACCAAGCGCTGGAATTCTTCATGGCGCAGTTCCACCAGCAAACCATCGGTGGCGGCGATGGCGTCGGCGCTGCGGGCGTGGTCGCCGATCAGCAGGCCGAGTTCGCCGAAGAATTCGCGCACGCCCAGGCGCTTGGTGACCAGGTCGTCGCCGAAGTCGAGCACGATCGCGCCGCGCGCGATCACGAACATGGTGGTGCCCAGTTCGCCGCGGCGGAACAGCACCTGTCCGGCCTCGACCCGACGCGGGCGGCCGATCTCGGCGAACAGTTCGAATTCGCCGGGCGTCAGCACCGCCATCGCCACGTCCGTCGGCGCCGCGGTCGCTGTCGAATTGTCGGTGTCGCGGCCCACCGAAGGCGCCGCCATATCGCGATTCATCCCGATCTCCCCGCGCCCCACTTCCCCTGTGGAACTTTGACGGCAGGATAGCACCTGAGTCTGAGCAACTAACGCCGCCAGGGGGCAGGAACGGCCACGCTCAGCCGCGCCCTATCGCACATCTCCCCCTGTTCGGCCGCGAGTGTAATCCCGCTGTTCGCGCCGGGGCGCGACGGCGGCGTTGCAGCGGCGCAACAGGTGCGCGACGCAGACCCGGTCGCATTCATATCGGCCCCGGCATGGCCTTCGGCACTGCTCGGCCCGGGCCCGATGCTGTTCATACTCGACCCCGACCTGTCACGGAAACGGAGAACCGCCCATGCCCGCACGTCCGCACCGCCGCCCGCGCCTGTCGCCCGCGGCGCTCGCTCTGGCCCTGCTCGCCGCCCTGCCCGCCGCCCCGGCGCTCGCCGCCGACGCGGCGTCGGCCGACACCGCGCTGATCCCGCGCTCGGCCCTGTTCGGCAACCCCGAACGCAGCGCCGCCGCGCTCAGCCCCGACGGCCGCTACCTGAGCTGGCTGGCGCCGGTGAAGGGCGTCATGAACGTGTGGGTGGCGCCGGTGGACGACCCGGCCCAGGCGCGCGCGGTCACCGACGACGCCGCGCGCGGCATCCGCAACTACACCTGGAGCTACCGCAGCGGGACGCTGCTGTATACGCGCGACAGCGGCGGCGACGAGAACTTCCATCTCTACGCGGTCGACGTGGCCAAGCCCGGCGCGGCGCGCGACCTCACCGCCTATCCCAAGACCCGCGCCAATCTGGTCCGCCTCGCCCACCGCCACCCCGACCGCATCCTGGTCGGCATGAACGACCGCGACGCGAAGTGGCACGACTTGTACGAAGTCGACCTCGCCAGCGGCCAGCGCAAGTTGGTCTTGCGCAACAGCGAGCGCTTCTCCGGCTATCTCGCCGACGGCGATCTGAAGGTCGGCCGCGCCACCCGCGCGCGCGAGGACGGCGGCGGCGAATTGCTCGCCGCCGACGGCCAGGGCGGCTGGAAGGTGGTCGACACGATTCCCTTCGAGGACAGCCAGACCACCGAGTACGACGGCTACACCGACGACGGCCGCACCTTGTACATGACCGACTCGCGCGGCCGCGACACCGCGGCGCTGTACGCGCTCGACGCCGACGGCAAGAAGACCTTGTTGCTGGAAGACGCGCGCGCCGATGTCGGCCGTTCGCTCGCCGATCCGTCCAGCGACCGCATCCAGGCCGCGTCGGTCTATTACCTGCGGCAACAGTGGAAAGCCTTGGATCCGGCGATCGGCAAGGACCTGCAATGGCTGCAGCGAAAGCTCGGCGACGGCGACGTGTCGGTGGATTCGCGCAGCCTCGACGACAAGACCTGGGTGGTCTCCTACGGCGCCGCCGAAGCGCCGGGCACCACCTACGTGTATCGCCGTGGCGGCGCCGAGCCGACGCTGACCCGCTTGTTCTCCACCCGCCCGGCGCTGGACGGCCAGCCCTTGGTGCCGATGTGGCCGGTCGAGATCCCCTCGCGCGACGGCAAGACCTTGGTCAGCTACCTCAGCCTGCCCAAGAACGCCGACGCCGACCGCGACGGCAACCCCGACCGCCCGGTGCCGCTGGTGCTGTTCGTCCACGGCGGCCCGTGGGCGCGCGACTACTACGGCTACCACGCCTACGCGCAGTGGCTGGCCAACCGCGGCTACGCCTCGCTGCGGGTGAATTACCGCGGCTCCACCGGCTTCGGCAAGAACTTCATCAACGCCGGCGACGGCGAATGGGCCGGCAAGATGCACGACGACCTGATCGACGCCGCGCAGTGGGCGGTGAAACAGGGCGTGAGTACGAAGGAGAACGTCGCGATCATGGGCGGCAGCTACGGCGGCTACGCCACGCTGGTCGGCCTGACCTTCACCCCCGACGCGTTCAAGTGCGGCGTCGATATCGTCGGCCCGTCCAACCTGGAAACCCTGCTCAAGACCATCCCGCCCTACTGGGCCAGCATCTTCGAACAGTTCGCCCGGCGCATGGGCGACCCGCGCACCGAAGCCGGCCGCAAGCAACTGGCCGAACGCTCGCCGATCACCCGGGTCGACCAGATCGACAAACCGCTGCTGATCGGCCAGGGCGCCAACGACCCGCGCGTCAATCAAGCCGAGAGCGACCAGATCGTCGAGGCGATGCGCAAGAAGAACATCCCGGTCACCTACGTGCTGTTCCCCGACGAAGGCCACGGCTTCGCCCGCCCGGAGAACTCGATGGCGTTCACCGCGGTGGCCGAGGGTTTCCTCGCCCAGTGCCTGGGCGGACGCGCGCAGCCGATCGGTGCGGACTTCAAGGGTTCCAGCATCACCGTGCCGGCGGGCGCCGAAGGGGTGCAGGGGTTGGAGGCGGCGTTGAAGACGCACACGCAGGAAGTGAAGAAGTAAGCGAGCCGCGCGCGCCGTCGCCCTCCTGGGCGGCGGCCTACGGCGCCGGCGTCGGCGGGCACGCAAGGCGCCGCGTCCGCTATCGGCGCCACGATCCGATGCGGTTCGTCATGCCGCGCAAACAAACCGCTTCCACCACCCCCACGATCCGCGCCCCACGCGGTTACGCCACGTTGCTGGACGAGATCAAACAACGCGTCGGCCAGGCCCGGCTCAGGGCCTCGCTGTCGGTCAACCGCGAGTTGATCGTGCTGTACTGGAGCATAGGGCGCGACATCCTCGCCCGGCAGGAGCGCGAGGGCTGGGGCGCCAAGACCATCGACCGGCTCGCCGCCGACCTGAGCCGCGCGTTCCCCGAAATGACCGGCTTTTCGGCGCGAAACCTCAAATATATGCGCAGTTTCGCCGAGGCCTGGCCGGACGCGGCAATTGTGCAACAGGTTGTTGCACAATTGCCCTGGGGCAACAATCTGCGTCTGATCGAAGCGGTCAAATCCGCCGAAGAGCGCGAATGGTACGCGCGCCAGGCGATCGAGCACGGCTGGGGCCGTACCGTCTTGCTGCACCAGATCGATAGCGGTTTGTATGCCCGCCAAGGCAAGGCGCTGACCAATTTTTCGCGCACGCTGCCGACGCGGCAGTCCGAACTCGCGCAGCAGATCGTCAAAGACCCTTACAGTTTCGATTTCCTCTCGCTCGGCCCCCAAGCCCAAGAGCGCGATCTCGAACGCGGACTGATCGACCACCTGCGTTCGCTGATCATGGAACTGGGCAAGGGTTTCGCCTTCGTCGGCAATCAATACCCCCTGGACATCGGCGGCCAGGATTACTTCCTCGACCTGCTGTTCTATCACCTGCACCTACGCTGCTTCGTGGTCTTCGAGCTGAAGATGGAGGAGTTCAAGCCCGAGTTCGCCGGCAAGATGAACTTCTACCTTTCCGCCATCGACGACACGCTTCGGCATGCCGACGACCAGCCGACCATCGGCATCGTGCTGTGCAAGAGCCGCAACCGCATCGTGGTCGAATACGCGCTGCGCGACTCGCTCAAGCCCGTGGGTGTGGCCGAGTACAAACTCTCCGCTGCCCTGCCGGCGCGACTGCGCAAGGCCTTGCCGACCGCGGCCGACCTCAAGCGGCTGCGCGACAACGCCTGAAAACGACGAAGGGCCCCGCGGGGCCCTTCGTGTCGAACCTTACGCCGCGCGCTTCAGGCCGCGACCTTCTTCGACTCGTGGAACTGTTCCTCCTCGGTCGACCCCTTCAACGCCACGGTCGAGGACTGCCCGCCCTGGATCGTCTGGGTCACCGCGTCGAAGTAGCCGGTGCCGACTTCGCGCTGGTGCTTGACCGCGGTGAAGCCCTTTTCGGCGGCGGCGAACTCGGCTTCCTGCAACTCCACGAACGCGCTCATCTGGCGGCGCGCGTAGCCGTGGGCGAGGTTGAACATGCCGTAGTTGAGGCTGTGGAAACCGGCCAGGGTGATGAACTGGAACTTGTAACCGTAGGACGCGATTTCCTTCTGGAACTTGGCGATGGTCGCGTCGTCCAGGTTCTTCTTCCAGTTGAAGCTCGGCGAGCAGTTGTAGGCCAGCAGCTTGCCCGGGAACTTGGCATGGATGGCTTCGGCGAACTTGCGCGCGAATTCCAGGTCGGGCTTGCCGGTTTCGCACCACACCAGATCGGCGTAAGGCGCGTAGGCGAGGCCGCGGCTGATCGCTTGGTCGAGGCCGTTGCGGGTCTTGTAGAAACCTTCGACGGTGCGCTCGCCGGTGGCGAAGGGCTGGTCGTTCGGGTCGACGTCGCTGGTCAGCAGGTCGGCGGCTTCGGCGTCGGTGCGCGCGACGATCAAGGTCGGCACGCCCATGACGTCGGCGGCCAGACGCGCGGCGACGAGCTTTTCCACCGCCTCGCGGGTCGGCACCAGCACCTTGCCGCCCATGTGGCCGCACTTCTTCACCGAAGCCAGCTGATCCTCGAAGTGCACGCCCGAGGCGCCGGCCTCGATCATGCCCTTCATCAGCTCGAACGCGTTGAGCACGCCGCCGAAACCGGCCTCGGCGTCGGCGACGATGGGCTGCAGGAAGTCGATGTCGCCGGTGCCTTCGGCGCACTGGATCTGATCGGCGCGCAGCAGCGTGTTGTTGATCCGGCGCACGACCTGCGGCACCGAGTTGGCCGGATACAGCGACTGGTCGGGGTACATCTCGCCGGCGATGTTGGCGTCGGCGGCGACCTGCCAGCCCGACAGATAGATCGCCTTCAAGCCGGCCTTGACCTGCTGCATGGCCTGATTGCCGGTCAGCGCGCCGAGCGCGTTGACGAAGTCCTCGGTGTGCAGCGACGTCCACAGCTTGTTGGCGCCGAGCTTGGCGATGGAATGTTCGACCGGCACGGTGCCGCGCAGGCGCACCACGTCCTCGGCGGAGTACGGGCGGGTGATGCCGTTCCAGCGCGGGTCGGTGGCCCATTCGTGGCGCAGTTGGTCGGCGGTCGGCAGCGGGTGGCTCATGACATCGATTCCTTGCGTGTGGGTCGTAACGACGTGGGGATGAGGTGAGGCGGGTGTTCGGGGTCCGTCTGTAGGAGCGACGCGAGTCGCGACCGCGGGATTTCAAGCTCGCGTCGCCAGCGACGTTTCGCGGTCGCGGCTCGCGCCGCTCCTACAGGGATCAATCGATGCGTTCGTAGGCCGGCAGGGTCAGGAACTCGGCCAGCGTCGTGGCGTGAGTGAGTTCGTCGAGCATCGCGATGGCCTCGTCGAGCTTGGCCCCGCCCGGCAGCGCGGCGCGGTCGGCGAACTTGCTCGGCAGGCCGATCAGCGCGCGTTCGAGCAGGGCGAAATCGACCGGCGTGCCGTCGTCGAGGAACAGCGAGGGCGCATGCAGCCACTGCCACAACTGGGTGCGGGCGATTTCGGCGGTGGCGGCGTCTTCCATCAGCCAATGGATCGGCACGCAGCCGCTGCCGTCGAGCCACGCGGCCAGATAGCGCACGCAGACTTCGACGTTGCCCTCGAACCCGGCGCGGGTGATCGTGCCGAACGAGGGCTTGATCAGGTCTTCGGCGATGATCAGCACGTCCTCGCGCAGCACGTGCTGCTGGTGCGGGGTCGGCATGCGCTCGTCGAAGATGCGCATCGCCAGCGGGATCAGCGCCGGATGCGCGACCCAGGTTCCGTCGTGGCCGGCGGTGACTTCGCGCAGCTTGTCCGCGCGCACCTTGGCCAGCGCGGCCTCGTTGGCGGCTTCGTCGCCGTTGATCGGAATTTGCGCGGCCATGCCGCCCATCGCGTGCGCGCCGCGCTTGTGGCAGGTCTGGATCAGCAGTTCGGAGTAGGCGCGCAGGAACGGCTGGGTCATGGTGACCTGACCGCGCTCGGGCAGCAGCTTGTCGCGGTGCGCGCGGAAGGTCTTGAGGTAGGAGAACACGTAGTCCCAGCGGCCGCAGTTCAAGCCGGCGATGCGGGTGCGCAGCGCGTGCAGGATTTCGTCCATCTCGAACACGGCCGGCAGCGTTTCGATCAGCACGGTGACCTTGATCGAACCCGGCTCGAGTTCCAGCTCGCGCTCGATGTGGTCGAGCGCGTCGTTCCACAGCTGCGCTTCTTCCATCGACTGCAGCTTGGGCAGGTAGAAGTACGGGCCGCGGTCCTTGGCGGCGAGCGCGGCGGCGTTGTGGAACGCGAACAGGCCCAGGTCGAACAGGCCGCCGGAGACCGGCGCGCCGTCGACGCGCAGATGCTTTTCGTCCAGGTGCCAGCCACGCGGGCGCACCATCAGCACGGCCTGCTGCTCGAACGGCTTGAGCGCGTAGCGCTTGCCGGTGTCGGGCGCGGCGAATTCGAGGGTGCCGGCGACCGCGGCGGCGAGCGCGCGCTGGCCGGCGATGAGATTGGCCCAGGTCGGCGAGGTGCTGTCCTCGAAGTCGGCCATGTACACCTTGGCGCCGGAGTTCAGCGCGTTGATGACCATCTTCGGGTCGACCGGGCCGGTGATCTCGACCCGGCGGTCGAGCAGCGCCGCCGGCAGCGGGGCGACGCGCCACTTGCCGGCGCGGATCGCGGCGGTGTCGGCGCGGAAATCGGGCCGGCCGCCGGCGTCGAAGAAGGCCTGGCGCTCGCGGCGCGCGGCCAGCCGGGCTTGGCGGGCGGGTTCGAAACGGCGGTGCAGCTCGGCCAGGAATTCCAGGGCGGCCGGGGTCAGCACCTGCTCCTGGCCGGCGGCGCGGCCGCTGAGCTCGATGCCTTCGCCCGGCCCGCGTTGCCCGGGGCGGGGGTCCTGCCACTGCGTCATGACTGCCGACATGTTGCGACTCCTGTGGGGGAGGACCGCTCCCAGCGAGCGTGTCCCTGGAGTCAGACCATGCGGCTGCGTCTTGTATTTGACAATCAAGTTTTTTCAATGCATATCATTTGCTAAGCTTATATATTGAATTCATGTGACTTCGACGCGCTCGCTAAGTCCGCGATTTGCATACAAAAGCGACAAGCTCAAGCCGCTGCGGGCGTTCTGCCAAACCGCGCGCCTGGGTTCGGTCTCACGTGCGGCTGAGGCTCTTTACCTCAGTCAGCCGGCGGTGACGCTGCAGTTGCAGGCGCTGGAACGGGAAATGGGCGTGCGCCTGCTCGAGCGCAGCGGCCGCCGGCTGAGCCTCACCCGCGAGGGCGAGGCGCTGTACGAGCTGGCCCGCCCCCTGGTCGAAGGCCTGGACGGGCTGGAAGGCGTGTTCCGCGAACGCATCCGCGGCCTGGACGCGGGCGAGCTCAACGTCGCCGCCGGCAGCTCGACCATCCTTTATCTGCTGCCGAAGATCGTCGAAGCCTTCCGCGCCGCCCACCCCGAGGTGCGGCTGACCCTGCACAACGTCACCGGCGCCGGCGGGCTCGACCTGCTGCGCTCCGACGGCGTCGATCTGGCCGTGGGCTCGATGCTCGACGTGCCCGGCGACCTCAGCTACGCCCCGGTCTACCGCTTCGAGCCGATGCTGATCGCGCCGCGCGACCACCCGCTGGCCAAGCTCGACACGCTGACCCTGCAGGACTTGAGCCCGTACGGCCTGATCCTGCCGCCGCAGCGCCTGACCACCTACCGCATGGTCGATCTGGTGTTCCAGCAGAACCGCGTGCCCTACACCGTGGCGTTGGAAGTCGGCGGTTGGGAGGTGATCAAGCAATACGTGGCGATGGGCTTGGGGATCAGCATCGTCACCGCGATCTGCCTGACCGAGGCCGATCGCGCGAGGCTGTCGGCGCGCTCGCTGGCGGAGTATTTCCCGTCACGCAGCTATGGCGTGGTGGTACGCAAGGGCAAGTATTTGTCGCCGCAGGCGCGGGCGTTCACCGAGTTGATCCAGCCGGCGCTGTTCGAGCGCGGGGATTACTACGCGACCGGCCAATCGGATCGCTGATCGGTTTGCTGCCTGTAGGAGCGGCGTGAGCCGCGACTGCGGGGCCGCACGCTTGCGTCGTAAACGCGGTGTCGCGGTCGCGGCTCACGCCGCTCCTACAGGCGGCGATCGCTACAACGCTGCCGCCGACAAAAAGCCCCTCTCCCGCAAGCGGGAGAGGGGTTGGGGTGAGGGCAGACCGCCCGGAAAAACCTCAACGAATCGCGATCAGTAGCGCGCGCTCACCTTCACGCCGGAGAACGCGCTCGCCGCATGCACCGCCACGTACACGTAGCCCGCCGGCGGATTGGCGAAGGTCACCGACTCGCCGTTGCCGGCGTTGGTCGAGCGGTACTGGTGCGACTCGCGCGACGGCCAGTTGCCGGCGCTGACGTACAGGTCGGCGTTGCCGCTGCCGCCCGCGGTATCGATGCGCAACTGGCTCACGCCCGCCGGCAGGTACAGATAGAAGTACGCATAGTTGCCCGCCGTGGCCGAGACGTTGCTGCGCGAGCAGTTGCGGTCGAGCATGCGCGCGTCGCTGCCGCCGCAGGTCGGCAGGCCCGGATCGCTGACGCTCACCGCGCGCGTCGCCGTCGCGGTGGCGCCGCGATCGTCGGTCACCGTCAGCGTCACCGTGTAACTGCCCGCCGCCGCGTAGGTCTTGCTCGGGTTGGCCGCGGTCGAGGCAGTGCCGTCGCCGAAGTTCCAGCTGCGCGAAACGATGCGGCCGTCGCTGTCGCTGGAGGTGTCGGTGAAGCTCACGCTCAAGCCGCTCGCGGTCGCGCTGAAGTTCGCCGCCGGCGGCTGGTTCGGCGTGCCGCCGCAGCCGCTGCCGGCCGGATCGGCCACGCACGGCAGCCAGGCCTTGAACGCGGCGTCGTTGCTCTGGCCGATGCCGGCCATGTAGGTCGCGTAGCCGGTGTAATCGCCCGGACGGAAGCGCGCCAGGATCGCGTTCACCTGATCGCGCCGCTGCTCGAACATGAAGCGCACCGCCAGATAACCCCAGCGATAGACCCGGTTGGTGCCGCTGTCGTAGTCGTTGGCGTAGATCGTGCTGAGCGCATACGTGCCGCGCGCGGCTTCGGCGATGGCGCCGTCGTTGGCGACCTGTCGATACTGGTACGACAGATACTCGGCGAAGCCTTCGACCCACCACACGGTCTTTTGCTTCATCGCCGCCTTGAAGTCGCCCCACATGTCGAAGCGGCCGTCGAGGTAGTGCACGTACTCGTGGGTGAGGTTCCAGATCTCGAAGGTCGGACGCACCCACTCGGCTTCATAGGCGATGAAACGCGCCTGATTGCCCGGCGCCGAGGGATTGCCTTCCAGGTACATGCCGCCGTTGTTGGTGTCGATGCCGAAGATCGCGCCGGCGTAGATGCCGTAATCGTCGCTGCTGTCGAACACCGCCATTTCCAGGCTGGCGTTGTTGTCGCCGGCGACCGGCACGCCGCCGGTGGCGAGCTCGCGGTGGAAGTAGGCTTCCTGCCCGGCCACGGTGGCGCAGGCGCTGGCCAGTTCCGCGGCGCTCATCTGCTGCGCGCGCAAGGTCAGGGTGGCGCTGCAGGTGTGGCGGATCGGCAGCGCGGCGGCTTCCAGGCGCGGCACGAAATCGCACAGGCCGTAGTAGGCGCAGTTGCCAGCGTCGTAATACTGCGCCATGTCGCCGATGCCGACCCACAGCCGCGCGGTGGCGCCGGTGATCGAGCTGCGGTCGAGCAAGGCCTTCGAGCGCGAACGCGCCAGGGTCTTGAGCGCGCCGTCGTATTGCAGGAAGCGCGCCATTTCGCGGCCGGCGTTGGAGACCAGATACGCGCGGTCGGTTCCCAGAAGAGCGAAGTTGCGGTTGGCGAAGTTGTACAGCGTGTCGACGATGGAGGTGTCGGACTGCACCAGGGTGCGGAACGCGGTGTCCTGATGCCCGCGGAAGGTCACCGTGTAGGCGTTGTTGACCGCAACCTTCATCCAATAGAACGCGTCGAAGCGGCTGTCGTAACTGTCGAGCAGGCGCTTGACCACGTACAGATAGCGCGCGTTCTCGGTGGCGCTGTCGATCAGGGTCACGTACTCGGCCAGGATCTCGCCGTGGGTGTCGTCGATGCGGCCGAAGTTCGCGTTGGCCGCGAACGCGTCCAGCGCCGGACGCACCGCGTCGCGCAACGCGGCGCCGTAGCTGCCGACCGCGCTGTCGTAGAACTGCACGTAGTAGCCGGCGCGCAGGAACAGCACCAGCTGCAGCGTGCCGCCGGCGTTGCTGCCGTCGTAGGCGCGCGCCGACGCGGTCAGCGCGTCGGCGACGCTGACCATCTGCGCTTCGCGGAACGTCGCATAGGCCTGGCTGCCGCTCAAGCCGAACAACTGGTTGATGCAATCCGGCGCGGCGGCGCGCACCGCCGAAGCCAGCGCGTTGCCGCTGAGCGAGCCGAAGCTGTTGGGATCGCAGGCCGCGGCGGCTTTCGCCGTGCGCGCGAACGAGACCAGCGACGGACGCTTGAGCGGATCGCGGCGCAGTTCGGCGCCGTCGTAGGCGCTGTCGGCGCGGTCGGGCAGCGCGGGCTGTTGCGGCGCGCGTTGGGTCGGTGCGAGCGAATGCGGCTGGCGGTGATCGCCGAACAACTGGCGTTCGGTCGCCGGCTGCTTGCGCGCGTCGCCGACGGCGGCGGCGCGCGAAGCGGCGAACGGCGCGGCGGCGGCGCGGTAACCCAGCGACGGCGCGGCGGCCGACAACGTCGACGGTGCGGTCGCGGCAGCCACCGGCGCGGCGGACGGCGCCGCGTCGAACGCGGACGGCAGGGCGACGCTGGCGAACACCGCGAGCGCGGCGGTGCCGGCGAGCGTGCCGGCGATGAGGGCCCGCAACGGGCCCGGACGGAAAACGAAAGACATCGCGAATCTCCTTGAAGGAAGGACGGCCGCGGCGGCCGCGCGGTGCGCGGCGACGCCCGGAGAACCGGAAGCGGCCGGGACGAATCGGACGACGGTGGCGTGACGGGGCCGGCCGCTCGGTACGACACGGCCCGGGTTTCCAAGTGCGGAACGGCGATGCGCTGGGCGGCAATGGGTCGGCAACGGGCGCGGGCGGCTGCGCGCGGGACGCGCAGTCCCGTGCGGCCGCGTCGCCGCGTCCGTCCCGTCTGCGCTCATGAGCTGCGCGCCGCCCGGCCGCGCCGCGCGCGCGCGCGCCGGCTCGGCCGGCCCAAGGCCGAACCCGGCATGCGCTGCGTCGACGACGGCCGCCCCTGACGGCCGCGGGCTACCGATCGGCCGCGGCCCCGAGCGCTGTCAGACGGGCTGTCATCGGCGCTACATCAAAGGCTGCTAATCGGTATACCGTATACGATATGTGCGGAATCTCTGCCGATTCCGTGACTGCGGTGGTAGCTCTGAACCGCCTGCTTGCCGCTCATCGGCGAGCCATCCGGCACGCTCAAAGTGCGTTCGGCGCGCTTTTGCGAAGCCCATCCCACTAAAGTACTAAGCCGCTCACGCTCGCTCGCGGCGCAGACGCGAACGCCGCCACAATTCCGGCGCAAGCCTTGGATAGACTGGCCGCATGAGCATCCTGCCGCGTTCGCTGTCCGACCAAGCCTTCGAAGTGGTGCGCGAGCGCATTCTCTCGACCCAGATCCCGCCGCTGGCGCCGATCCGCCAGGAATTGCTGGCCGAGGAACTGGGCATCAGCAAGATCCCGCTGCGCGAGGCGCTGAGCCGGCTGGAGGAACAAGGCCTGCTGTCCTCGCACCCGAACCGCGGCTTTTTCGTGCCGCCGCTGACCTCGACCGAGGCCGAGGAAGTGTTCGCGCTGCGCCTGAAGATCGAACCGGAAGCCGCCGCCCAGGCCTGCCTGGCCGCCACCGAGTCCGACCAGGAAACCGCCCGCGCCGCGCTGCGCGCGCTGGAGCAGGCCGGCCACGACGATCCGCACGCCGGGGTGCGCTACAACCGCGCCTTCCACTTGGCCCTGGTCGGCCCGGGCGGGCGCCAGATCACCGCGCAGCTGGTCGAACGCCTGCAGGTGCTGGCCGAGCGCTACGTGCGCAAGCACCTGGAACCGGCCGGACGCGAGGCGCGCGCGGCGCACGAGCATCAGGCCATCCTCGACGCGTGGCTGCAGCGCGACGCGGCGGTGGTCGATCAATTGCTGTCGACCCACATCCTCACCACCCTGCACGACCTGCGCGTGCAGCTCGAACAGATTCCCGACACCGGGCCGCTGCTGCCGGATTTCCGTCGTGCGCCTAGGCGGCGGAGGGAACCAACCGAAGCTACGTAGCTCCGCCGAAACCACCCGAAGCAACGCCCCCACGGCCCGAAACCTCAGCGCCCACCGAAACCTTACTTAAGCGGCGCATCCGCCGCGCGCCGAGGCGACGACGGGAACCAACCGAAGCAACGCAGCCCCGCCGCAACCACCCGAAGCCACGCCCCCACGGCCCGACACCTCAGCGCCCGCCGAAACCTGACTTAAGCGGCGCCTCCGCCGCGCGCCGAGACGACGACGGAAACCAACCGAAGCAACGCAGCCCCGCCGAACCACCCCAAAGCCCCGCCACTCCGGCCCGGCACTTCAGCGCCCCCAAACACATCCCTCAAACAGCGTCTCCGCCGCACCCCACCCCGACCGCATCGCGCCGCCCTACGTCGTCCCGCGATTCTTCCCAATAAACGGCCGGCAATACTCCCGAATCCGCCGCATATCCGCGTCCATATCCTCGCCCAACTGGAACGCCGGCCCGATCCCGATCACCTTGTCGGGATAATGGAAATACGCCAGCACCACCGGCACATCGGCGCTCTTGGCGATCTTCCAAAAACCCGCCTTCCACTTCTCCACCCGCTTGCGCGTGCCTTCCGGCGCGATGCCGAGCCAGAACTTCTCCGCGCCCTTGATCATCGCCACGGCCTGATCGATCACCCCGTGCGCGGCGCTGCGGTTGATCGGGATCACCCCGAAGCGGCGCAGCATGAAGCCCACCACCGGCACCTTGAACAGCGATTCCTTGGCGATGATGTTGACGTTCAAGCCCATCGCCGCCTTGGCCGCGAACGCCCACACGCCGTCCCAGTTGGACGAATGCGGAAGGCCGATCAGCACCGCGCGCGGGATGTCGGGAAACTGGCCGACCATGCGCCAACCGCCCAGCCGCAGGATGGTGCGGCCGATCCACTGGGCCAGCCGGCTGCGCTTGACCCGCGGCACGTTGGGCGGCAACGGCAGCACGATCGAACCGTCGGGCGCGCCCGGCGGATGCTGGAGCTTGGCGTGGGGCGAGCCGTGCGGCGTGCTGTCGTGAGGAGCGTCGGGTTCGGCTGACATGCAGTCTCCGTGGTCTCGCGGGTCAGTCCCACTCGCGTTGCGAGCGTCCGCGTTTGGTCTGGCCGCGCTCGCGCTTGGCGCCGAGACGGCGTTCCTTGGCGGCGCGGCTGGGTTTGGTGGCCACGCGCGGCTTGGGCGCGCGCAGGCCGCTGTCGACGAACGCGGCCAGACGCTCGCGCGCGTCCTCGCGGTTGCGTTCCTGGGTGCGGAAACGTTGGGCGCTGATGACCAGCACGCCGTCGTTGGTCACGCGCCGGTCGCGCTTGGCCAGCAAGCGCTCGCGCACGGCCTCGGGCAACGACGGCGACTGGGCGACGTCGAAGCGCAATTCCACCGCGGTGGCGACTTTGTTGACGTTCTGCCCGCCGGGGCCGGTCGACCGCACGAAGCGTTCGACCAATTCCGCCTCGGGAATGGTGATGGTCATGCTCTCCTCCGCCGGCGATTGTAGTCGGCGCCGGGCGTTCGTCCATGACGGCGGTTCTACGGCCGTCGCGCAGCGTGCGGATTGGGCGACGTTGCCGGCGCGATGGCGCCATGTCGTGCCCGCATCGTTGACGCGGCCGGCGCCGCGGGGGGACCATGGCCGTCCGCGAGCGCGGCCCGACTCCGCGCGATCCAAGGAGGAACCCGCATGAAACGCCCGTCCCGTCCGTCCGCGCCGCGCTGGCCGGCCGTCCTGGCCCTGGCGGCGGCATGCGCGGCGTCGCCCGCCGCCGGCGCCCAGGTCGTCGATCAGCGCTACGACCCGGCCAACGTCAACAACCGCATCGACAACCCGGTGTTCCAGCGGCAAATGACCCGCTCGGCCCAGGCCATCGCCGAGAATCTGGTCGGCCGCCCGGCCAACGCCACCGATCAGCGCATCCTCGGCCAGTTCAATCAGCTCCAGACCCAGGCCCTGCACCAGATGCAGAACGCCATGGACCGCATGCCCAGCCAGGGCGCGGGCGCGGCCTACGGCAACGCGCAGCCGCAGCTCGATGCGCGCTCGATCCAGCAATTGCAGCAATCGCCGGAAGGCCGCTACGTGCTGGAGCAACTGGCCGCCGAGCAGAACCGCGCGCGCGCCGCCGGCGCGTCTCAGGCGCAGCCGCAGTACCAGCAGCAATATCAGCAAGCGCCGCGCGCGCCGCAGAGCGAGTACGACCGGCTCTACCAGCAGGCTTACGGCCAAGCGCCCGCGCAAACCCCGCCGCCGCAGTACCAAAGCGGCTATCCGCAGCAGGCCTACGGCGCCCAGGGCGGTTACGCGCCGCCGCAGTCCTCGGTCGGCCGCTCGCTCGGCGGCGCGCTGCTGCAGGACATCACCAACGCCGCGATCCAGCGTTCGATCGGGCCGCGCGTGCAGGTCCAGGGCAACACCTACTACTACCAGCAGCCGCCCCGCAAACCCTGAGCGCGGCGGGCGGACTCGCCGCGAACGGCTCCAAACGCATCGGGCCTGAAGGCCTTCCCGTGAAGTCGCGGGAAGCATTCGGGCCCGAGGTTTTTCGGCCCGGCGCGGCCGCGGCCTAGGCTTCGCGTTCGAACAAGGCCAAGGCCTTGGCCAGTTCCGCATCCGCCGGCGCCGTCGCCTCGATCCGTTCGCCGCTGTGCGGATGCACGAACGCCAGCCGCTGCGCGTGCAGCAGCATGCGATGGATGCCGAGCATGCGGAAGGTGCGGTTGTGGCGGCCGTCGCCGTGGCTGGTGTCGCCGATCAGATGATGCGAAAGATGCTTGAGATGCCGGCGGATCTGGCGGAAGCGCCCGGTCAGCGGCTGCGCGCGCAGCAGCGCGTAGCGCGAGGTCTCGAAGCCCGACGAGGGCACCGCCAGCTCGGTCCGCGCCAATACCGCGAAACGCGTCTGCGCCGGCTTCTTGAGCGGCTTGCCCGGCCCGCCGTCGAGATCGTGATCGACCTCGAACGCGTCCTCGGCCGGCCAACCGCGGCACACCGCCAGATAATCCTTCTCCACTTCGCGCGACATCAGCACCTTGCCCAGCGCCGAGGCGGTGTCGCGGTCGAACGCCAGCAGCAGGCAGCCGCTGGTGGCGCGGTCGAGCCGGTGGACCAGGAAGATCGGCCGGCCGAACTGCTCGCGCAGGCGGTCGGCGGCGAAGTCGGTCTCGCCGCGCGCCAGCGCGCTGTCGTGAACCATCAGCCCCGCCGGCTTGTCGATGATGGCCAGGGCCTGATCGGCGTACAGCACCGGCAGGCCGCCGGCGCTCCCGGTGAGATCGGTTTGGGTACTGTCTGAACTGAACATCGGATGCATGCGCGCCGGACGCCGGCTGGGGTGGTCTGTTCTCATTGTCGTCTATGGCTGAGGGCGGCGCAGCCCCGCTCACGATTCCACTACCGGAGATTCCATGTCCGCACCGCACCGCCTCGCCGTCCCGCTCGCCCTGGCCTTGAGCCTCGTCCTCGCCGGCGCCCGCGCCGAACCCGCGCGCCCGCCGCAAGGCGTCAGCGCCGGCCCGTGCGTGGAAGGCATTTGCGAATACCGCCTGAGCAACGGCCTGCGCGTGCTGCTGTTCCCCGACGCCAGCCGGCCGACAGTGACGCTCAATCTGGTCTACGCGGTCGGCTCGGCGCAGGAGAACTACGGCGAAACCGGCATGGCGCACCTGCTCGAACACATGCTGTTCAAGGGCACGCCGACGCACCGCGACATCCCCGCGCAGATGAAGAAGCGCGGCATCGACTACAACGCCACCACCACGCTCGACCACACCGACTACTACGCCTCCTTCCCCGCCGACGACGCCGCGCTGGACTGGCTGCTCGCGCTGGAGGCCGACCGCATGGTCCACTCCAACATCGCCAAGGCCGATCTCGACAGCGAGATGACCGTGGTGCGCAACGAAATGGAGGGCGGCGAAAACAGCCCGTTCAACGCGCTGTACGAACGCGTGCGCTCCACCGCCTATCTGTGGCACCACTACGGCCAGAGCACCATCGGCGCGCGCAGCGATGTCGAGAACGTGCCGATCGAACGGCTGCGCGCTTACTACCGCGGCTGGTACCGCCCCGACAACGCGACCTTGGTGATCGCCGGCCGCATCGATCCGCAGCGCACCCTCGCCGCGGTCGCGCGCCATTTCGCCGGCGTCGCCAAACCGGCGCAGCCGCTGCCGACGTTCTACACCCGCGAACCGGCCCAGGACGGCGAACGCGACGTCACCGTGCGCCGCAGCGGCGACGTGCGCGCGCTGATGGCGGTCTACCACACCCCCGCCGTCACCCATGCCGACGCCGCGCCGCTGGCGGTGCTCGACGAAGTGCTCGGCCACGTGCCCGGCGGCCGCCTGCACAAGGCGCTGGTGGAATCCGGGTTGGCCGAAAGCGTCGGCTCCAGCAACGACGGCTTGCGCGATCCGGGCCTGTTCGGCGCGCAGGTCGCGCTGTCCAAGACCGGCGACGTCGCCAAGGCGCAGCAAGCCTTGCTGGCGCAGATGGAAGGCATCGGCGAACGTCCGGTGACCGCGGCCGAAGTCGACGCCGCCAAGCAGCGCATGCGCAACGCCTACGAGCAGGCCTACACCAACGTCTCCGGCGTGGCGATGGGCCTGTCCGACCCGATCGCCGCGGGCGACTGGCGCTTGTACTTCCAGTTCCGCGACGCGCTGGAAAAGGTCGACGCCGACGCCGTCAACCGGGTCGCGCGCGCTTACCTGCGCGCGAGCAACCGCACCCTGGGCCGGTTCGAGCCGACCGACAAGCCCGACCGCGTCGACATCCCGCAAGCGCCCGACGCGGCCGCCGCGCTCAAGGGCTATGTCGGCAAGGCCGCGGTCGAAGCCGGCGAACAATTCGATCCCACGCCCGCGAACATTCAGGCGCGCACCCAGACCATCGTCCTCGACACCGGCGTCGGCCGCGGCCTCAAGCTCGCGCTGCTGCCGAAGAAGACCCGCGGCAACACCGTGACCTTCTCGGCCAACTTCCGCTTCGGCGACGTCGATTCGCTGCGCGGGCGCGAAGTCGCCGGGGCCTTGACCGGTTCGATGCTGATGCGCGGCGGCGCCGGCCTGAGCCGCGAGCAGATCGACGCGCGCTTCCAGGCGCTCAAGACCACCGCGCGCGTCGGCGGCGGCCTGCAATCGGCCTCCATCGGCCTGCACTCGCGCCGCGATCAGCTCGCCGAAGCGGTGGCGCTGGCGGCCAAGCTGCTGCGCGAACCGTCCTTCGCCGAATCCGAATTCGAGCAGTACCGCCGCCAGGCGATCACCAGCCTGGAGGCCCAGCGCCAGGAACCCGAAGCATTGGCCGGACAAGCGATGGCCAAGCACTTCGACCCGTGGCCGGCCGGGCATCCGCTGAGCGCGCGCAGCCTCGACGAGACCGCGGCGCAGATCAAGGCGGCCAAGCTCGAGGAACTGCGCGCGTTCCACCGCGAGTTCTACGGCAGCGCCGAGGGCGAGATCGCCGTGGTCGGCGATTTCGATCCCGTCGCGCTCAAGCAGCAGCTACAAACCCTGTTCGCCACGTGGAAGCCCGGCCACGCCTTCGCGCCCATCGCCACGCGCTACACCGCGGTGGCGCCCGAGCAGCGCCGGCTGGAAACGCCGGACAAGGCCAACGGCGTGCTGCTGGCGCAGGCCAATCTGGCCTTGAAGGAAACCGACCCCGACTATCCGGCGCTCGCGGTGGCCAACTACATCCTCGGCGGCGGCATGAAGTCGCGCCTGGGCGACCGCATCCGGCAAAAGGACGGCCTGAGCTACGGCGTCAGCAGCGGCCTGACCGCCGACGACAGCCGCGACGGCCGCGACGACGCCGGCAGCTGGGGCATACAGGCCATCGCCGCGCCGCAGAACCTCGACAAGGTCGAGCGCGCGATGCGCGAGGAACTGACCCGACTGGCCGACGGCGGCGTCGCCGCCGACGAACTGCGCGACGCGGTCTCCGGCCTGCTGACCCAGCGCGAACAAGCGCGCGCCTCCGACGCGACGGTGGCGACGGCGCTGAGCCGCAACCTGTTCTTCGACCGCACCATGCAATACAACGCGGACTTGGACGCGAAGCTCAAGGGCTTGACGGTGGAATCGGTGAACGCGGCGATCAAGCGGCATTTGAAGCCGCAGGATTTCAGCGTGTATTTGGCGGGCGATTTCGCGGCGGCCAAGAGCGGGGCGAGCAAGTAAGTCTTCGCGTTGCCGTTGCCGTTGCCGTTGCCGTTAGCTTTGACGCAACCCCACCCGAAGCACACGTCCCAAAGCCCCGGAGGGCGCGCGCATGGAT
Source organism: Lysobacter sp. K5869 (assembly GCF_018847975.1). Classification (NCBI taxonomy): domain Bacteria; kingdom Pseudomonadati; phylum Pseudomonadota; class Gammaproteobacteria; order Lysobacterales; family Lysobacteraceae; genus Lysobacter; species Lysobacter sp. K5869. Next base: position 1,383,942 of record NZ_CP072597.1, on the reverse strand, counting down.
GCGCGCGTGCGCCGTAGGGGCATGGATGCCCCTTACGGCGCAGCCCCGCGCCCGGTGCTGGACCTAGTGGCTCTTGATTCGAAAACAAGGAAAGCGCCTTTCTTTGGTTACTTTCTTTGGCAAGACAAAGAAAGTGACCCGGCCGCTTGCGGACGGAACGCTCTTGATCGGAGCTCGTCGTCACTCGTTGCTGCGTTGAAGGCAAAACCAACGGCAAAGTCAAAATGGATTCCGGCTTTCGCCGGAATGACGGGTAGGTAGGGGCGTCGTTATCGCGGCAGTGCGGTCGCGGCTTGCGCCGCTCCTACAGAGGCTCCGGCGAGTTTCGTATCCGACGGTAGGAGCTGCGCGAGCTGCGACCGCGAAACCCCGCCCACGGCGAAACGATCACCGCCCGCCCATCGGCAAGACACCCGCACAGCACGCCCGATTTACTTGAACCACCGCCGCCGACGCCGCCGCGGCCAAGCCGCCAACAACGCCCAAATACCGCCCAATCCCGCGATCCACGACGACGCCGGGATCGACCAAAACCGCGGACCGCCCGATTCCAGCCCGTACAGCACCGCCGACACGATCAGCAGCCCGGTCCCCAAAATCGCCGACACCGTCCGCCGCACCGCGTCCTTGATCGTGCGGTTGAGCTCGACGATATCGCCCGAGCGCATCTTCAACTCGTGCTGCCCCGCCACCTGCTGGCTCAACCACGCATGCAGCAAGCGCGGCATTTCCGGCGCGCGCGTCACCAACTCCGGCAAGCGCTTGCGGAACTCGCCCGCCAGCCGCTGCGGGCTGTAGCGGTCGAGCAGGATGCGCTGCAGCACCGGCCGCGCCACCGCCCAGATGTCGAGCTTGGGGTCGAGCAAGCGGCCCACGCCTTCGATGTTGAGCAAGGTCTTCTGCAGCAGGATCAGCTGCGGCTGCAAGGTCAGCTCGTAGCGCTGCGCGGTGCGGAACAGCTTGACCAACACCTCGGCCAGCGAAATCTCGCTGAGCGGGCGGGTGAAGTACGGCTCGCACACCGCGCGCGTGGCCGCTTCCAGTTCGTCGATGCGGATGTGCGCCGGCATCCAGCCGGCCTGCACGTGCAGTTCGGCGATGCGGCGGTAATCGCGATTGAAGATCGCCATGAAGTTCTCGGCGAGGTAGTACTGATCCTCGTCCGACAACTGGCCCATGATGCCGAAATCCAGGGCGATGAAGCGCGGGTTGTGGCGGCGCGCCGGGTCGCTGTCGACCCAGATGTTGCCGGCGTGCGCGTCGGCGTGGAAGAAGTTGTCGCGGAACACCTGGGTGTAGAACACCCGCACGCCCTTGGCGGCGAGCGCGCGGCGGTCGATGCCGGCGGCGTCGAGCGCGGCGATGTCGTCGGAGGGGATGCCGTACACGCGTTCCAAGGTCAGCGCGCGCTCGGAGGTGTGGGTCCAGATCACCTCGGGCACGTACATGTCGTCGCTGTCGGCCCAGAACCGGCGCAGCACGCTGGCGTTGGCGCCTTCGCGCTGCAAGTCGAGTTCGGCGGCGAGCGTGCTTTCGATCTCGGCGACGATCGCGCGCGGACGGATTTTGTCGGCGTTGGGATGGGCGCGGTCGACCAGCGCCGCCAGCGCCTTGAGCAGCGCGATGTCGCCGGCGATCTTGCCCTCGATGTCCGGGCGCAACACCTTGACCACGACTTCGCGTGCGGGCCGGTCGCCTTGCGCGGGCAGGCGCGCGGCGTGGACCTGGGCGATGGACGCCGAGGCCAAGGGTTCGATGTCGAAGCGGTCGAAGGCTTCGTCGATCGCGCGCTCCAGCGCGCCCTCGACGATGCGCCGCGCGGTCTCGCCGTCGAAGGGTTTGACCCGGTCCTGCAGCAAGGTCAGTTCGGCGGCGATGTCCGGCGGCACCAGGTCGCGGCGGGTCGACAGGATCTGCCCGAACTTGACGAAGATCGGGCCCAGTTCCTGCAGCGCCAGACGCAGGCGCGCACCGCGCGACATCGCCGCGACTTCGGCCGAGGCGCGCGGCACGAACGGCCGCGCCAGCTTGAGCCAACGCTCGGCCGGGGTGTCGTCGAGCAGCGCGTCGAGGCGGTAGCGCAGCAGCACGCGGCCGATGCGCCAGGCGCGGGTCGCGGACCTCATGCGCCGCTTCCCGCGCGGACGCGCAAGCGCGCCACCCGCGCGGCCGCGCGCTCGACGTCGTCGCGCAGCGCGTCGACGTCGTCGTGGAAGGCGTCGAGCTCGGCGCGCGGCACCAGGTCGCGGCTTTCTTCGGTCAGGTAGTCGGCGGCGTTGCTGGCGAAGGCGGCGCCGGCGTCGCGCGCGTGGCGCAGCGCGCCGGCCACGGCGTTGGCGATCTGCACGCCGACGAGGTCGCCGAACACCGCGGTGAAAGGCTGCTGCCAGTCGGGATCGAAACGTTCGGCCAGCCGTTGCAGGCGCCGGGCCAGATCGGCGTCGCCTTCGATGCGCAGCTTGCCGACCGGCGCGGCCTGCTCGTTGCGCGCCGCGCCGAGCAGCGCCGGCAGCTGGGCGAAGATCGCGCCGAGGGTGCTGCGCACCGACAGGTCCGGCTCGTCGCTGCTGCGCACCGGCCCGACCTCCAGGCGTTCGCCGGCGACCAGGATGCGCGCGGCCAGCGGCGGCTCGGCCAGATGCAAGGCGATGCTGCGGCCGTCGAGCGCGGACAGGCCGGCGCGGGTGTCGGGATCGAGCGCGAGCGCGCGGTTGAGCGCGGCTTCCAGGGCGCGGCCGGCGAGCGGCTTGAGCGCATCCAGGGGCGAGGCGGAATCGTTCATGCGTCCATTCTATCCGCGGCCGCGCACGGGGCTGTTAGCGCTTTGTGCAAGGGCGGTGCGGTTTAGGGACGCGGCTTGGCTGGAGGGGTTCGATGCGGGTCGGGGGAATGCGGGCGGTTGGGAATCCTTCGCCGCGGGCGAGGGCCGCGTCGCGGCTTGCGCCGCTCCTACAGGGGCTTCGGAAGCGGCATGGGCGACCTGTAGGAGCGGCGTAAGCCGCGACCGCGAATCCCGGCAGCCGGCGACGGCTCGAAGTCCGTGGTCGGTGCGAGTTACGACGCCGAATCCTGGCTGCCGACGCGAGCTTGTGGCCCCGCGGTCGCGGCTTACGCCGCTCCTACAAGGGGCTTCGGAGGCTGCATGGGCGACCTGTAGGAGCGGCGTGAGCCGCGACCGCGAATCCCGGCGGTCGGCGACGGCTCGAAGTCCGTGGTCGGTGCGAGTTGCGACGCCGAATCCCAGCGTTCGGCGCGGGCTTGTGGCCCCGTGGTCGCGGCTTGCGCCGCTCCTACAGGGGGCTTCGGAAGCTGCATGGGCGACCTGTAGGAGCAGCGCGAGCCGCGACCGCGAATCCCGGCGGTCGGCGAAGGCTCGAAGTCCGTGGTCGGTGCGAGTTGCGACGCCGAATCCCAGCGTCCGGCGCGAGCTTGTGGCCCCGCGGTCGCGGCTTGCGCCGCTCCTACAGGGGCTGCGGGCGGGAGGCGATCAGCGCGTGCTGGCTTGTGCGGCCTTCACCCGCGCCAGCCCTTCGTCGAAGCTCACTTGCGGCACGTAGCCGAAGTCGCGCCGGGCCGGGCCCATGTCGTACCAGTGCGTGGTCGAAAGCTGTTCGGCCAGGAACCGCGTCATCGGCGGTTCGCCCTTGAGCGGCAGCAGCGTCCACAGGCCTTCGCAGATCGCGCCGATGACGTACGCCGCGCGGAACGGCAAGGTCTTGCTCACTTGCGGCGCGCCGACCGCGCCGAGCAGGCCGTTGAGGGTGTCGCGCACGGTGCGCGGATCGCCGTTGCTGACGAAATAGGCCTTGCCGGCGCAGGCCGCGCCCGGCGCGAGATGCTCGAAGGCATCGAAGTGGGCCTGCGCGGCGTTGTCGATGTAGGTGGTGTCGATGCGGTTTTCGCCGGTGCCGACGAAGCGCAGGCGGCCGGCGTTGGCGCGCTGGACCAAGCGCGGCAGCAGTTGGTTGTCGCCCACGCCCCAGATCAGCCGCGGACGCAGCGCGACGGTCGCCAGCTGCGGCGAGTTGGCCGCGAGCACGGCTTTTTCGGCGAGGGTCTTGGTCGTGGCGTAGTGGGCTTTGAAGCCTTCGCCGTAGGGCACGGTCTCAGCGCTGCCGCCTTCGACCGGATGGGTCGCGCGGTGGGTGACGCTGGGCGTGGAGGTGTAGACGAGCTTGCCGATGCCGTGCGCGCGGCAGGCGGCGAGCACGTTCTCGGTCCCGACCACGTTGGCCTGGTGGTAGCTCTCGTAGCTGCCCCAGGCGCCGGCCTTGGCGGCGTTGTGGAAGATCGCGCCGCAGCCCTGCGCGGCGGCGACCACGGCGTCGCGGTCGGCGAGGTCGCCCTGGATCTGGGTCACGCCGAGCGGATCCAGCGCCGGGTAATGGCCGCGATTGAAGCTGACCACGTCATGGCCGCGCGCGATCAGGCCGCGGCACAGCGCTTGTCCGAGGAAGCCGCCGCCGCCGGTCACCAAGATCTTCATCGCGTTGGGGTCCATGAATGTGCGTGGGGAAATGATAGGCGCTGCGGCCGGCCGGGAGTGTCGGCTGGCCGACAGCTGGAGACCGCGGTCGGACGCGATGCGCGGCTCGCGGCGTCGGCGCATACGCCGCGCCGACGCCGCGCGACGGATCAATCGCCGATCGCGCGCGCCTGCAGCGCGAGCTTCTCGCGCCCGATCTTGGCGTTGTGGCGGATGTCCACCGGAAACCCCGGATGGAACCGGAACCGCTCGATGCCGGCGGTATGCGCGTGCTTCGCGCCGATCTCGCGCAGTTCCTCGACGATGCGCTCGCGCTCGCGGTTGCCGATGCGCGGCTGGTGCAGTTCCACCCACAGCAGCGGCCGCTGCGAACCCTTCTCGCCGGTGCCGACCAGCGCGGTGCGGCGCACCTTGGCATGGGTGTTGAACACCGGCTCGACCTGCTCGGTATAGAGCGGGCCGTTCGCGGTTTCCACGCGATGGCTCTTGCGGCCGCAGAACCACAGCCGCCCTTGCTCGTCGAGATAACCCACATCGCCCATGCGATGGACGATGCGCTCGCCCGCGCCGTGGCGCTCGCGGATCTTGGCGAGCTTGGTCATGTGGTCGCGGTTGAAGTACGCGTCGGTCGCGGTCGGCCCCGCCACGGTGATCTCGCCGACGGTGCCGGCGGGAACCAGTCCGTCGTCCGACCACTGCTCGATGGCTTCGTCGCTGACGCGGATGATGCGCACCTCGTTGCGCGCCACCGCGCGGCCCACGCAGGTGCCCGCGCCGGCCTCGGTGGCCGCGCGCGTGGACTGCAGTTCGCGGCCCTCGATCACCGCCACCGGCAAGCATTCGGTGGCGCCGTACGGCGTCCAGAACTGGGCGTCCTCGTGCATCAGCTCGCGCAGCTTGGCTACCGTGTCCGGCGGCACCGGCGCGCCGGCCGAAGTGACCCGGCGCAGCGTCGGCAGCGGCTGGCCGTAGTTCGCCAGCACCGCCATCAGCGCGGGCGAACCGAACAGCTGATCGCAGCCGAAGCGGCGCAACGCATCGTGCAATTTCGCCGGATCGGCCTGCGCCGGCCGGGTCGGGTCCATGTCGGGAATCACCGAGGTCAGGCCCAGCGCGGGATCGAACAGCGCGAACGGCGGGAAGGTCGGCAAATCGACGCCGCCCGGCGCGATGCCGAAGGCCTCGCCCATCATTTCGATCTGGGCGACGAAATGGCGATGGCGGAACACCACGCCCTTAGGGACCCCGGTCGAGCCGCTGGTGAACACGATGGCGGCGACTTCGTCGGCCTGCGTATCGGCCAACTGCGAACCCGCGCCCTCGCCCGCGCGCTCCACGCGCGCGAGCGTGTCGTCGGCGAGGAACGCGCGCGCGCCGGTGGTGATGCGGATGCGCGCCGACTTCGCCCAGCCCAGCACCACGCGCGCGACGTGCGCCAGCGGAATGCCGATGAAGGCTTCCGGCGCGGCTTCGTCCAGGCATTGGCGCAGCGCGCGCTTGTCGATGCCCGGGTCGATCAATACCGGCACCGCGCCGGCCTTGAACAAGGCGAACATCAGCAGGAAGAACTCGGGCGAGGGCCGCACCATCACCGCGGTGCGGGTGCCGCGCACGATCCCGCGCTGGGCCAGACCGGCGGCGATGGCGTCGCTGCGGCGGTCGAGTTCGGCGTAGGTGAGTTCGACGTCGTAGCGCGCCAACCCGTCGGGCCCGCGCGTGCCGGGGCAGCGCATCGCCACGCGTTGCGGCGATTGCGCCGCCAGCCGCGGCAGCGAGGCGGCGATGTTGCAGACCGTTGCGTTCGAAGCGTCCATGCGCGCGGCTCAGCTCAGCGGGTTGCGGTCGAGGAAGGCGCGGATCGCCGGCACCAGTTCGTCGGCCTTGTCTTCCAGCACGTAGTGGCCGGCGTCCTTGAACGCGTGCACCTCGGCCTGCGGCAGCGCGTCGGTGAAGCCCTTGAGGAAGTGGTGGTCGAACACGAAATCGCCCAGGCCCCAGCCGATGAAGGCCGGGCGGTCGGCGTATTCGGGCAGCTTGCGGCCCATCGCTTGCACCAGCGCCCAGGCCTTGTCGCCCTCGCCCAGCGGGATGTCCTGGACGAAGCGCGAGGTGGCGATGCGGTTGGCCCACGAGTCGTACGGCGCGACGTAGGCGCGGCGCACCTCGGCCGGCATCGGCTTGGCCACGCCCAGGCGCGCGGCACCGCCGGCGAAGGCGTTGAAGCCGCGGATCAGGCCGGTGCCGATCGACGAATCGCGGCCCAGGCGCAGGCGCTTGGGCAGCGGCTTGGCCGCCGGCAGCGGGAACGCGCCGGTGTTGGTGATGACCAGCCGCTTGATCTGATCGGAATGCTTGAGGCCCCAGCCGAAGCCGATGCCGCCGCCCCAGTCGTGCACGGCCAGGGTCATCGGGCCGGCGATGCCGAGGTGCTGGAGCAGTTTCTCGACGTCGTCGACGCGCGATTGCAGGGTGTAGTCGTAGCCCGCGTCGTCGGGCTTGTCGGACAGGCCCATGCCGACGTGGTCGGGGACGATGCAGCGGTAGCGGTCGTGCAGGCCCAGGGTCAGCTTGCGCCAGTAGTAGCTCCACGAGGGGTTGCCGTGCAGCATCACCACCACTTCGCCGTCGCGCGGGCCTTGGTCGAGGTAGCTCAGCCCGATCCCCGGGCGGACCTCGAAACGCTGCGGCTGGAACGGGTAGTCGGGGAAGCGGAGGCTGGACGTCATCGGGGACTCGGTGGCGGCGCGCGCGGGGCGGGCCTGGCGGACAGGCGGCCATTATCGGGTGCTGGGGCCGGATGGGGAATTTTTGCGGGGGCGGCGAGCGCCTGGGGCGGGGGGCGCCGGAGGTTGAAGGTTCGCGGTCGCGGCTTGCGCCGCTCCTACAGGGGGTGGGGTGAGCGGCGCGGAAGGTGGGGCCAGACCGATTGTCCGGGCTTCGGGGCGGGGCGCTTTCGTTCGTTGCTGCGGTGGGTCGCGGCTTACGCCGCTCCTACCAAGGTTTCGGGCGCCGCATGGGCTACCTGTAGGAGCGGCGCGAGCCCGAAGCCTCGCCCACACCATCCCCGCAAACAAACCCACGCAATCGCCGCGCCGATCCAAACAAAACCTATCGTTTGAACATGCCGCCCCTGTGCCAATGCCCGCGGGCGCTTGCCGCACACTCGCCGGACCATGAATGCCGCCGCCCCGCCCCGCCATGCGTAGCAAGCTGTTCGTCCCGGGCGCGCGGCCGGAGCTGTTCGACAAGGCTTTGGCCGGCGCCGCCGATGCGCTGTCCTTCGATCTGGAGGACGCGGTCGCGCCCGAGCGCAAAGCCGCCGCGCGCGTCGCCGTCGCCGGGTTCCTCGCCTCCGGCGCCGTCGCGGCTTCGTCCAAGCTGATGATCGTGCGGGTCAACGCGCCCGGCAGCGAGCACTTCGCCGCCGATCTGGCCGCGGTCGCGCGCGAAGGCACCGACCTCATCAACCTGCCCAAGATCGAATCGGCCGCGGCCCTGCACGACGCCGTCGCCGCGCTGGAACGCGCCGAAGCGCGCAACGGCGTGGCCCGCCCGATCGGCCTGCTGGTCAATATCGAAACCCCGCGCGCATTGCTCGCCGCGGCCGACATCGCCGGCGCGCACCCGCGCGTGGCCGGCCTGCAACTGGGTCTGGCGGATTTGTTCGAAGCGCAGGGCATCGCCCGCGACGACCGCGCCAACGTCCACGCCGCGCTGTTCGCGGTGCGCATGGCCGCGGCCCAGGCCGGGGTGTTCGCGCTCGACGGCGCCTACGCCGACCTGCACGACGAAGCCGGTTATTTCGACGAAGCGCTGGTGGCCAAGCGCCTGGGCTTCCTTGGCAAGACCTGCCTGCACCCGCGTCAGGTCGGGCTCGCCAACCGCGCGTTCGCCGCCGGCGCCGAGGAACTGGAGCGGGCGCGGCGCATCGTCGCCGCCGCCGGCCACGCCGCCGACGGCGGCCGCGGCGTGTTCGTGGTCGATGGGCGCATGATCGACCGGCCGTTCCTCAAGCGCGCGCAGGCTTTGCTCGCCACCGCGGAACGGCCGTGAACGGCCGCGGCCGGCGCGCCGCGGCAGCGCGGCGCGAACGGCGCCGCGCAAGCTTGAGGGGACGGGAGCGGATGTCGCAGCAGTCGCAGTCGGTAAGGTTCGGCCATCGCGCGTTCCGCGCGCCTCCTGCGCTCGCGGGCTCGAGCGTTCGCCGGTTCTGGGCGCGCGCGTTCGCCGCTTGCGTCCTGGCGCTGCTGCTGACGCTGACCGCGCCGCTGCGCGCCGAACCGCTGACGCCGCTGCGCGCCGGCGCGTTGCCGCCGTTGCAGACCGCGGCGCCGCTGATCGGCGTCGCCCAACTCGACGGCGCCACCATCGCGCTCGCCGGCAACGGCGCGTGGCGATTGGACGCCGGCGCGAGCCAATGGCGCGCCTTGCACTGGGATGCGGCGGCCCTCGGCGCGGCGCGCGCGGTCGTCGGCGACGGCGCCCAGGCCTATGTGTTCGCGGCCGGCGACGTGCTGGCGCGCCTGCAAGCCGACGCGACGACGCTGCGCGCGCGCGCCTTGCCGGCCGCGCCGGAACCCTTGCGCGACGCGGTCGCGGCCTGGTCCGCCGACACGCTCTACCTCGCCGGCCTCGGCCCCGACGGCGCCGCGCGCTTCTACCAGCGCCCGCTCGGCGACGACGACGCCGCGTGGACCGCGGCGAAACGCTGGACCGCGCCCGGCGCGCCGCGCAGCCTGCTGTTCCAGACCAAATCCTTGTTCGTCGCGCTCGCCGATCCGGCCGGCGGCGCCGACCGCCTGCTGCGCTGGACGCCCGGCCCCGCCGCCTGGACCGACGCCGGCCGCGTGCCCGGCCAAGTCGTGCCCGGCGCCGGCCGCGCCACCGGTCAGGCGCATCTGCTGATTCCCGTGCAACCCGTCGCGCACGCGCCGGCGCGGCTCAAAACCTATCAAACCATCACCGGCGCCTGGGCCGAGCTGCCCGGCGCGCAGGTGCCCAGCGACGCCGTCGCCACCGCGGTCTGGCCCGACGGCCTGATGTGGGCGCGCAGCGACGGCGCGCGCACCCAGTTCGCCACCGCCCAGATCCAATCCAACAAACTGCGCCTGCACTGGCTCGACTGGGTGGTCATCGTCGTCTACCTCGCCGGCATGATCGGCATCGGCCTGTACTTCTATCTGCGCGAGAAGCGCGGCAACACCGCCAGCTTCTTCGTCGGCGGCCGCAGCATCCCGTTCTGGGCCGCCGGCATCAGCCTGTACGCGGCCAACACCAGCTCGATCAGCTTCATCGCCATTCCCGCCAAGGCCTTCGAGACCAACTGGCAGTACATGGCGAACAACATCATCGCCGTCGGCGGATTGATCTTCGTGGCGATCTGGGTGGTGCCGCTGCTGCGCCGGCTCGACCTGATGTCGGTGTTCTCGTACCTGGAAACCCGCTTCCACCCGTCCATCCGCATGCTCGCCAGCGCCTTGTGCGTGTTCGTGCAGATCGGCAGCCGCATGAGCGTGATCCTGTTCCTGCCGGCGCTGGCGATCGCCACCATCACCGGCATCAGCGTGTTCTGGAGCGTGCTGCTGATGGGCGGCTTCACCATCGTCTACACCGCGATGGGCGGAATGAAGGCGGTGATCTGGACCGACTTCGTGCAAGTCATCGTCAAGATGGGCGGCGCGATCTTCGCCATCGGCTTCATGATCTGGGGCCTGCGCGGCGGCTTCGGCCAGTTCTGGTCCACGGCGATGGCCGAAGGCAAGATGCACACCTTCGATTTCAGCTTCGACCTCACCAAGGCCACCATCTGGGGCTTTTTGTTCCTGGTGCTGTTCGAGGTGGTGCTGACCTTCCCCAAGGATCAGGTGCTGATGCAGCGCACTTTGTCGACCAGTTCGGCGCGCGAAGCCGGCCGTTCGATCTGGGCGTTCGCCGCGATCATGATTCCCGGCGGCATCGTCTTCTACACCATCGGCACCGCGATGTTCGTGTACTACCGCGAACACCCCGAGCGCATGAATCCGCTGCTGCCGATCGACGCGACCTTCCCGATGTTCATCGCCGCCGAACTGCCGGTGGGCGTGACCGGGCTCATCATCGCCGGCATCTTCGCCGCGGCGATGGCGACGCTGTCGGGAATCATGAACTCGGTGGCGACGCTGATCTCGGTGGATTTCTACGAGAAGCTGCACAAGGGCCACACCCCGCAGCAGAGCGTGCGCTTCGCTGAGCTGATGACCGTGGTGGTCGGGTTGATCGGCATCGGCGCGGCGCTGCTGCTGTCGAAGTTCGACATCCATTCGCTGTTCGACGTCTCCATCGAACTGGCCGGCCTGCTCGGCGGCGGTTTCGCCGGCGCGTACACCTTGGGCATGTTCACCCGCCGCGCCAACTGGCAGGGCGTGGCGATCGGGATCGGCGCGAGCATCGTGCTGACCTTGGGCATCTGGACCTTGCGCGCGGTGCATCCTTACTACTATCTGGCGATCTCGATCGCGCTGTGCATCGTGATCGGCTATCTGGCGAGCCTGTTCTTCCCGGCGCCGTCGCAGTCCTTGGAAGGGTTGACGATTTTCCGCAGCAAACCTTCATCCGCCGCGTCGGAGCGCCGGATCGACCAAGCGGGAGAGGAAACCGTTGGCAACGAAAACGCTTGAAAATCCTTCGCCCTCGGAACGGGGCGAGAAGGCGCGCTAGCGCGGCATCGACCGCCCGAACGCCCTGCGTTCGCGTCGGGACGCAGTTGCGGCGAGGACGGCCCACCTGCTGAAAAGGTGACCAATGGAAGTAGCCCCACCCACCCGCCTGAGGTAGCGTTGCCCGACAACGAACGCGAGCCGCCGTGGAAACCCAGTTCCTCAACACCTTCGTCACCATCGTCGACCAAGGCTCGATGGCCGCCGCCGCGCGCGTGCTCGGCATCACTCCGGCCGCGGTCGCGCAACAGATCCGCACGCTCGAACGCGAGATCGGCGCGCCGCTGATCGCGCGCGTCGGCCGCACCGTCAGCGTCACCGAGGAAGGCGCGCGGATCCTGCCGCGCACGCGCGAACTGCTGCGCAACGTCGCCGACCTGCGCAGCGTCGCCACCGAAAGCGAAGTCGCCGGCGAACTGCGTCTGGGCGCCTGCCCGACCGCGCTGGCCGGCATCCTGCCCGACGTGCTCGCGCGCATGGTCGAGACGTTTCCGCAGATCAACGTGTTCATCAAACCGGGCTATTCGGCCGATCTCTATCACGCGGTCGATCAGGGCGACCTCGACGCGGCCATCGTGCTGCAGGCGCCGTTCCCGCTGCCCAAGACCTGCGAATGGCAGCTGCTGCGCGAGGAACCGCTGATCGTGCTCGCGCCCGCGCACCTGGGCGACCGCGACCCGCACGAACTGCTCGCCACCCAGCCGTTGATCCGCTACGACCGCCACCAATGGGGCGGCCGTCAGGCCGACGAATACCTGCGCGCGCAGCGCATCGCCCCGCGCGAGCGCTTCGAGTTGAACGCGCTCAACGCCATCGCGGTGATGGTCGACCGCGGCCTCGGCGTCTCGCTGGTGCCCGACTGGGCGCAACCGTGGCCCGAAGGCCTGAAACTCGCGCGCATCCCGCTGCCCGACGCTTCGGCCAAGCGCTGCATCGGCATCGTCTGGTCGCGTTCGAGCGTACGCGTGCGCCTGGTCACCGTGCTGCTGCAGGAAAGCAAAAAAGCCATGCAGCAACGCAACGGCCCCAAGCCCCTGTAGGAGCGGCGTGAGCCGCGACCGCGACACCGCGCATACGGCGCGACCGTGCAAGCCCGCGGTCGCAGCTCGCGCAGCTCCTACAGCCTGAAACGAAACCCCACCGCTCTCCTACCCGCTATTTCCTCGCATTTACGTTGCAACGCAACAAGAATCCCTAACGCCTCACCCAACAAAACCTAGCCTCTGAACATAGCGCGCAACGGTTCTACGCCGCCGGGCGAACGCATAGTCTCGCCAACATCCGGGGATCGCGCGATGTCGGGGACGTCGCCACAAGGACGCGGCCACGCTGCCGTCGGGCCAACGCCGGACCCATGCGCGACGCCGCACGCGGCGCGCGCCGGCCTTCGCACCACCACGACGGAACCGAACATGCTCAAGCCACTTTCCGCCGCGATCGGCAGCGCCTTGCTGCTCTCCTTCGCCGCCGGCACCGCCCTCGCCCAGGACGCCGCGCCGGCGCCGGCCGAACCGACGCAAGCGCAGAAGGACGAGTCCTCGCGCGCCGCGGTCAACCTCGACAACGTCGTGGTCACCGGCACCCGCAGCCCCAAGGCGGTGGACAAGATTCCCGGCGCGATCACCCTGGTGTCGAAGGCCGAACTCGCGCGCAGCCTGGTGCTGACCGAAGACGCGACCGCGGTGCTGGCGCGCTCGGTGCCGGGCTACGCCGAATCCTCGCAGGCGATGAGCAACACCGGCGAGAACCTGCGTGGCCGCGTCGCTCTGCGTCTGTTCGACGGCGTGCCGCAGGGCTCGCCGCTGCGCGAAGGCACCCGCAACGGCACCTTCACCGACATGGGCATCGTCGGCCGCATCGAAGTCATCAACGGCCCGTCTGCGTCCGAAGGCATCGGCGCCGCCGGCGGCATCATCAACTACCTCTCCGCCGCGCCGACCAAGGAAGGCAACGAGTTCACCGTCATCAGCCGCTACACCACCCAGTTCAAGGACGACAGCGCGGGTTGGAAGCTCGGCTTCAACTTCGCCCGCAAGGCCGGCAATTTCGACATGCTCGCCAGCGCCTCGTTCCTGGACCGCGGCATCACCTACGACGGCAACGGCCGCCGCATCGGCATGAACACCAGCGGCTCGCTGGCCGACACCGAATCGCGCAACCTGTTCCTCAAGGCCGGCTACGACTTCGGCGAGGACGGCACCCAGCGCATCGAAGGCTCGGTCAGCCACTTCAACATCGAAGGCAAGGCCAACTACATCCAGGTGCTGGGCTGCCGCCCCGACGAGCGCGCGCTGTGCGGCGACACCCGCACCAACACCTCCGAGCGCGGCAAGATCTTCGGCTCCAAGGCCGCGATCAACGACTTCAAGCAATACCAGCTCACCTACACCCACAGCGATTTCTTCGGCGGCACGCTGACCGTGAACGGCTACAAGGCCGATCAGGAAATGCGCTACCTGCCGGAGAACACCATCGACCGCCAGGACCCGCAGCTGGGGCCGATCGGCTCGGTCTGGGACCAATCGGAGATCGTCACCAACAAGAAGGGCCTGCGCACCTCGTGGGCGCGGCCGTCGCTGTTCTCGGTCGAAGGCCTGGAACTGCGCCTGGGCCTGGATCTGGTGAAAGACACCGCGCAGCAGCGTCTGGCGCTGACCGACCGGCTGTGGGTGCCGCCGATGGAGTACACGAGCCGCGCGCCGTGGATGCAGCTGTCGTGGGACATCGGCCCGGTGACGCTGTCCGGCGGCATCCGCCGCGAGGACGGCGAACTGCACGTGGACAGCTACACCACCACCTGGTACCGCGACCGCCGCAACGTCGGCGGCGGCACTTTGGACTATCAAGAGAACCTGACCAACTTCGGCGCGGTCTGGCGCGTCGACGAGCAGTGGTCGGTGTTCGGCTCCTACGGCGAAGGCTTCACTCTGGCCAACGTCGGCATCCCGCTGCGCAACGTGCAGTGCTCGGGCGATGCCGGCAGCGTGCAGACCAACGGTTGCCCGAACGATCCGCCGATCAGCGTCGGCGATCTGCTCGACCTCAACGCCATCGTGGTCAAGAACACCGAGTTCGGCTTCAACTGGCGCGGCGAACGCGGCTCGCTGAGCGCCTCGCACTACGATTCCAAGTCCGACTACGGCCAGTCGCTGGCGATCGATCCGGTCACCAACGATCTGGTGCTGCTGCGCGCGCCGGTGCGGATCAAGGGTTACGAGTTGTCCGCCGACTGGCGCTTCAACGAGGACTGGCGGATCAGCGCGGTGTACTCGCACACCCGCGGCAAGACCTCGTTCTGGTCGGCCGACGCGTCCGGCCGCTACGGCGCGGGCGGACTCAACAGGCCGATGGGCGTGCTCGACATCAATCCCGACAAGTTCGCCTGGACGCTGACCTGGAACTTCCTGCCCAAAGCCGACGTGAGCCTCGGCGCGACCACGCTGTTCTCGCGCACGCTGTCCGGCGGCGACGTGCGCGCCTTCGACAACCGCGCCTTCAGCTTCCGCGAAAGCACCAAGGGCTACACCCTGTTCGATCTGGGCTTCAACTACGAGACCGAGCGCTACGGCAAGTTCTCGCTCGGCATCGAGAACCTGTTCGACAAGCAATACATCCTGAGCTGGTCGCAGCCGCCGGGCGGGTTCCAGAACTACTGGGCCGGCCGCGGACGCACGATCTCGCTCACCCACACCTTCAAGTTCTGATCGCGCAGCGCTCGGATCGTTCTTCGCTCCGCCGCGGCAGGGACTGCCGCGGCGGCTTTTTCGCCGACACAGGAACCGCCTTGTCCGCTCGCTCCCGCCCTCCTCGCCGCGCCTGGGCTTTGTGCGCGCTCGTGGCAGGGGCTTCAGTCCCGATGCTTTGCGCTCACGCCGCCGCGCGCGAGCCGGAAAGCATCGGGTCTGAGGCTCCTGCCGCGGTACCAGCCGGCCACGATCGCGCGTTCGCGCCTTTGCACGCGTTCATGCGCGCGGCTACCCGCCCAGGCGGTTACCTAGGCGCGGTCGCGCTGATCGTGCGCGACGGCCGCATCGTCGATTTCCGCGCCTATGGCCAGCGCGACATCGCCCGCCGCGACGCGATGCGGCGCGACACGATCTTCCGCATTTATTCGATGAGCAAGACCGTGACTTCGGCCGCGGTCATGCAATTGGCCGAACGCGGCTTGATCGACGTGGAAGCGCCGGTCGAACGCTATCTGCCCGAACTCGCCGACCGCCAAGTCGCCGTCGGCGACAGCGCCGATGCGCCGCGGCTGCGTCCCGCGCGCGGCTCGATCACGGTGCGCCATCTGCTCACCCACACCGCCGGTTTCGCCGCCGGCCTGCCGGGCGACGAACTCGCCGCCGCCGCCACCCGCCTTCACGATCCGCACGGCGCGAGCGATCTCGCCGGCTTCGTCGCGCGCCTCGCGCAGGCGCCGCTGGCCGCCGACCCGGGCACGCGCTTCGGATACGACGGCGCGGCGACCGAAACCTTGGCGCGGCTGGTCGAAGTCGTCTCCCAGCAATCCTTCGACGCGTATCTGCGCGAGCGCCTGTTCGCGCCGCTGCGGATGCGCGACACCGGCTTCGAGGTTGCGCGCGGCGCGCGCGGCCGCATCGCCGACCTCACCACCACCGGCGACGACGGCCGTCTGCGCCTGGACGACGGTCCTTCGCAACGCCGACCGGGCGCACCGCTCAATGCCTACGCCAGCGGCGCCGGCGGTTTGTACTCCACCGCCTGCGATTACGCCCGCTTCGCCCAGATGCTGCTCGACGGCGGACGCATCGCCGAGCGCTCCGGCCTCGCAGACTGCGGCGAACGCGACGCCGGGCCCGGCCCGCGCGTGCTGCGCGCCGACACCGTCGCGGCGATGCTGCGCAACCAGCTGACCATGCTCGATCCGCCGGTGCATCAGTTCGATCCCGGCGAAGGCTTCGGCTTCGGCGGCGCGGTGGTGATCGATCCGGCCAAGCGCGCCGCGCCGGCCTCGCCCGGGCAATTCGGCTGGCCCGGCGCGGCCTCGACCACCTACGCCATCGATCCGATCCGCAAAACCGTGGCGATCGCGCTGCTGCAGCACGTGCCGCGCACCGGCATCGCCGGCGATCCGCCGCGCCTGAGCAAGGACTTCTACCGTCTGGCCTATGCCGGCATCGACGCGACCCCGACCCCGCCATGAATCCGCTTCCGCCCCGCACCGTACTCGTCGCCGGCTCGGCCAACCTCGATTTCGTCGTCCGCGCCGCGCATGCGCCCGCGCCCGGCGAAACCGTGCTCGGCCGCGAACTGGCGACCTATCCCGGCGGCAAGGGCGCCAATCAGGCCCTGGCCTGCGCCCGCGCCGGCGGCGCGCCCACGCGCATGCTGCTCGCGCTCGGCGCGGACGCGCACGCCGCGCCGATCGAGCGTTCGCTGCGCGAGGGCGGCGTCGAACTGCTCGTGCGCCGGATCGAAGACCGCGCCACCGGCACCGCTTTCGTCTGCGTGGCCGACGACGGCGAAAACTCCATCGTCGTCGCGCCGGGCGCCAACGCCGCGCTGCGCGGCGACGACTTGCCGTCGCTCGACGGCGTGGCGTGGCTGTTGCTGCAACTCGAATCGCCGCTCGACGCGGTCGCCGCGTGGGCGCGGCGCGCGCGCGAAGCCGGCGTTGCCGTTGCGCTCAACGCCGCGCCCGCGCAGACATTGCCCGCCGCGCTGCTGGACGACGTCGATCTGCTGATCGTCAACGAAGGCGAACTCGCCGCGCTGACCGGCTTGAACGATCCCGATGCCGCGCTCGCCGCCCTGCGCGTGCCGCGCGTCGTGGTGACGCTCGGCGCGCGCGGCTGCATCGCCCGCGACGACGGCGAGTCGCTGCGCCAGGACGCGTTCGCGGTCGCGGCCGTCGACACCACCGCGGCCGGCGACACCTTTTGCGGCGCGCTGGTCGCCACGCTGGCCGGCGGCAGCGACTTCCAGGCCGCGCTGCGCCGCGCCTGCGCGGCCTCGGCGCTGGCCTGCACGCGACCGGGCGCGCAAACCAGCGTGCCCAGTCATGCCGAGGTCGAGCGGCTGCTGCACACTGCGGCGAGGCCGGATCTCGCGGCGGGAACTCCGATTCGGATCCCTTCCGATCCGGTCGCGCGGACCTGAAACGCCCCCCTTACCGCCTCACGACCCACGATGCCCCCCATGTCCGACTACGATTCCGCCGCCGACGCCGCCCCCGAAGCCGAGCGTGCGCGCGTGCGCAGCGAGTACAAGTTCTCCCACGTCACCACCCAGCGCTATCTGCCGCTGCCGGGCAAGGCGCCGGGTTGGCCGTTCGCCGAGATCGGCCATTGGAAGACCGACGTGGACGGCACCCTCGACGACTGGATCGAAGAGCTCAAGGACTGGCGCCGCGAGCACCTGATCCGCATCGGCTACGACGACGCGCACTACCGCCGTCCCGAACTGCAATGGGCGCAGCGCAATTTCGTGCACGCGCAGATGATGGTCGAGGACCGCTACTTCTACGATCCGGTCGCAGGCCGCTACACGGTCGACCGCTATCTGGACGATCTGGAGCGCCGCTACGGCGGCATCGACAGCGTGCTGATCTGGCCGGTGTATCCGAACATCGGCGTGGACGACCGCAATCAGTTCGATCTCGCCCGCGACTTGCCGGGCGGCCTCGACGGGCTGCGCGGCGCGGTCGCCGATTTTCACCGCCGCGGCGTGCGCGTGTTCCTGCCGACGATGCCCTGGGATCAAGGCACCCGCGACAGCGGCCAGCGCGATTGGGACTCGGTGGCCGAACTGGCCAAGGCGGTCGGCGCCGACGGCATCAACGGCGACACCTACAACGGCGTGCCGCGCGCGTTCTTCGACGCCTGCGACGCCGCCGGAAATCCGGTGGTGCTGCAGCCCGAATCGACCATCAGCGCCGAGGAAGCGCTGATCTGGAACGTGCAGAGCTGGGGCAAGAAGGCGCCGAACGAACCGGTGCCGCCGGTGGCCAAGTTCAAGTGGCTGGAACCGCGGCACATGATCAACTACGAAAACCGCTGGGGCCGCGACCGCAACCACGACCTGCAATACATCTTCTTCAACGGCGTCGGCTACAACGCTTGGGAGAACATCTGGGGCGTGTGGAACCAGCTCACCGACCGCGACGCGGAGACCTTGCGCCGCATCGCCGGCATCGAGCGCGAGTTCGCGCCGCACTTCGTCGATCTCGATTGGCGGCCGTATGCGCGCACCCTGCAGCACGGCGTGTTCGCCAGCCGCTTCGCGCACGAAGGCGCGGCGGTGTGGACCGTGGTGAATCGAAACGAATTCGATGTCGACGGCGAGCTGATCTCAGTGGCGCATATCGACGGCCAGCGCTATTTCGACCTGTGGAACGGCGCCGAACTGACGCCGCGCGTGCACGGCGAGCGCGCGACGCTGGCGTTCGCGTTGGAAGGCCGCGGCTTCGGCGCGTTGCTGGCTCTACCCGCCGGCGCCACGCGCGACGGGCTCGATGCGTTCCTGAGCAAGATGCGCGCGATGTCGGCCAAGCCGCTGCGCGAGTACAGCGCGCAGTGGAAGTCGCTGCCGCAGCGCTTGGTCGAGATCGCGCCGACCGCGCCGGCGACCGCGGCGCCGGAGGGGATGATCGAAATCCCCGCTGGCGAGTTCGATTTCGTCGTCGGCGGCGTCGAGATCGAAGGCCAGACCTGGGAGGGCGTGGACGTGCAATACCCGTGGGAGAACAGCGCGCGCCGCAACCACCGCCGCCGCCTGAGCCTGCCGCGCTACTTCATCGACCGCACTCCGGTCACCAACGCGCAATACCTCGACTTCGTTCGCGCCAGCGGCTACGCGCCGCGCGATGCGCACAACTACCTGCGCGACTGGGTCGACGGCGCGCCGCGCGCCGGCTGGGAAAATCGCCCGGTCACCTGGGTCGCGCTCGAAGACGCCCGCGCCTACGCGCAATGGGCCGGCAAGCGCCTGCCGCGCGAGTGGGAATGGCAGTACGCCGCGCAAGGCGGCGACGGCCGGCGTTACCCGTGGGGCGACGATTGGCGCGACGACGCCGCGCCCGCGCCGAACCGCAACCGTCGCGTGCGCGCGCCGGATCCGGTCGACGCGCACCCGGCCGGCGCCAGCCCGTTCGGCGTGCTCGATCTGGTCGGCAACGTCTGGCAATGGACCGACGAGTACCACGACGACCACACCCGCGCGGCGATCCTGCGCGGCGGCAGTTCGTACCAGCCGCAGACCTCGCATTGGTATTTCCCTCAGGCGTATCGCCTCGACCAGCACGGCAAGCTGCTGCTGATGGCGCCGAGCAAGGACCGTTCGGCCTGCATCGGCTTCCGCTGTGCCATGGACAGCACGCAGGGCGCGGAGTAAGCGCATGCGCGATTACGCCCCCGCGCTCGACCCGGCCGGCATCGTCCTGCGCGGCCCGCTCGGCGACGCCCTCGACGCCAACCTCGGCGGCCGCTTGTCGCATTTCATCGTCGACGAGACCAGCCCGGCGATCGCGCTGTTCGCGCCGGAACGCCGTCGCCACAACACCGAGGGCGATTGGTACGGCGAACACGCCGGCAAGTGGCTCAGCGCCGCGGCCAAAGCCGCCGCGCGCAGCGGCGATGCGCGCTTGCTCGCCAACCTGCGCCGCGTCGCCGATTTTCTGGTGTCGACGCAGGAACCCGACGGGTATCTGGGCACCTACGCGCCCGAACGACGCTTCATGCGCAAACAGCCGCCGAAACCGGTGAGCTGGGACGGCGCGCCGAGCGTTCGCACCTGGGACATCTGGACCCACGCGTATCTGATCCTCGGCCTGCTGGAAACGCATAAGCACTTCCCCGAACCGCGCTACCTCGACGCCGCGCGCCGCATCGGCGAGCTGTGCCTGCGCACGCTCAGCGGCGGCGACATCGACATCACCGACCTGGGCAACCACTTCGGCCTGTCGGCGACGGTGCTGCTCGATCCGGCGGTCGAACTGTATTTCGCCACCGGCGACCGCGTCTTCCTCGACCTCGCCTTGACCGTGCTCGGGCAGGCCGACGCGCATCCGCCGCTGGCGCTGTTGACCCGCGCGCTGGCCGGCGCCGACGCGGCCGAGATCGCGACCGGCAAGGCGTATCAACTCGCCTGGAATCTGGTCGGGCTGGCCAAGCTGCATCGCGCCAGCGGCCACGCCGATTATCTGCGCGCGGTCGAGTCGCTGTGGCGCAGCATCCGCGAACGCCATCTCACGCTCGGCGGCGGGCCGTGGGGCGGTGTCGCCCATCGTTCGCGCGAAGTGTTCAACGCGCCGGGCTCGTTCAGCCCGCAGGCGTATGTAGAAACCTGTTCGACGCTGGCCTGGATCCAGCTCAACCGCGAGTTGCTGGCGATCACCGGCGAGGCGCGCTATGCCGAGGAGATCGAACGCTCGGCCTACAACGATCTGCTCGCCGCGCAGGCGCCGGACGGCGAGGACTGGTGCTACTACGTGTTCCCGAACGGGCGGCGCGTGCACACCACGTATTGGCGTTGCTGCAAGTCCAGCGGCGCGATGGCGGTGGAAGAACTGCCGGGCGTGGCGTACGCGTTGGGCGACGACGGCGCTGTCACGGTCAATCTCTACGGCGCGGGGTCGGCGCGCATCGCGCATCCGCTCGCGGGCGCGCTGACGCTCGCGCAGGACACCGCGTATCCGTTCGACGGCGAGATCCGCTTGCGGGTTTCGCCGCAGCGCGCGGCGCGCTTCGCGTTGCGCTTGCGCATTCCGTCGTGGGCGCAGGAGGCCGGCGTCGCCGTGAACGGCTCGCCGGTCGAGGGCGAACCCGCGGCGGGCGACTACTTCGCCGTCGAACGCGAATGGCGCGAAGGCGACGAACTGATCCTCCGCCTGCCGATGCGTCCGCGCGCCCATGTCGCGCTCAATCGCAACGTGCAGGAGTCGCGCGCGCCCGACGGCAGTCCGGTCGCGCAGGAAGTGCTGCGCCACGCCTATCTCGGCTTCACCTGCGGGCCGCTGGTCTACGCCACCGGCCTCATCGACGGCTTCAAGACCGAAGAGACCGTGCGCCTGCCCGACGCGCCCGAATCCGACTGGCTGCGCTGGTCGCCGCCGGCCGGCGACGCGCCACCGCGGCTGGAGCTGCGTCTGGGCTATCGCGCACCGCTGACCTTCGAGCCGTATTACCGCGCCGGCGGCCGCAGCGACGGCGCGTGGCGGCTGACCTGGCTGTCGCTGGCGCCCGGCGACGGCGCGAACCGCGACTTCGCGCACGATGCACACGGCCCAAGCAAGAATTCGTAACGCCAGAACATATGCCGCCTGCCTGTTCGCGCGGCGCAGGCAGGCGCACAGTGGAACCGCCCCGCACCGTCGAACCGCTCAGGCTCCGCCACGTCACGCATGGATTCCCGCTCTCCTCTTCCGTCCGACTCGCAGCGCCACGGCGCCGGCCCGCTGGCCGGCGTGCGCGTGCTCGACCTGAGCGCCTACATCGCCGGCCCCTACGGATGCGCGCTGCTCGCCGATCAAGGCGCCGACGTGGTCAAGATCGAGCCGCCCGACGGCGACAATCTGCGCCAGTACCCGTCCACGCTGGTCAGCGAGAGCCGCGCCTTCCTCGGCGTCAACCGCAGCAAGCGCGGCATCGTGCTCGACCTCAAGCGCGCCGAGGACCACGCGGTGCTGCTGCGCCTGGTCCGCGACGCCGACGTGCTGGTGCACAACTTCCGCCCCAGCGTGCCGGCGCGCCTGGGCATCGACTTCGAGCGCCTGCAACTCATCAACCCGCGCTTGATCTATTGCGCCGTCACCGGCTACGGCGAAGACGGGCCGATGAAGGACAAGGCCGGCTACGACCAGGTGCTGCAAACCATGACCGGCATGTGCGCGCTGCAAGGCAAGCGCGGCGGGCCGCCGGAAATCATCTACGGCTCGGTGGTGGACTACTACGCCGCCGCGCTGCTCGCCGGCGGCGTGGCCTCGGCGCTGTACGAGCGCGAGCGCAGCGGCCTGGGCCAGTTCGTCGGCGTGTCGCTGCTGCGCAGCGCGCTGACCATGCAATCGGCGCGGCTGATCTGGGCCGAGGGCGAAGGCTTGGACATCGGCCGCGATATGCGTTCGGGCGGCGTCACCGGCATCCATCCGACCCGCGACGGGCACATCTACATCTCGGCCAACACCCCGCGCTTCTGGCAAGCGTTGTGCGAGAAGACCGGACTGACCGCGCTGGCCGCCGATCCGCGCTACGACAGCGTGCGCAAGCGCGCTCAAGCCGCCGCGGAGATCGTTCCGCAGTTGCATGCGGCGCTGGCCGCGCACACCGCGATGGAGTGGGAAACGCTGTTCGGCGACGCGGTGCCGTGCGCGGCGGCGCGGCGGATCGAGGACATGTTCGAGCATCCGCAAGTGCTGGCCGAAGGCATCGTCTCGCCGATCGAGCATCCCGGCGTCGGCCGCTATCGCGGCGTGGCGCAGTCGATCAAGTTCGGCCGCACGCCCGGGCCGGCGCCGTTCGCCGCGCCGGAGTTGGGGCAGGACACCGGGGCGGTCAAGCGCGAGTTGGACGAGAGCGGCCACGTGGCGCCGAGGCGCCGCTGATCCCTGCTTAGGTAGGAGCGGCGTGAGCCGCGACCATGGGATTGCAAGGTTGCGGCGCGACTTACGCAGTCATCGGATTGTCGCGGTCGCGGCTTGCGCTGCTCCTACAGGGGCTTCGGATCGCGCCAGGGCTACCTGTAGGAGCGGCGCAAGCCGCGACCGCGCCACCGCGCATACGACGCAATCGCCCTATCCGACCGCAGAGCTCACCCCGCGTACTTCTCCCACAGCGCCTCGAAATGCCCCGAGAAGCTGCGCACCAGATTCGCATCGTCGGTCACCACCAAATTCTCCTCGTTGCTGGTGGTCGCGCTGCGCGTCCAGTTGAAGCTGCCGTTCGCCAGCACCCGCCCGTCGAACAGCGCGAACTTGTGGTGCATATGGTACGGGCTGTCGTCGATCCGCAGCGGCACGCCCAACTCGATCAGCCGGCTCACATCGCTGCCTTCGTCGTAACGCTTGTCGTTGTCGCTGATCACCCGCACGTTCAGCCCACGCTTGTGGCAAGCCAGAATCTCATCGCTGAGCCGGTCGTCGGAGATCGTATAAACGCACACCTCCACGCTGCGCTTGGCCGATCGGCACAGCTCGCGCAGCTTGCGCAAACAAGCGTCGCCCGGGGCGAAGAACGCGCTCGACACCAGCGTCGGCGGCTCGGCCACCGCGTCCAGCGTCTTGACCACCTGCTCCAGCCAGCGCAGCGAATCCAAGGTGCTCGGCGGCTGCGCCAGCATCAGCTCGCGGGCCATGTCGAAGGCGCGGTTGCGCAGGTAGCGCACGCGGTCGGCCGGCAATCGCGCGCCCAGCTCGCGCAGCTCGAACTTCTCCTCGTTGTCCAGGAGCAGATCGGCGACGCTTTCGCGCAAGGTACGGTCGAGTTCGGCGAAATCCATCGCGCCCGTCCTCATCGTTGGATCCGGCCGTTGAGCCGGTCGGCGAATTCGTTGAGCGCGCGCTGCAGTTCGCGCTGCTGCTCGGTCATTTCCGCGCGGGTCGGCGCGTCTTGGACGTCGCGCTCGCCGAGTCGCTTGAACAGTTCCACCATCGCCGCATTGACCCGCTGTTGACGTTCGTCGTTGTCCTGAAAGCGTTCGGCCAGCGGCGCGAACGCCTGTTGCAGCTGCGGGCCGAGCCCGCTCAAGGCAGAGCTCAGCGCCGCGCTGGCATCGGCGGGCGGTGCGGTCTCGGGCTCGCTTTGCGCCGCGGCGATGCGCTCCAGCGCCGCCAGCAACTGCGGCCACGGCGCAGGATCGGCCGGCTTGGCTTCGGCCGCCTTGGCCTGCGCCGCGCTCGCGCGGCCCGCGGCCGAATCCAGTGCGCGCACGCTCTCGACCAGATCGTTGAGCTGCGCCACCACGCGCCCGCCGACGTCCGCCTCGCCCGCGCCCATCGCCTTGTTGCGCAGGAAATCGCGCTTGATCTGCGTCCAGCGCGCGGCCTGCTCTTCGTTGTGCACGCCGCGCAGTTCGCCGAGCTTGAGCAGGTTCTCCTCGGCGCCGGACGTCAGCAGCTGCGCTTCGCCGAGGTAGTGATCGCCGATCAACTGCTGCAACTCGGCCGCGTTCATCACCGGCGAAATCTTCTCCGCCAGCTTGTTCATGTTGCGATAGCTGCCTTGCAGCTTGAACGGCGGCTCGGTGCGGTAGGTCTCGGCCTGCGCGGCGCTGGCGATGTACTGCTGATTGACCCGGTAAACCACGTCGCGCACCTGCACCAAACGCTCCAGGGTCGCGACGATCTCGTTGATCTCAGCGCCGCTGTAGGCGTGGCTCAGCTCGTTGGCCGAGAACGACTTGCCCTGCGCCTTGTCGATCAGCTTGTACAGATCGCCCATCTCGCGCGTCGCCAGCGGCGCCAGCACCGGATTGGAGGTCAGGCTGTTCTCGATGTAACTCAGCAGGAACGCGTGCTCCATGCCGCCGAGCACGTCGCCGAGGTTGTAGATGTCGGCGCGGTTGGCGAGCATGTCCGGGATCTTGAACACCTCGCCTGACTCGGTGTACGGGTTGCCGGCCATGACCACGCAGAACTTCTTGCCGCGCATGTCGTAGGTGCGGGTGCGGCCCTTCCACACGCCCTCGATGCGGCGGGTGCCGTCGCACAGCGAGATGAACTTCTGCAGGAACTCGGGATGGGTGTGCTGGATGTCGTCGACGTACAGCATCACGTTGTTGCCCATCTCCAGCGCGAGATTGAGCTTCTCCAGTTCCTGGCGCGAGGTCGCGTCCGGCGCCTGCGCCGGGTCGAGCGAGCGCACCTCGTGGCCGAGCGCGGGGCCGTTGATCTTCATGAAGATCAGCCCGAGCCGGTGCGCCACGTATTCCATCAGCGTGGTTTTGCCGTAGCCCGGCGGCGAAATCATCATCAGCAGACCCATCAGGTCCGAGCGCTTGCTCTCGCCGACCGTGCCCATCTGCTTGGCGAGGTTGTCGCCAATCACGCCCAGATAAACGTCGTTGATGAGCTTGTTGCGCACGAACGAGCTCAGCGGCCGCGGCTTGAACTCGTCCAGGCGCAGCGCCGCGCGCTCGCGCGCGACGATCTCCTGACGCAGCGCCTGATACTTCTGGAAGCCCGGCACGAAGCGCTCGCGGTGCTGGCGCAGCCGCGCCGACCAATCGTCCACGGCCAGTCGCATGCGGCCTTCGCGGATGCGCGGGTGTTCGCCGAGCAGGCCTCGCAGGTCGGCGCCCAACTCGGTCTCGCTGGTGGTTTTCGCGAACCCATCGTCGAGCAGCAACAGCGCCGCGGCCTCCGCCGCATACGCCGCCTGCGCGGCGAGTTCCGGCGTGCGCGCCAGCGCGTCGATCCAGTTCATCGCCAACGCCCAGCGCGCGGCCGGGCGTTCGCGCAGCGATTCGAGGGTGGCGGCGAAACCGTCCCACATCCGCGCCGCCGACAGTTTCTCGCGCAGCGCCGCGAGCAACTGTCCGGCGTAGCGGCTGAACGCGAACTTCGGCTGCGGCGCCGACAGTTCCAGCACCAGATACTCGGCCGCGCGCGGCGTCAGCGCCGGATCGACCGGCATCGTCTGCACCTGCGCCCACTCGGCCAGCGCCGCCGCGACTTCCGCGCGCAACGCGGCGAGGCCGTCGCCGCTGCCGAACAATCGCTGGATGTCCGCTGCGGTCCGCGCCCGTTCCGGCCAGCCGGCGGCATCGCCCTGTCCGCCCTGCAACGACCAGAAATAGGCCGCCAACGCGCGCGCGGCCGGCTCGTAACTCAAGCTGCCGGCGCTGTCGCGCAGCGGCAGCAGCGCTTGCAGGATCAGCGCGGCATCGTGGTCGTGGATGCCCTTCTCGTAACCCTCGCGATAACGCGGCGCGGCGAAGTCGCGGATCGTGCGCGCCAGCGTTTCGGGCTGCGCCAGCTGCCCGCGCAGCAAATCCAGGCTCAGATTCTCGCGCCCGGCTTCGGCGGCTTCGATCGCCAGCCCCGCCAGATACTCGCCGCGGTACAGCTGCGGCGATTCGGAATCCATCGACACGCCCCAGTAATCGCGCGCCGCATCCAAGCCCGCTTCGTTGATCGGCTCGAAGAAATCCGTGCCGGTCAGATGCAGGTTGAGCGCGTCGCCGCGCGGCATCAAGGTCAGGTCGAGCTCCTGAGTGTTGACGCTGAAGCGATGGCGCGGGCCGAGCTTGATCACGCCGCCGCCGTCCTCGAACAGCTCGGTGCGGTCCCGCAGCGCGCGCACGGCCTGATCGCGCGCGCCCTTGAGCCGCGCCTCGACGTCGTCGGCCTTGACGTTGTCCTTGAGCGCGCGCAGACGCTCGGCCAGTTCGCGCAACTTGAGGATCAGCGCGTCGCCGGCGAAGAAGGCGTTGAGCTCGTCGCTGCCGGCGAAGCGCGCGGTGCGGCGGCCGAGGCCTTCGAGAATGCGGGTAGCGGCGTCCATCACCGCCTGCGCCTTGCGCTGGCGTTCGTCCAGCAAGGTCTGCTTGTGCGCCTCGAAGGTCTCCAGCAGCTCCTCGCGCTTGGCCAGGATGTCGCCGAGGAAGGCTTCGTGTTCGCCGAACTGGCTTTCCAGTTCCTCCAACTGCACCAGCAGGCGCGAGAGTTGTTCGTCGGCCTTTTCCGGATCCTGCGCGAGCGCCAGCGCGCTGGCGATGCTCTGGCCGAACAGGGTGAACTGGGCGCCGAACTGCGCCACCGATTCGGCCGAACCCAGCTGTTTGCGGCGTTGATCGGCGCGCGCCTTGGCTTGATTGAGCTTGGCGTAGATCTCCGAGATCGCCTCGACCACGCGCGTGCGCTGGGTGGCGTCGTCGACCTTCAGCGTCGCCATCAGCCCCGACAGCATGTCCAGGTCGCCGGACATCGCCTGCATCCGAGTCAGCGGCTCGGCCAGCTGGGTCACCGTGCTCGCGGCCTGGGCCTGCGCGTCCAACGTTTTGAGCGTCTCGCCCAACGGCGCCAGCGCCTTGTCGCCGGCCAGGAACGCGCCGGTGGCCGCGCCGATGCGCTCGTGGGCGGCGATCAGCGCCTGCTCCATTTCATCGATCTTGGCTACGTCGATGTAGCGGTAGTCGCGGATGGTCAGCAGGTGCCCGCGCTGCGCGGTCAGGCCGTTGAGCGCGTCGACGAAGGGCTGCACTTCCTCCCAGTTCTCGGGCTGCAGCGTGTCGAACAGCGCCTTCTGCTTGCTCTGCGCCTCGCGCATCGCGCGCTCGGACTGGCTGCGGATGCCTTCGACTTTTTCGTATTCGTCCAGCACCGATTCGGCGGTCGCGGCGATCTCGCGCAGCAATGGCGCCACTTCGCCGCAATGCGGGTCGCTGAGCCAATGGTGGGCGTCGAACAGGCGCCGGGTGTTCTGCGCGAGCAAGCCGTAGCGCTGCGCCGAGACCTCGGTGGCCTCGATCTCGCGGCTCAGGCTGATCAACTCGGACATGCCGCGCACCAGCTCGGCGTTGCCGATCTTGCCCATGAAGCTGTTGCCGGCCGGCTGCCGCGCCGCGTACTCCTCGCTGGCGTACGGCGTCTGCCACACCTGCATCGGATGCACGCGGGTCGGCTCGTCGCTTTCGGTGGCGAAGATCACCATGCGCCCGTCCTCCAGGCGCGCGTAGCCGTGACCGAAGATCGGCGTCTGCAGGCGCCGTTCGATCAGGTTGTAGGTGAACATCGCGGTGCGGCCCTGTTCGGGCTCGTAGAACAGGTACATCACGTCTTCGCCGTTGGGCGAGCGGATGTTGCGCTTGTAGCGCATGCCCTCCATCGACTGGTCGAAGCGCTTGTGCTCGCCGTTCTGCAGGTAGTAGCCGCCGGGGAAGATGATGCCGTGGTCTTCCGGCAACTGGATGCAGGCCAGCCCGATCTCGTCCAGGCGCGCCACCTTGCGGGTGAGCGTGTTGAACACGAGGTAGCGCCACTGCTCCTCGCGGTACGGCAGGATCTTGAGCAGGATCAGGCTGCCGACCTTGGCGAAGTCGACCTGCGCGTCGTCCAGCGACTGCGTCTTGTCCTGCACCGGCTCGCGGTAGATGCCTTGTCCGTCCTCGGTGTTGTTCTCGATCTTGACAGTCAGATCGCCGTTGACGGTTTCCACGAACACGCTGTCGAGGATGTTGAGGTGCGGATGGCGGCCGTTGACGACCATGTCGCGCCCGGCGCGGGTCCACTCGAAGTCGTACGGCGCCGGCAGCGCGATGTCGCGCTCGCCGCGGTTGTCGATGTAGCGCACCTCGCCGTCGGGCGAGACCGACCAGCGGAACACGCGCAGATCGCTGATGCGCTCGCCGATCTGGAACGCGGCCAGCAGCTTGCCGTCGCGCACGATCAGCTGGATCAGCCGGGTGTGCTTGTAGTACGCGTAGAGCTCGCGGAAATCGTTGGCGAAGCTGTCGATGCCGAGGAAGCTGCCCTTGAGCTCGACCGGGGTGACGTCGTAACCCTCCGGCCCTTGCACCAGCTTGTACAACGAGAACACGTCGGCGACGACGGTTTCTTTCTTGAGCCCCATGAACACGTTGTAGCCGAACACGAGAAACTCGCCGACCTGGACGATGTCGCGGGCCACGCAGTTGTTCTCGGTGCGGATGCGGAAGCGCCCGACCACGTCCATCTGGCTGCTGCCGAATTCGCTCAGCCGCTGCTGGTTGAGCCCATCGGCCAGCGCGCGCAGCTTTTGGCCTTGCTCGCTCAGGCGCTTGCTCAGCACCTCGTAGGCGCCGCCTTGGGCGACGGCCTGATCGACTGCGCTGGTGTCGCCAGCGAGGGGTGCGCCCGCGGCCGCAGCCGCGGCGGGCTTGGTGTCCGCCATGTTCCGTCCTACCGATCGGGCCGGCGGCGCGAACGCGCGCCGCCGGCGTCACATCGATGCGCCGCCGTCGCGGCGGCGCATTCCTTGGCTATGCGCGCGCTCAGGAATCCAGCGCGGCGGCGCCGTCGGCCTTGTCGGCCGGCTTGGGTTCGGCCTTGGCCAGGATGCGCTGCAGCACGTCCTGCACGATCGGGCTCTTGCCGGCCACGCCTTCGATCGCCTTGCCCACCGATAGCGCCTTGGCGAAGGAATCGAAGAACGCGCCCTCGCCGCCGACGATGTCGATGTTGGCCTTGCTGAGCGCGGCCGACAGCACCTCGGACTGCTCCTTGGCGATTTCCTTGTTCGCCTCGATCCCGGCGATGGCCTGCTCGAAGCTCTTTTCCAGCTGCATGCGGAACTCTTCGTGCGCGCGCGCCTGATCGCTGAGCGAGTCGAGCGCGCCGAACTTCTGCGCCAAGCCCTCGGCTTCGGACTTGAACTTCTGCAGCAGCACCTCGGCTTCCGACAAGCCCAACGCCTGAGTCGCCTTGGCCTTAGCCGAGCCCAGTTGCTCTTCGCCGCGCGCCTGCGCGAACAGGTTCTCTTCCAGCACCTTGGCGTCGGACAGGCCCTGCTTCTGCTTGGCCTCGGCCTGCGCCTCGATCACCCGCGCCTGCGCCAGACCCTTCTCCTGCTCGCCCTTGGCTTCCGCGCCCAGGGTTTCGGCGATCACGCGCGCCTTGGCCAGGCCTTCCTTCTCGGCCGCGGCGGCGGTGACTTCGCGCACGCGCGCATCGGCCAGACCGGGCGCGGCGCGCTCGGCCTCGATGCCTTCGGCCAACTTCTTCTTGGCCTCGGCGGTCTTGCCGGCGGCCTCGAACTCGGCCTGCGCCAGCGTGGTCATCTCCACCGCCTTGTGCTTGGACGCGGTCTCGTCGGCCTCGGCCTGCTTGACCTGACGCACCAGTTCTTCCTCGGCCAGCGCCTGCGCGGCGAGCACGGCGACCTGCTTGGCGCGGTCGGCCTCGGACACCTGACGCACTTCCTTGATCCGCTCTTCTTCCTGCGCCACGGTCTTCTCGACCGCGATGCGCTCGCGGATGACGTTGGCGATTTCCTTGCGCTGTTCTTCCAGCGCGCGCTCCTTCTCGATCCGGTTGAGCTCGACCTCGCGCTCGCGCGAGACCACTTCCAGATCCTTGGCGCGGGTGACCTTCTCGACCTCGATCACTACCGCGCGCTGGCGGTTCTGCTGCGCCACTTCGACTTCGCGCTGGCGGTTCTGCTCGCGGATGTCGATCTGCTCCTGCGCGGCGATGCGCGCCTGCTCGGCCTTGAGCCGCTCTTCTTCCTGGACCTTGGCGGTCTCGGCCTGCTCGCGCGCCTGGATGGTCTGGATCTCGCGCTTCTGCCGCGCCTCGGCGTCGGCCTGCTGGCGTTCCAGCGCCAGCATCGCCTCGCGGGTCTCGACGTTCTTCTTGGTGATCGCCAGCTGCTCGTTGCGCTCGAGCTCGTTGGTGATGACGTTCTGCGCCGCGGTCAGCTCGGTGATCTTGCGGATGCCCTCGGCGTCGAGGATGTTGGTCGGATCCAGCGAGGCCTTCGGCGTCTGCTCCAGGTAATCGATCGCCACGTCTTCGAGCACGTAGCCGTTCAAATCGTTGCCGATCACCTCGATGATGCGGTCGCGGAATTCCTGGCGGTTCTCGAACAGCTTGACGAACTCGATCTGCTTGCCGACGGTCTTGAGCGCCTCGGAGAACTTGGCGTTGAACAGCTCGTTGACCGCGGTGCGGTCGGAGGCGCGGTCCACGCCGA
Organism: Lysobacter sp. K5869; assembly: GCF_018847975.1. Taxonomy (NCBI): domain Bacteria; kingdom Pseudomonadati; phylum Pseudomonadota; class Gammaproteobacteria; order Lysobacterales; family Lysobacteraceae; genus Lysobacter; species Lysobacter sp. K5869. The sequence goes on along the minus strand of NZ_CP072597.1, from coordinate 1,353,136 downwards.
TGGCCTTGGCGACCTTGAGCACGTCCTGCTGGGTCTCGTTGACGCGCAGGTAGAAGGCGACGGTGATGTCCGCGCGCATGTTGTCGCGGCAGATCAGACCGTCCTTGGCGCGGCGGTCGACTTCCAGGGTGATCAAGGAGATCTTCATGAACTCCTTCTTGTAGATCACCGGATAGACCAGCGCGCCGGTGAAGTGCACCTTCGGCGTCGCGGACATGTCGTTGACGATCAAGGCCGTGCCCTGCGGCACCTTGATGTAGAAGGCCTTGAACATCAACAGCATGACGAAAATCATCAGTACGACGACGACGATGGCGGCGCCGACGATCATCAAGTTGCCCATTTGCATCTCCCTATGACACGACTGCATGTCGCGGCCGACGAGGCGGCGACGGTTCGGTGGCGAGCGGCCGCGCTCAGGCGCCGCGGAATTCGTCCTCGCTGACCGCGCGGTAGGCGTTCTGGTCTTCGAGGTATTCGATCAAGACGACGCGGTCGCCGCGCTGGAAGCGCTGCGGATCGTCGTCGCGGATCTGCAGGATCAAGCCGGCGCCGCCGTCTTCGACGCTGGCGGTGCCGGTGGCGCGGTTGACCGGGCTGCGGATGGTCGCGACCTGACCGAGGATCGGCCGCGGCGGGCCCGGCTGCATCTTGCGCAGCAGTTTGCGCACCGGACGCAGCGCCAGCGCGGCGACCGGCAGCGAGATGCAGAAATTGACGAAGATGATCGCCGCGCCGGCGGCGATGCGCAGCGGCGTGCCGGGCACCAGCCGCAGCAAGTAGATGTCGGCGTAATAGGTCAGGATCCAGCCGACCAGCACGATCACGCTGACGACCACGGTGATCGGGATGCCGCCCAAACCCAGGCGCATCAGCGGGTCGAAGATGCCGTGCTGCGGATGGTGCGCGCCGTCGGCCAGGGTGTGATCGCCGAAGCCGTGCGCGCCGTGGCCATGGCCGTCGCCGCCGATCCAGCCGTCGATCATCTCGCCGCCGGCCAAGCCCAGCGCCGACAGCAGCCAATAGCCCACCACCACGCCGAGCAGGACGGTGTAGAACGCCGTCGGCAACGTCAGAATCGTGCTTAGAAAATCGCCCATTTCGTCTCCCTCCCCGCGTGCCGCGATCCCGGCGGCGCCTCCATGGAACCGGACGACCCTATGCCGGCCGGCCTTGCTTTTCGCTTCGCTCAGCCGGGCAATTTCTGCCGCAGCCGCGCCAGCACCGCTTCGGCGCCGGCGTCGTCGGGCATGATCCCGGCGTCGCGCAATTTCTTTTCCAACGCGTCGCCGCTGTCGTGGCGCGCCAGTTCCGCCGCCGCTTCCATGCGCGCGCCGCGCTCGGCTTGCTTCTGCTTGATCCGCGCCAGCGAATCGACCGCGGTCTGCAAGCGGTTCTGCGGCCCGGCGTAACGCTGCGCCACCGCCGCTTGCGCGCGCTGCATGCTCTCGGTCGCCTTGACCGTGTCGAGCTGCTGCTTGAGCCGGCGGATGTTGCCTTCGGCCATCGCCACCGCCTTGCGCAGTTCGGCGACGCTGGCGGCGAGCTGGCGCAGATGCGCCTGATCGTCGGCGCGCGCGGTTTCCAGCGCGGCGATCTTGTCGGCGACTTCGCGCGCCAGCGCGTTCTCGCCCGACTCCAGCGCCTTGATCGCATAGCCTTCGTATTCGGCGATCTTGTCCGCGCCCTCGTTCCAGGCGCGCTCGGCCAGGGTGTGGCGCGCCAGCAGGTGCGCCAACGATTCGCGCGACTGGCGCAAGTCGATGTCGCAGTCGCGGATTTCCTGATCGAGGATGCGCAGCGCCTGACTGTCGGCCCAGGCCTCGCCGAGTTCCTGCGCGCCGGCGCGCACCGAGGTCAGCAGCTTGCTCCAGATGCCGCCGTGCTTGTTGCTCATCACGCGGCCTCCAGCAACTGCGTCTCGTAGGCCTCGGTGGCCTTGATGACGTTGTCGGCGAGGGTTTCGATTTCGTAAAGCACGTTCGACAGCGACGAGGACGCGCTGAGCGCGCCGAACATCATGTAGACCGCTTCGCCGTCGGCGAGGGTCTCGATGCCGATGGTCGAGAGCGGAAACACCTTGTGGGTGCGCAGCACTTCTTCGTTGAACGCGTTGGCGTCGCGCACGTGCGCGACCGGCCACAGCAGCGCCTCGACCACGATCTGCTCGCCGACCACCGCCAGGAACAGCGGCAGGTCGCCGTATTCGGCCATGACCAGATGCAGGCTCGGCTCGGCGCCGTCGATCAGTTCGATCTGCGAGTCGCCGTAGACGAATTCCTCGGTCTGCGAGAGAGCGTCGAACAGCCCCTTCGCGGTCCAGACCTTGCCGTCGTTCATGTCCCTCTCCACTTGTCCCCGTCCCGAGGCCGCGCCGCGCGGCTGCCGCATCCGCTTTTCCACCGCCAGCAGTTCGTCGCCGAACTCGGGCAGCACCCACAGCTCTTTCTTCACCAAGCCTTTCTCGCGCAGGCGTTCGCGGTGGCGGCGCTGGTAGTAGGCGGAGGATCGGCGTTCCATGCGGACCAAGTTAGAGGATTACATGTGACATTGGCAAGATGTCACATGTGAGAGCCGACGAGCGGCGAGGGACGGCGGCTGTGGGGGCCGCCGGTCGTTTTGAATCAATGGGTTGCGCGAGGCGTAGTGAGGCGCGCCGAGACGGGCTGGGGCGGTCGCGGCTTACGCCGCTCCTACAGGGGGCGCGTCAGGCCGGGATGCCGTGCTGCTGGCGGGCTTCGGCGATGCGGCGCTGGACTTCGGGGTCGAGCGGGCCGAGTTCGGCCTGCTTGAAGATGTTGCCGAGCACCCGCTTCTCGTCTTCGTCGACGGTCTGATCGCGCAGGGCGATATCGAGCAGGTTCTGCAGTTCGGCGACGTCGAGGGTGCCGTCGTTGGTGAACACCGGGATCGAGGCGAGCGCGATCACGAGGTGGCTCTTGGGCTGGGCCATGCTGGCAACTCCGTTGCGGGTCGGGGAAGTCCTGAGTGCGGCGGCCATCGCGGCCGGCGCGTGATGCCATCGACTATAGCAAGCTAGCTGGCGGGTTCGTTCGCGGTGGTCGCGAGGGGGCGTCGTGGTTGCGTTGTCGCGGTCGCAGCTTGCGCAGCTCCTACAGGCGCTTCGGCAAGTTTCGTATCCGACTGTAGGAGCTGCGCAAGCTGCGACCGCGAAAATCCGCTTACGACGAACGCAACGAAACGCCCGCGCCGTTCGCGACCGCAAAAGCAAAACGGGCCCGATGCTCGCGCATCGAACCCGTTCGTTTCCAAGCCGGCGCCGCGAGGCGCCCGACTCAAGCCGCGATCACCAAACCACTTCGGCCATCGAGCAGTTCAAGCCCGAACCGATGCCGAGCAGCGCGACGCGGTTGCCCTTCTTCAAGCGGCCCATCTCGCGCAGCTTGCTCAGCACGATCGGCACCGAGGCCGGGCCGATGTTGCCGTGCTCGCCGAAGATGGTCATGACCTTGCTCGGGTCGATGCCGAAGGCCTTGAGGAAGGCCTGGGTGTGGGCGCGGCTGACCTGGTGGATGACGAATTCGTCGAGCTCTTCCACCGCCCAACCCAGCGCGGCGCGCGCGGCGGTGAAGGTCTTCTGGCCGAGCTTGAGGCCTTCGATCATCAGCATGCGGCCGTCGGCGACCATGCGGTCGTGGTGCAGGTCGCCCACGCACAGGTGGTTCCACTCGGTCGCCGAGCGGGTCACGCCGCCGCGGTAGCGCGGCGCGCCCGGCGCCAGTTCGGCGCGGGCCAGCACCATCGCGGCGGCGCCCGAACCCAGGGTCAGCGTGGCCATTTCGTCGCGCAGCTGCGCTTCGGTGACGTCGCTGCCGCTGAGGCGCTCGAGGGTCTTCTCGTACGCTTTATTCGCAGTCTCGCCGTCGACGACCAGGGCGTAGTCGATCTCGCCGCGCTCGATCATGCGGCCGGCGATGTCCATGCCGTTGATGAAAGCCAGACACGCATTGGCGACGTCGAAGTTCTGGCAGTTCTCGCCCAGGCGCAGGTTGCCGGCGACGATGGAGGCGGTGGACGGCTCCAGGTAGTCGCGGCTGACCGAGGTGTTGACCAGCAGGCCGATGCGATCGGCGTCGACGCCGGCGTCGGCCAGCGCCTTGACGCCGGCCAGGGTGGCGGCTTCCGACGGCTTGACCTCGCCGTCCCACAGGCGGCGCTCGCGCACGCCGGCGATGTTCTGCAGCACGTCCACCTTGATGCCGAGACGATCCAGCGTCGGCTTGAGCCGGGCGTTGATTTCCTCGGTGGTCAGCGTTCGCGGCGCGTCGACATGAGCGAGGCCGGCGATGGCTACGTGTTGGAACAGCATGGGCGCGAACCCTTGGCAGGCAGAAAAGTGCGACAGGTTAGCGCCTTCGCGCCCCCTATGCACCAGCAAAAGTCACGCTCCGGCCCTAGGCTGAACCCGGCCGGAAGCGATATTCCTCTTGTAATTCAGACGTTTGCGGCGGTTTTTGCGACGCAAAAAACCCGTACGGCGGCGTCTGGATTTGCGCTCAACCGCCGATCGGGTAGGTCTGGGCGCCGCCCGAAGCCGGGTTTTGCGCGGCCGGCGCGGCGGCGCGGGGGGCGTTGGCCCCGCAGCGGTAGACCGCGAAGCGCTGCGCGCCCTCGGCCGGGGCCGCCAGCGGCTGGATGCTGTCGCCCTGCAGGCTCGGCGCTTCGTTGCGCGCCAGGGTTTCCAGTTCCTCGCGCACGCGCAGTTCGTTGCGCTCGTAGAAGGCGATGTTGTGCTTGACTGCGACCTGCACTTCGCCGCGCTTCTCGCACGCGGGCGCCGCGCCCGCGGACAGCACGCGCACCGCCTGCGCGCCCGGGGCCATGTTGACCCAGGTGCAGGCCGAAACGCTCAGAGCCAGAAACACGATTGCCGTTGCGCGCATGCGGAACCTCGGTGAGTGCGGGTGGAACCGGGCGGCATTGTCGCCGGAATCGGCTGAGCGTGGGGGGAATGAGAGGAGCGAGAAATAGGAGCGAGCGAAGCGGGGACAGCTGCGGGGACTGGGGCGGCGCCGAGTCGTTGCGAACGGGCCGCCCTTGAGGGCGGCCCGTGTCGGCGGCCTCAGCGCACGGGCTTGCCGTCGCTGTCGATCACCTTGACCTCGCCCAGGCCGAGCGCACGCACCGGCTGCTCGATCTTGGACAGATCGCCGACCACGACCCAGGTCAGCGCGGCCGGATCCAGCGTCTTGGCCGCGGCCTGCGCCAGCGCCGGGGTCATCGCGTCGTTGCGCGCCTTGTACTGCAAGATGTAATCGGCCGGACGGCCGTAACGCAGATCGGCGCCGACCTGGCCGAGCACGGCGTCGCCGGTTTCGTACGCGCCCGGCAGGCTCAGCGTGTTGGCGGCGCGGACCTTGGCCACCTCGGCCTCGCCGATCGGCTTGCTGCCGCTGCTGAAGGCCTCGATCTCGCGCTTGAGTTCGGCCAGCGATTCGACCGTCTTGTCCGACTGTACCGCCGCCTGCGCGATCCACGGCCGCTGGCCGAGCGCGTTGCCCGAGCCGCTGTAGGAACCGTAGGCCCAGTGCTTGTCCTCGCGCAGATTCATGTTGAGGCGCGAGCTGAACTCGCCGCCGAGCACGCCGTTGGCGAAGTCGAAATCGATGGTGTTCTTGTCGCCGGTCGGCGCGATCAGCTCGCCGACGTAAAGATTGGATTGGATCGCGCCGGGCTGATCGACCAGGAATACCCGCGGCGCCTTCGGCCGCGCGACCGCGGTCAGCGCGGGCAGCGCCGGCGCGTCGGCGGCGCCCTTCCAATCGCCGAAGCGCTGCTCCAGCTGCGGCACGATCTGCGCGAGCGTGGTGTCGCCGACCACGATGACGCGGGCGCGTTGCGGCTGCAGCCAATCGTGGTGGAAGCGGACCAGATCCGCGCGCTGGATCGAACCGATCGAGGCCTCGGTGCCGCTGCCGGTGAACGGAATCGCGTAGGCGTGGCCTTCGCCGTACAGCAGCGGCGGCAGCACGCGCAGCGCGGCGGTCTGCGGACGCGCCTTTTCTTGCTTGATGCCGGCCAGCCACTGCGCGCGCACGCGCTCGATCTCGCCGTCCTCGAAGCGCGGGCGGCGCACGGTGTCGGCGAGCAGGTCCAGCGAGGGCTCGAGCTTGTCGCTCAGCGCCGACAACGCGACGCTGGCGCTGTCCAGGCTCGCGCCGCTGCTGAGTTCGGCGCCGAGCACTTCCTTGCGCGCCGACAACTGCAGCGAACCGTAGTCGCCCGCGCCTTCGTCGAGCATCGCCATGGCGAAACTGGCGGTGCCGTTCTTGCGGCCCAGATCGGCGCTGTAGCCGCCGGGGAATTCCATCTGCACCTGCACGATCGGGGTTTCGTGGCGCTCGATCAGCACCACCTGCATGCCGTTGCCGAGCGTCGCAGTCTGGCGCCGCGGGAACTTCAGCGCCGGGAAGCTCGCGGTCTTGGGCACGCCGAGGCCGCGGTCCAGGTCGGACTTCACCGTCTTGAAGCGCGGATCCGCCGCCGGCAGCGGCGCGGGCTGGCTGGCCGGCGCGGCGCGCGCGGTTTCCGGCAGCGACGACGCCGGCTTGTCGCCGGGCACCACGACGATGGTGTGCGAGCCCTTGCCCAGCCACTTGCGCCCGGCCGCCTGCACGCTGGCGAGGCTGACCTTGTCGAGCTCGGCGAGTTCGTCGCGGTAGCAATCGGGCTTGCCGAGGAACACCGCGCAGCGCGCCAGCACGTCGGACTTGCCGCCGAAGCCGCCGATGCGCTCGATGCCGCGCACGAATTCGGCGCGGCTGGCGGTCTTGGCGCGCTCGAGTTCGTCCGCGCTCGGGCCTTGCGCGATCAGGCGCTGGATTTCCTCGTCGATGGCCGCGCGCACTTTCGCCGGGTCCACGCCTTGCTTGACGTTCGCGACCACGACCAAGGTGCCGCTGATCTCGGCGTCGTTGACCGAGACGCTGGCGCTGTCGGCGATGCGGTCGCGGTGCACCAGCCGCTCGTCCAGGCGCGAAGCGGCGCTGCCGCCGAGCACCTGCGCGAACAGGGCGAGATCGGTGCCGTCGGCGGCGCCGAACTGAGCGACCGGCCAGGCGCGGTAGACGCGCGCCTGCGGCACGCGGTCGGACACGGTTTCCTCGGTGTCGCGCTCGCGCTTGGGAATGCGCGTGGCCATGTCCTTGAGCGTGGCGCTGGCGGGAATGTCGCCGAAATAGCGCAGCGCTTTTTGCTTGGCGGTGGCCGCGTCGATGTCGCCGGCCAGCACCAGCACCGCGTTGTTGGGGCCGTACCAGCTGCGGAACCAGGTCTTCACGTCGTCGAGCGAGGCCGCGTCGAGATCGGCCATCGAGCCGATGGTCGGCCAGCTGTAGGGATGGTCGGCCGGATACAGCGCTTCGTAGAGCTTGCCGCTGATGCGGCGGCCGTAGGGCTGGTTCTCGCCCTGGCGCTTTTCGTTCTGGACCACGCCGCGCTGCTCGTCCAGGGTCTTTTGGTCGATCGCGCCGAGCAGGTGGCCCATGCGGTCGGATTCCATCCACAGCGCCATGTCCAGCGCGGTGGTCGGCACGTTCTGGAAATAGTTGGTGCGGTCGACATTGGTGGTGCCGTTCTGGTCGGTGGCGCCGACCAGTTCGAACGGGCCGAAGAATTCGTCGCGGTGGTTCTCCGAGCCCTGGAACATCAGGTGCTCGAACAGGTGGGCGAAGCCGGTGCGGCCGGGCTGTTCGTTCTTGCTGCCGACGTGGTACCAGACGTTGACCGCGACGATCGGCGCCTTGCGGTCGGTGTGCACGATCACCCGCAAGCCGTTGGGCAGGGTGAATTCCTCGTACGGGATGCCGACCGCGGCGGCGGGCCGGGCGGCGGCGGCGGCCTGCGCGGGCGCGGCCGACACGGCGGCGGGCGCGGCCAGCGCGGCGGCGAGCGCCAGGGCCAGCGCGGCGGCGCGCGGGCGTGAGGACGAGGAAATCTGGGACATGACGGCTCCGGTCGTGATGGGCGTCCGTGGGCGGACCGCCGGCCATCTTAGGCGGATGCGGCGCGAGGGGCATGGGTCGGGGGTCACGTGGGGAGCGCGCGCCCGATTGCGTTCGCCGGCGCGCCGGCCGCCCGCGGCCGCATAATGGCGCGATGTTCAACGTCATCCTGTTCCAGCCGGAAATTCCGCCCAACACCGGCAACGTCATCCGCCTGTGCGCGAACACCGGCGCCGCCCTGCACCTGATCGCGCCGCTCGGCTTCACCCTGGAAGACAAGCAGCTCAAGCGCGCCGGCCTGGACTATCACGAGTACGCCAGCCTGCAAGTGCACGACAGCCTCGACGCCGCGCTGACCGCCATCGCCGCCGCCCAGGGCGCCGCGCCGCGCCTGTTCGCGCTGAGCACGCGCGGCCGCGAACGCTTCGACGCCCCGCGCTACGCCGCCGGCGACGCCTTCCTGTTCGGCCCGGAAACCCGCGGTTTGCCGCAAGAAGTGTTGGACACGCTACCGCCGGAACAACGGTTGCGGCTGCCGATGCGGCCGGACAACCGCAGCTTGAATCTGTCGAACACGGTGGCGGTGGTGGTGTTCGAGGCGTGGCGGCAGTTTGGGTATACAGGCGGAGAGTGATGCCGGCAGCGGCAGTGACTGTCGCTCCAATCCATCATCGGAGCGACTGTCGCCGCTTGCGCCGCAGTCGAACCGGCCTATCGGTTAGGGCGAACGCCGCTCAAAGCAACCGATCGCGCTTCACCGCCAAATACTTCTCCACCAACGACGCCGCCAACTGCTCGCAGGCCACGTCCAACACCATCACCCCCTGACTGCGCAGCGCTTCGTGCGCCTGGGTGCGGTGTTCCAGGTATTGCGCGGTGGCGCCGGCGCGGATCGCGCCGGACAGGTCGTCGACGTCCTCGTCCAGCGCGGCGTCCAGCGAGCCTTCGCGCAGGCTCGCCACACACACCAGATGGCGGGCGCGCAGCATGCGCACGGCGGCGAGCAGGTCGTCCATGTCTTCGTCGCGCAGGTTGGTCACCAGCATCACCAGCGAGCGGCGGCGCTGCCGCAGCGACAGTTCGGTGGCGGCGGCGAGGAAGTCGGTGGCGACCGGCTGCGGTTGCAGCGCGTAGCTGGCGCGCAGCAGGTTGTCGATCGCGCCGACGCCGCGCTGCGGCGGCACCCAGCGGCTTTGGCCGCCGCTGGCGAGCAGGCCGACGCCGTCGCCCTGGCGCAAGGCAAGGTAGGACACCACCAGCGCCGCGTCGAGCACATGGTCGAAGTGCGAGAGCTCGCCGTCGCGCGCCATCAGGCGGCGGCCGGTGTCGAGCATCAGCACCAGTTGCTGGTTGCGCTCGTCCTGGTATTCGCGCGAAATCAAGCGGCGCGCGCGCGCCGTGGCCTTCCAGTCGATCTGGCGCAGGCTGTCGCCGACGCGGTATTCGCGCATCTGATGGAAATCGGTGCCTTCGCCGCGGCGGCGCTTGACGTGCGCGCCGACCAGACGCGAGGCCTGTTCGGCGCTGAACATCGCGAACTTGGCCAGCGGCGCGAAATTCGGGAACACGCGCACGCGCTGCGGCGCGCCGGCCACGCGCGACTGCCACCAAAAGCCCCACGGCGAATGCAGCCGCAGTTGGGTGCCGTCGAACTGGAAATCGCCGCGGCTGTTGGCGCGCAGGAAATACTCGAAGCCCGCCGATTCGGCGGCGCGCAAATCGAGCCGGCGCGGCAGGTCGCGCACCGCCCAGCCGCCGGGGTGCAAATCGAACACGTCCACGCGCTGGCGTTTTTCGCTGTCGATCTCCAGCGTCACCGGCCGTTCCACGCCGATCGCCCAGGTGTCGTGCATGCGCCGCTGCACGCGCGGGGTCGGCGCGCGTGCCACCCGCCATAGATCCAGCGCCAGCAGCGCCAGCGCGACCAGCACCGCCAACTTCCACCACTGCGGGCTCAGCCAACCGGCGCTCGCCGCCAAGCCCAAGACCGCGCACGGCAGCGCCAGCCAGCCCAGCCGCAGCGACGGGCGCGCCCACGCCTGACGCGCCAGCGCGCGCTCGCGCGGCACCGCGGACGCGGCGCCGACGGCGGCTGGCAGCGGCGGCGGCGCCGAACTCATTGCCGCGGCGCTTCCACCGTGGCGAGCAGCGCGTGCAGCACGTCGTCGGGCGACTGGCCTTCGATCTGCAGCTCCGGCGCCAGCGCGATGCGGTGGCGCAGCACCGGCTTGGCGATTTCGCGCACGTCGTCGGGGGTGACGAAATCGCGGCCCGACAGCACCGCCTGCGCGCGCGCCGCGCGCACCAGGCCGAGGCTGCCGCGCGGGCCCGCGCCGAGCGCGATGCCGGCCCAGTCGCGGGTCTTGGCGACGATGCGCACGGCGTAGTCGATCACCGCCTCGTCCACGCGCACCAGCGCGGTGCCCTGCTGCATCGCCACGATTTCCTCGGGGCCGAGCACGCGCCGCACTTGCGAAAGATCGAAGTCCGACGCGCTGCGGCCCAGGCTGACCGCGCTGACCATGCGCTTTTCGTCGGCCAGGGTCGGGTAGTCGATCAGGATCTTGAGCAAGAAGCGGTCGAGCTGCGCTTCCGGCAGCGGATAGGTGCCTTCCTGCTCGACCGGGTTCTGCGTGGCCAAGGTCAGGAACGGCGGCGGCAGCTCGAAGCTGTGGCCTTCGATGGTGACCTGCAGTTCCTGCATCGCTTCCAGCAGCGCCGACTGGGTCTTGGCCGGAGCGCGGTTGATTTCGTCGGCCAGCAGCAGGTTGGTGAACACCGGGCCGCGGCGGATGTTGAAGCTCTCGGTCTTCGGGTCGTACACCGCGTGGCCGCTGATGTCGCTGGGCATCAGGTCGGGAGTGAACTGCACGCGCGCGTAGCCGCAGTCCAAGGCCTTGGACAGCGCGCGCACCACCAGGGTCTTGCCCAGGCCGGGTACGCCTTCGAGCAGGGCGTGGCCGCCGGCGAGCAGCGCGATCAGGATCTGGTCGAGCACGTCGGCCTGACCGATGAAGGCCTTGCCGACTTCATCGCGCACGGCGGCGGCGCGTTCGGCCAGCGCGGCGCCGGTGATCGGGACGAGCGGAGCGGCATCGAGGCTCATAGACGGTTTCTCATGCGGATCAAAGTGGCGATGCGGGTGCGGAAGGCGGCGTGGTCGCGCGCCACCGGATGGGACAGGGCCTCGCGGATCTGCGCCGGCCCCAGCCCGGGTTCGTTCTGGTAGCGCTTGGCCAGCAGCTCGATCTGCGGCTCGCCTTCGATCGAGGCGGCGTAGGGATCGCGCCGGCGCAGCCGCAGCAGGAACGCGGCGCGCACCGAGGCGTACAGGCTCGGGCCGTAGCCGTAGCGGTAGATGTGCTCGCCGCTGGCGACGATGTGTTCGAGCAGCGAACGCCGCTCCATCGCCGGCGCCGGCTTGAGCGGGCCGAAGCGCTGCATGCGCTGCCACAGCCACGCCAGCAGCCACAGCAGCAGCGGCAGCCACGCCATCCAGCTGTTGACGATCAGGGTGTGCCACAGCGACGGGACTTCGGCCGCGTAGATCAGATGCACAGTGCCGGCCTTGTAGTTCGGCGCCAGCACTTGCCGCGCGAACGCGGCGTTGGACGCGTAGGCGATCTCGTCGCCGCCCGCGCGCGGGCCGGCGAACATCGACAGGCCCGAGCCGCCCTGGTTGGACAGGAAATCCAGGTCCGCGAGCACGTCGACCTTGCCTTCGCCGTACGGCAGGCGGGCGTAGACGTAGGCGGTGTCCTCGTCGCCCCAGGCCGCTTCGGGCTCGGCGTCGGCGTTGTAGAAATAGAACCGGCGCGCGCCGCAGAACACCGAGCGCGCTTCGCGCCCGCGTTCGAACAACTGCGCGCAGCCGTTGCGCTGCGCGTGTTCGCCGTTGTCGGACGCATCGAGCAAGGTCACGCCGACCTCGTCGAGCACCGGAACCCGCGCCTCGCCGACGCGCTCGCGCCACGGCGGCGTGCGCACGATCAGGTGGCCGCCGCGCGCGACCCATTCCAGCAGCGCCTTGGCGTCGCCGGCGGCGAGCGTGCGCGGGTCGCGGTAGATCAACACGGTGTCGCGCGCGCCGAGCGTGTGCGTGGACAGCAGCAAACGCTGGCGCGCGTCGACCTTGACCCCGTCCTTCTGCAAAGCCAGCTTGAGCACGTACAGCGGGTTGCTCGCGGCCTCGCCGGTGCGCGGCATGTCCACGGTTTCTTCGCTGCGCACGAAGTCCTGGCGCCACAGCTGATAGCCGGCGAAACCGAGCAGGCCCAGCACCAGCACGATGGCGACGGCGTACATGCCCTGCCGGTTCATGCCGCCCACCCGAAGCGCCGGCTCAGCACGCCGACCAGATCGTCGAAATCGTCGGCCGCCGGCAAGGTTTCGGCGTAGGCCGCGTACTGCCACACCCGCACCGCGCGCGCGAACGCGTCGCGGTCCTCGGCCAGCGGCAGCTTGCGCGAGGCGCGCAGGCACTGCGCCTCGGTCGCGCCGGGCACCAGCGCGACCTGCGCGCGCTGCGCCATCGATTCGACCGCGGCGCGGTACATCAGCGCCAGCGCGTCGCGGTGGCGGCCGCTCTGCCACAAGCGGCGGATCGCGGTGGGAATGTCGTCGGGCAACGGTTCGGGTTCGGCCAGCGCGGCGTTGCGCACGTCGCCCGGCGCCTGCGCTTCATCGCCCGCGCCGCCGCGGAACCAGCCCAACCAGCGGCTCAGACTGAACAGCAACAGGCCCACGATCAGCGCCACCACCGCCCACAGCACCACTTCCATGCCGGTAGCCAGGCCGTTGCTGATGCCGTTGAAGCCGTTGCGGCTGGGCCCGCGCAGGGGCTTGTCCGGCTTGGGCTCGTCGGCCTTGGCGCGCGGCTTCCACGTGGTCTGCTTTTGCTTGGGCGCGACGGTGGGGTCTTTCATCGACTGATCGACTGCGCGGCGCAACGAACTGTCGTCGCTGCGCGCGGCGCCGTAAAGCGCATCGAGGGTCGAAGGCTCGGCGCCGGCTTTTTCGCCGTAATCGCGGATCGGCACCGTCGGATAGGAGGGCGCTTCTTCTTCCGCCTCCTCGTCCTCGTAGGATTCGTCGTCGCCGTGCTCGTCGGTCGCCGGCGTTTCGGTCGCGGCCGGTGCGTCGGCCGACGCCGCCGCATCGCCGCTTTCGAACTGCGCCGAACGGTCGCCGGCCGCGTCCTGCGCCATCGCCTGCGGCAACCACGCGCCCAGGCCCAGGCCGAGGCACAGCGCCAGCAGCGACGGCGCGGCCGCCGCGCTCAGGCGCGCGCGCAAGCGGCGGAACACGATCTCGATGTCCCAGCCCTCGATCTCGGTGCGGCGATTGAGGTACAGACCGAAACCGGCGCCGACGTAGAACGGTTCGATCACGCTCATCGCCACCCACAGCAGGCCGTTGAGCAGCGCGACCATCCAGCCGGGCTGTTCGACGAAGGCCTCCCACAGCGCTTTGAGCGTGTCGGGCAGGTAATCGAAGGGAATGAACATGGCGCCGGCGAACACCAGCCCGAGCATCAGCACCAGCTCGAAATTGGCGCAGATCAAGGTCAGCACCGCGCACACGCCGTAGACCGGCGCGCCGAGCGCGGCGCGGCGCTGGCGCGCTTCGCCGCCGTCGCCGCCTTCGAGCAGGTCGACCGGCAAGTACAGCGAGCGCGCCGGGCCGAGCCGGCGCCAGGTCAGGTACGGCAGCCACCAGCGCCCGCCCCAACGCAGCGCGGCGCGCAAGGTTTGGCGCGGGGTCGGGGTTTCGCCGAACACCGCGCGCGAAATCACGAACAGCGGAATGCGGTCGAACCAGGGCTTGAGCCACCACATCAGCAGGCCCGACAGCCACAGCAGGTCCAGCGCCCAGCCGGCGGCGTTGAGCAGGATCAGCAGCGGCAAGGTCACCGCCAGCCACGGCTTCCAGATCGCGCCGGCATGGCGGCGGACCAAGGCCATGCCCAGTTCGCAGGCTTCCCACGAGGTGCGCGGACGCAGGGCGACGGTGAGCGCTTCGAGCTTCATGCGGCGTCTTCGTCGTCCTGATACGCCGCGTTGCGGCCGCCGCGCAGCAGCCACAGCGCGGTCAGCGACCACAGCAACGCGCCGACCGCGAATTTGATCGAGGCCGGCATCCAGCCGATCGACGACCAGAACGCTTCGACGAAGGCGGCGAACACCAGCATCGCGAACACGCCGATGCAGATCTTGGCGCCGCGGCGGCCGCCGTGGATCAGCGAATCCACGCGCCGGCGCTGGCCCGGCGCGATCAGGCTCAGGCCCATGCGCAGGCCGGCGCCGCCGGCGATGACGATCGCGGTCAGCTCCGGCGCCGAATGCCCGGCGACGAAGCGCCAGAACGGATCGCCGTGGCCGACCGCCTGCAGGTGCCCGGCGACGCCGCCGATCATGATGCCGTTGAAGATCAGCACGAACACCGTACCCAGCCCCGCGACCAAGCCGGTGGCGAAGGTCTGGAAACCGATGCCGACGTTGTTGCCGATGTAGTGCGCGAACATCTCCAGGTCGTCTTCGTTGGTGCGGCCCAGGTCGCGCTTGCCGGTCGGGTCGTACATCTCCTCGAACTGCGCCAGCATCTGCGGCGGGAACAGGCCCGAGGCCAGATCCGGCTTGACCTGGATCGCGACGAAGATCGTCACCAGCGGAATCACGAACAGCAGCGCGGCGGCCAGCATGCAGCGCCACTCGGCGCGGACCAGACGCGGAAAACCGGCGAGCAGGAATTCGACCGCGCGGCGCGGATGCGCCGGCTTGGTCCGGTACAGCACGCTGTGGCCGCGCTGCATGAGCTGTTGCAGGCGGTCGGTGACCACCGCGCTGTAGCCGCGCCGGCGCGCCAGCGCCAGTTGCTGGCACAGGCGGCGGTGGCGCGCGGGCATCTCGTCGTCGCGGATGCCGCGCCACTCGCGCCGGGTCGAGCGGGCGTTGCGCGCGCTGTCGCCGCGGCGCTCCAACCACGTCTCGAATTCGCGCCACTCGGCCTGATGGCGTTCGACGAATCGCTCTTGCTTCATCGCCGCCCCAACAGCCAGTTGGCGATGCCGTACAGGCGCGCGACCGCGGCGGCGCCGCGCGCGTGCACCAAGGGTTCGGCCAGATCGGCCAGTTCGGCCTGACGCGCCGCGGTCAGACCCGGGCCGCGTTCGGCGAAGGCGACCACGGCGGCTTGTTCGTGCGCCAGCAGCAGACGATCCGGCGCCACCGCCGGCGCCACCGCGGCTTCGTGCAGGATCGCCTGACGCGGCGCGTGCACGACCAGGGTGCGCGCGACCATGTCGCCCAGGCGCCGGCCCCAGGGATCGATCAGGCACGCGGTCAAACCGACCGCGTAGAACAGCGGCAGCGCGTCCACCACCCGCAGCAGATTGCGCGCGAACGCCGCCATCCAGCCCACCGGCGCGCCGTCGGCGGCGACCACGCGCAGGCCCAGCGCCCACTTGCCGGGCGTGCGGCCCTGCATCAGCGCCTCGAACAGCACCGGGTAGAACCAGGTCAGCGCGAAGCTGGCCAGCATCACCAGCGCGCCGCCGGCCTTGCCGAACGGAAGCGCCAGCAACTGCACCAGGGCGACGTAGATCGCCGCGCGCGCGAGCAGGTCCACCAGATACGCCAACGCCCGCGGCACCGGCCCGGCGGCGCGCAAATGCAATGCCACGCCTTCGGGGGTCACCACCTGGCGGTAAGTGTCGAGCATCAGACCTTGACGACCTTCGTGTCGCAGATCAGGTCGTGCAGGCAGCGGCTTTCCTCGCCGAAGATCCACAGCGCGTTGACCAGGGCGAAGATGCCGCCCAGGCACGGCACTTGTTCGATCAGCGAGATCACGAACATGCGCAGGCCGACGATGCGGCCGAACGAACACGGCGAGCCGTCGTTGCGCACGATCTTCATCCCCAGCCAGCGCTTGCCCAGCGTCTGCGAGGACTGATGCAGCAGCACCAGTTGGTAGACGAACAGGCCCAGCGCGGCGAGCAGGCCCAGCGCGCCCGTCGCCATCTGCAGCGTCGAGGGCTCCTTGCTGTTGGGCTCGATCGCCAAGGCCACGAACAGCGGCACGAAGCACACCATCATCAGGCCGCCGTCGATCAGCCGCGCCACCAGGCGCATGCCGCGGTCGGCCTTGATCTGGTCGTCGACGAGTTCGCCGGGCAGCGGCGGAGGCGCGGACGGCGCCGCGTACGGATTCTGCGAATCTTCCATGTAGCGATGACTCCTTAGTCGTGCTTTTTCCCCTGCCGCGACTGTAAACGCGGCGGGCGGGCCTGACTAGCCGGCGCGGCGCCGCCCGGCGGCGCTCAGGCCGAGCGCATGCCCAGGTAACGGTCCTTGAGCCGCACATAGTGCTGCGCGCTGTATTGCAGTTGCTCGATCTCGCGCTCGCTCAGGCGCCGGACCATGCGCGCCGGGTTGCCCAGCCACAGCTCGCCCTCGCCGACCACCTTGCCCGGCGCGATCACCGCGCCGGCGCCGACGAAGCCGAAACGGCTGACGCGGGCGCCGTCGAGGATCTTGGCGCCCATGCCGATCAGGGCGAACTCGTCGATGGTGCAGGCGTGGACGATGGCGCCGTGGCCGATGGTCACATCGTTGGCGATCACCGTCGGCAGACCGCCGGGACGGGTGAACGGCCCCTCGTGGGTGACGTGGACGATGGTGCCGTCCTGGACGTTGGTGCGCGCGCCGATGGCGATGGAATTGACGTCGCCGCGGACCACGCAGCCGGGCCAGATCGAAACGTCGTCGCCGAGGGTGACCGCGCCGATCACGGTCGCGGCGGGGTCGACGTAGACGCGCTCGCCGAGGGAGGGGAAGGTGTCGAGGTAGGGTCGAAGGCTCATGCCGGCATTGTAGGCCCAGCCCGCCAGCCCGCTCCCTGGGACAATTTGTCCGTTTGTGCCGCGCCGCCGGCGGGCGTGTAATGCAAGCGCCCGCCTGGGCGCCGCCATCGCGGCGACGCCGCCCGGACTGCCCAGGCTTCGGAACCGCATGAACGTCGCCGGCCCGCCCCCGTCAGATCGCCGCTTCGCCATCTGGTTCGGCCTTCCGGTCGGCATGGCCGTCGTGTTCGGGGCGCTGACCTACCTCGTCCACTCCGGCTATACCCAGCCGTTCGCCGAACTGCGCTGGACCCTGCTGCAGAGCGTACTGATCCTGGCGACGCCGCTGCTCGCGCTGTTCGATGCGCTGGCCAGCGGCCACTGGAAACGAACGCTGGGGGCTTGCCTGCTTGGCGTCCTCGTCGCGCTCCCGCTCGGGTTGGCGATCGGCGTCGCCGCCGTGTCCATGCGCGAAGCCGCCGCGACCCGTGCGCGCGACGCCGCCAAGGCCGAATACCACGCGCTGGCCGCCGCGGCGAGAAGCGGCGACCGCGCCGCGATCGCCCGCACCTTCGCCAGCCTGCGCGAATCCACGCCGGTCATGGCCCTGTGCGATCTGGCCCGTCAGCAGACCCGCGCCGGCTTCCGCCGGCGCGCCGAATACAGCAGCGGCGGATTCGAAACGCCGCTGCCGGAGTTGATGCTCGCCGCCGACGTGTTCGCCGCCGGCGATACGCCGCCGCTGCAGCGTCAGGTCGGCCTGACGATGGTGCTGAACGCGCTGCAGGATCGCGGCGGCGCGCAACAGCTGCCGACCTGGCTGCGCGCCTGGCGCAAGACCCTGGCCGATCCGGCCGCCACCCGGATCGGGTTCGCGCCGTTGTCCGCCGGCGAAGAGAGCGCGCAGGGCTACGACGCGTGGCGATGCGCGGCCAAGAGCGGCGGCAGCCTGCGGCTGGACCTGTTCCGCAACTGGGGGACCGCGGCGCTCCCGCCGCTGCGCGAAGCCGGGTTCCGCCTCACCGCGGAGCAACAGCGGCAGGCGTCGGATGCGGCGAATCCCGCACCGATGTTCGCGCCGGCGCGAGGGTCGGGCGAGACGCGGCAGCCCTGACCGCCCAACTCGACCGCCGCGCCCCCCACGCCTGTCCTCTGTCGCCCCACCGCGGTCGCGTTTTCGTCCGCCCCGGCGTACTAGACTGCGGCGTATGGACATCCTCGCCGACACGCCCATCGCCGACCTCGCCGCCACCCGCGAACGCCTGCGCGCCGCCTGGCAAGCGCGCAAACCCGATTACGCCCAGCGCCGCGCCGACCTGATCCGCCTGCGCGACGCCTTCCGTGCGCATATCCCGCAGATGGACGCGGCGATCCGCGCCGATTTCGGCCACCGCTCCAGCCACGAGAACCTGCTCTCGGAGGCGATGATCACCCTGGCCGAGATCGACCACGCGCTGTCGCACCTGCGCGCCTGGACGCGCCCGCGCCGGGCCGCGGTCGGTTGGCGCTTCTGGCCGGCGCGCGCGCAGATCCGGCCCGAGCCGGTCGGCGTGGTCGGCATCCTGTCGCCGTGGAACTACCCGGTGAATCTGGCCCTGGTGCCGCTGGTCTCGGCCATCGCCGCCGGCAACCACGTCTACCTCAAGCCGTCCGAACACACCCCGCGTACCTCGCAATTCCTGCGCGAGCTGTTGGCCGACGTGTTTCCCGAAGACCGCGTCGCGGTCGCGCTGGGCGGGCCGGACGTCGGCGCGGCGTTCTCGGCGCTGAGCTTCGACCATCTGCTGTTCACCGGCTCCACCGCGGTCGGCCGCAAGGTCATGGCCGCGGCCGCGCCCAACCTCACCCCGGTCACGCTGGAACTCGGCGGCAAGGCGCCGGCGCTGGTGTGCGCCGACTATCCGCTGGAACAAGCCGCCGCGCGCATCGCCACCGGCAAGTGGTTCAACGCCGGACAGACCTGCATCGGCGTGGACTACGTGCTGGTCGACGCCGCGCGCCGCGACGCCTTGGTCGAGGCGCTGCTGGCGCAGCTGAAAGCCCGTTACGGCGACCTGCGCGCGCCGCAGGACTACACCCGCATCATCAACGCCAGCCAGTACGCGCGGCTGGCGTCCTACCTCGACGACGCCCGCGCGCGCGGCGTGCGGGTGATCGAACCGTTCGAAGACGGCAGCACCCGCGAAGCCAACGCGGCGCAGCGCCTGTTCCCGCCGACCCTGGTGATCGAACCCGGCGACGACGCGCAGGTGATGCAGCACGAAATCTTCGGGCCGATCCTGCCGGTGCTGTCCTACCGCACGCTCGACGAAGCCATCGCCCGCATCAACAAGCTCGACCGCCCGCTGGCGCTGTATCCCTTCAGCCGCGACTCGGCGCAGATCGACACGATCCTCGCCCAGACCCTCGCCGGCGGCGTCACCGTCAACGACACCTTGCTGCACTTCGGCGCCCACGACCTGCCGTTCGGCGGCATCGGCCCCAGCGGCATCGGCGCGATCCACGGCCGCAACGGCTTCGACACCTTCAGCAAACTGCTGCCGGTGTTCTATCAGCGCGCGTGGGCCGGCAGCGATCTGCTCAAGCCGCCGTACCAGGGCAAGATCGACGCGATGATCCGCTGGCTGGCGAAGTGAGCCGCCGCGCCGCGCGCTGATTCCGACGCGGCGCGGGCCGCGCGGCGCGATGGCGCAACGCGGGGCCGGGCGATGCGATGATGCGGGCGCGGCGCGAGGCCGCGCTCAGGAATCGCATTACGCATGGACGCCGCTCCGCCCGAGCCTACGAGGCCCGATCCTACAAAGCCCGCCCCTGCAACGCCCGCCTCCGCCGCGCCGCGCTCCAACGCGCCGGCGTGGATCGCCTTCGCGCTGCCGCCGCTGGCCTGCGCGCTGTGGCTCGCCTGGGCCGCGCTCGCGCTCGGCTATGCCGAATCGCACGGCGACCGGGCCTACGAACTCGTCGTCTACGGCTTCGGCGGCGCCGGCCTGACCGGCTTGATCGCGATCGGCGTGCTGATCTGGGCCGGCCTGCGCGGCGTGATCGGCCGCGCCTTGATCGGCCTGTTCGCCGGCCTGCTGCTGTCGCCGCTGCTGCTGTGGTTCGGCGCGGGCGCGGTGCTGTCGGCGCGGCGCAAGGATTTCGAACAGCGGCAGGAACAAGTGCGCCTGCTCGCCGACACCGCCCGCCGCGGCGACGCCGCGCGCATCCGCGCCGCCATCGACGCCCTGCCCGACCGCCCCGGCCCGGCGCGCGCGCTGTGCATGCTGCAAGGCCGCGACAGTTATCGCTTGGTGCACTGGCTGTGGTTCAACGAACAAGGCTACGGCCCGAATCTGGAAAGCGAGCCGCTGCTGAGCGCCGCCGCGGCCGTGGTCGACGGCCCGGCTCCGACCGAGGTGAAGCAAGCCGCGCTGCGCACCGTCTTGCGCGCGCTGATCGACCGCGACGAACCCCGCCATTTCGCCGCCTGGGCCGCGCTGTGGCGGCGCACGCTGCCGCAGCCGGCGCCGCGCCCGATGCGGCTGTCCGCGCTCGCGGAAGAAACCGGCGACTGCACGCTCGGCGATCCGGCCGGGCGCGCGTTGAGCCAATGGCAGGACGACGGCGTGCGCGCCTGGCTGGACGCGGGTGTCGGTTTCGAGCCCGATCGCGCCCAACCCATCGCCGCGCTGCGCGCCTTGCGCCGCGCCGACACCTTGCGCGCCCTGCTCGCCGCCGATCCGCGCATCGCCGCGATGCTGCGCGACGACCGCGACGCCGGCGAAGACGCGCTGTCGGCGCAGGCCGATTCGCTGAGCGCGACGCTGGACGCCGCGCCCGATCCGGCGCAAGCGGTCGCGCTGATCGAAGCGCTGCAGGCGGCCGGCGCGCGGCCGCGGATCATCGGCCCGGTCACCGCCTGCGAACTGTTCGACCGCGGCGAACAGCGCCGCGACCTCGCGCGCGACACGCCGCAACGGCAAGCCGCGGCGCAGCGGGTCCGCGCGGTGTTGTGTCCGGCCGAGGCGAAGGCGCCGAAGCGCGCCGCCGCCAAGAAGACGACGAAATAAGCCGCCGCCGGCCGCTGGCGCCCGCCGCGGCCGCGCGGTACAACGACGCCTTCTCTTGGATCCGAGCCAACGCCTTGGACGGCACGCCCGATACAACCGCCCGCCGCCGCGCGTTCCGCCGCTGGCTGTTCGCCTATCCCCTCGCCACGCTGGCGTTCACGGTCTACTTCGCCGCCACCCAGGCCCGCACCGACATGGGCGAGTTCCTGCTGCTGATCGTCGTCGCCATCGGCGCGGCGCTGGCGATCCCGGTGCTGGCCTTGATCGACGGCGCCCGCGCACGCGCGATCGGCGCGGCCGTGGGCGGTTGCCTGCTCGGCATCGCGCCTGCGCTGCTGGTGTTCGCGGGCGTGCTCGAAGCCGATCGCGCGTACAGCGACCACCAAACCGACAAGGAACGCCAGCGCGCGGCCGCGCTCGCCGACGCCGCCGCGCGCGGCGACGCCGACGCGGTGCGCGCGGCGATGGCGAAGCTGTCCGCCGAGTACGGCCCGGGGCGCGCGCTGTGCTTCGTCGGCGGCCGCGGCCGCAACGAACACCTCCGCGGCGGCAGCGACGGCGAAGGCAGCGACGACTGGCTGTTGTCCGAACCCGAGGCCGGCGCCCAGCGCGTGTCCACCGCGCGGCTGTTCGATGCGGCCGAAGCCTTGATCCAAGGCCGCCCGCGCGCGCAGCAACAAGTCGTGCTGGCTTCGCTGCTGGTGCGCTTGAGCGAACGCGACGAGTCGCTGAGCTACCTGCCCGGCTGGCTGCGCCTGTGGCGCGGCACCGATCCGGCCGCGCGCCAGCTGACGTTCGCGCAGCCGCGCGACGACCAGGCCTCGGGCGATTGCTACCTGCCCGAGGGCAACGTCGATCTGGCCCGCATCGTCGCCGACACCTGGCACGACGACGGCCTGCGCGCCTGGATCGCCGCCGGCTACGGCTTCGCTCCGGAACAAGGCTCCGTCGCGCTCGACGGCTTGCGCGGCAAGGCCGGGTTGGATGCCCTCACCGCCGCCGGTTTCGACCTGGGCGCCGCGCTGCGACGCACCGGCTACGGCGACGACGTCATGTTCCGGCTGGTTTCCCACCTGCCGCAGCGCCTGGACGACAGCGGCGACCCCGCGGCCCTGGCCGATCTGATCGACGCCTATCTGCGCGCCGGCGCCGAGCTGGGCCGCACCACCTACGGCGAGACCTTGTGCGACACCTTCGTCGAAGGCGAGCGCAAGCAGGCGAACATCCGCAACGCCGCGCCGGCCTCGGCGCGCGAGGCAGCGGCGCGGCGCATCCATCTGGCCCTGTGCCCGCAAGGCCAGCCGCCGGCGCCGACCTCCTCGTCCACCAGCGCGCACGAAAACCGGCTCGAGGCGGCCGCGCGGGCGGCCGCGCAGGAGGCGGTGGACGCGGCCCGCGCCGCGCCCGAACGCCCCGCGCCGACGCCCTGAAACGACACGGCCGGGCCAACGCCGCGCCGGCAAACGCGGCTACACTGCGCGCATGAAAATCGTCAGCTGGAACGTCAATTCCCTCAACGTGCGCCTGCCGCACCTGCAGCAGTGGCTGGCCGGGTTCGCGCCGGACATCGTCGCGCTGCAGGAAACCAAGCTCGAGGACGCGCGCTTCCCCGACACCGCGCTGGCCGAGGCCGGCTACCGCAGCGTGTTCGCCGGGCAGAAGACCTACAACGGCGTGGCGATCCTCTCGCGCGACGCCGCGCAGGACGTGCAGATCGGCATTCCCGGTTTCGACGACGAGCAGCAGCGCGTCATCGCCGCCACCGTCGGCGGGCTGCGCATCATCGACTTGTACGTGGTCAACGGCCAGGACGTGGGCACCGACAAGTACGCCTACAAGCTGCGCTGGCTCGATGCGGTGCACGCGTGGGTGCAGGACGAAATCCAGCGCCACCCGGACCTGATCGTGCTCGGCGATTTCAACATCGCCCCAGAAGCGCGCGACACCCACGACCCGGCGGTGTGGAACGACAGCCACATCCTCACCTCCACCGCCGAGCGCGACGCGCTGCAGCGCTTGCTGGCGCTGGGCCTGCACGACGCGTTCCGCCTGTTCCCGCAGGAAGCCGACCAGTTCTCGTGGTGGGATTACCGCCAGGCCGGCTTCCGCCGCAACCTCGGCCTGCGCATCGATCTGACCCTGATCTCCGAATCGCTGCGCGCGCGCTGCGTGGCCGCGGGCATCGACCGCGAACCGCGCACCTGGGACCGTCCCAGCGATCACGCGCCGGCGTGGGTCGAACTGGCCTAGGCCGTTCGCGATGCCGCAAAAAAAAGCCCGGCGAACGCCGGGCTTTTTTGTTGCCTGCGATCCGCGCGCTCAGCGCACGCGGCCGCGCCGGAACAGATTGACGATGCCGAGCAGCACGATCGCGCCGACCAGCGACAAGGCGAGTCCGGCGACATTGAACGCGCCGCTGTTGATCGTGCCCGCGCCGATGCCGAGCACGCCGCCGAGCCAACCGCCGAGGAACGCACCGACGATGCCGACGATGATGTTGAGGAAAACGCCTTGCTGGCCATCGGTGCGCATGATCATGCTGGCGATCCAACCGATGATGCCGCCTACCACCAACCAAACGATGATGCCGAACATTGCTTTTTCTCCTGAGGTTGCACAGGTGATGCGAGCGGCGCGGCGGCGTGCCTGATACGTTTCGCGAGCGCCGTTCCCTGAACGGGGATGCGGCCAGTCTGTTACCCGCGGCGTGACGGCAACGTCGAATTGCGCATCGTCGCTGTGTGAAGAAGCGCGCGAAGCGGAAGCGCGTGAATGCGGATGTGCGGTTTCGGGTGAAATTCCGCGCGATTGTGCGCGCGGCGGATGCGTTGCTTAATTTTTGTGGGCGCGGTGTGAGTTGCGATTCGATCGAGGCGACGAATTTCGCGGAGGCGTGCTCGGGGTCTGCGGCTTCTCACTCCCGTCATTCCGGCGAAAGCCGGAATCCATTTTGATTTTGCTTCGCGGCTGGAACTGAAAGCGGCACATGCAACGGCAACATGGGTTCCGGCTTTCGCCGGAACGACGGTTGGGGGCGCGGTGGCTTCGGGGTGGGGCGGCGGGGCTTCGTTGCTTCGGTTGGTCGCGGCTTGCGCCGCTCCTACAGGGAGCTTCCGCAGCTTTCGCTCAGGCTTGCGCGCGCAGCAGCGCTTCCAACGCGTGCCGCGGCAGTTTGCCGGTCTCGTTGCGCGGCAACGCCGCCACGCGCTTGAGCGGGCGCGGCAGGAACACCGGGTCCACGCTGCGCCGCAAGGCCGCGAGGATCTGCGCTTCGCTCAGCGACGGCGCCACCGCCAGCGCGGCGATGCGGCGCACGCCGAACGCGTCGGCATCGTCGAGTTGGAACACCGCGCCGTCGTCGACGCCGTCGATCGCCAGCAGCTTGCGGGTCAGATCGCCGAGCGAGGCGCGCTTGCCGGCGATCTCGAGCAGGTCCGCGGCGCGGCCGCGCACGTGGAAGCGGCCGTCGGGTTCGACTTCCATCAGATCGGCCAGCACCACCGCGTCGGGCAGATGCGGCGCGTGGATCGCGGTGCCGTCGGGCTGCGGGCACACGCGCACGCCGGGCAGCGGCGTCCACGCCTGCTCGCGGGCGGTGCGGCGGCGGGCGAATACGCAGGTTTCGGTGGAGCCGAACACTTCGCGCACTTCGCAGCCGTAGCGTTCTTCCGCGGTCTGCGCCAATTCCCGCGGCAGCGGCGCGGTGGCGGACACGATGCCGGCCAGCGCCGGCAGTTCGATTTGCGATTCGACCAGCGCGCGCAGGTGCACGGGCGTGGTCACCAGCAACGGCGGGGTCGCCGCGTCGGCCAGCGCGCGCGCCACGTCGCCCGGGAAAAACGGCCGTTGCGCATGCACCGAGAGCGGGCCGAGCAGCGGCAGCAGCACCGACATCTCCATGCCGTACATGTGCTGCGGCGGCACCGTGGCGACGAGTTCGGTCGCGCCGTCCTCGCGCAGCAAGCCGCCGAGCGCGGCCAGATTCTGCGCGGTGCTGGTGCGGAACGCGCCCCAGGTCTTGAGGTTGGGCTTGGGCTGGCCGGTGCTGCCGGAGGTGAAGCCGATCGCCAGCAGCGCTTCGTCGTCGACCCGCAGCGGCTCGCCGTCGAGTTGTTCGAGCTGCGCATCCAGGCGCAGATAGCGCGGCGGCAGCGGATCCAGCGCGAGATCGCCGATGCAATAGCTGTCGGGATAGCGGCCGAGCACGTCGTCGACGATCGCCGGCGCGCGCGAGGGCGGCAGCAGATTGATCTGGCCGCGCACCGCGACCGCGCACAGCGCGACCAGGAAGCGGTAGCGGTTCTCGCACAGGTTCACCGCGTAGCGCCCCTGCGGCAGGCGCGCGGCCAGCGCGCGCACTTCGCGCTCGAAACGCTCGCGCGCCACACGTCCGTCCGGGCCGAAGACGAGCGCGCGCTGCGCCGCGCCGGCGAGCAGTTCCCGCTGCGGCGGCGCGAGTTCGCAAATGCGCTGGGAAGCCTGGACGCCCTGGCTCGGATCGATGACCGCTGACATTCGGTGTGGTTTTCCGCTGTATTGCCTGAAACTTGCCGGGCGCCGCCTGATCGCAGGCTGACGAACCGCCGCCGCGCCGCCGTGGCCGCGCGTGGCGATCCCGCGCGAACGCGCCGCGCCCCCGCGCGGCCGCCGTAGCCGGAACCCGATCCCCTGGCGTTTAGCTTACGCTGACCGGCCCACCGCACGCCAAGCCCGCGCCTGTTCATGTCCCTGTCCGCCGGTTCAATCCCGCCCGCCGCCGCGCCTGTCTGGACCTGGCTGCCGCACCCGCACGGCGAACCGGCGCAGCCGCCGGCGCGGGCGTGGCTGGCGGCCGAACTGGGCGATCCGGACCTGCAAGTCGCCCGCGACGGCCGCCAGCGCCCGCATTTGTTGCCGCCGCACGAGGCCTGGGACTGCAACTGGAGCCACAGCGGCGAGCGCCTGCTGGTGGCGCTGGCGCGCGGGGCGCGGGTCGGCGTGGACCTGGAGCGGCTGCACCGGCGGCCGCGCGCGCTGGAAGTGGCCAAGCGCTATTTCACCGACGCCGAGGCGAACTGGCTGGCCGCGCAGGACGACCGCGATCTAGCTTTTTTGCGCCTGTGGTGCGCCAAAGAGGCCGTGCTCAAGGCGCACGGACACGGGCTGTCGTTCGGGCTGCACCGGCTGCGGTTCGAGCCCTCGGCCGGCGAGATGCGGCTGGCCGAGTGCGACGCCGAACTGGGGACGCCGGAGCAGTGGCGGCTGGAAGAGATCGTGCCCGGGCCGGGCTATCTCGGCGCGATCGCGTGGCGGCCGAAGCCGCTGTAGGAGCGGCGTGAGCCGCGACTGCGACGACGCAACCACGCCGAACCTCGCGCCGCGAGCGGGCAACCCCGCAGTCGCGGCTCACGCCGCTCCTACACGGGGCTTCGGCCACTCCGCCGCATTCGGCGATAATCCCCGCGATGAACGCCCCCACTTCCCTACCGCCCGGCCTGCGCGGCGAGCTCGAGGCCGGCCTGTCCGCGCTCGCGCTCGACCCGGCGCTGGCCGCGCCGCTGCTGGACTATCTGGCCCTGCTGGCGCGCTGGAACCGCACCTACAACCTCACCGCCGTGCGCGATCCGCACGAGATGGTCGGCAAGCACCTGCTCGATTCGCTGGCCATGCACGGCTATGTCGACGCCCTGGCGGCGCGCGGCGGCGCCCTGGCGGATCTGGGCACCGGCCCGGGGCTGCCGGGGATTCCGCTGTCCATCGTCAAGCCGGGCCTGCGCGTGACCCTGGTCGAGAGCAACGGCAAGAAGGCCCGCTTCATGCGCGAGGCGCTGCGCCAGCTTGGGCTCAAGGACGCGCGGGTGGCCGAGTCGCGGATCGAGGCCTTCGCCGAGCCGGGCGCGTTTGATGCGATCACCGCCCGCGCCCTGGCCACGCTGCCGCTGATCCTCGAACTCGGCGGCCACCTGCTCAAGCCCGGCGGGGTGTTGCTGGCGATGAAGGGCGTGCGCCCGGACGAGGAAATCGCGGCGCTGCCCGCGGGGTGGGAAGTGCGCGCGGTCGAGCCCATGGCGGTGCCGGGGCTGGCCGCGGAGCGGCATATGGTGGTGATCGGGCGGCGCGGCGAAGGCTAGTTTCGGCGCGCTTTTCGTAGCCGGCGCAGCGGCGGGAAGCGGCGCGGTCGCGGCTTGCGCCGCTCCTACAAGGGGCTTCGGAACCCACGCGGGCGGCTACCATACGGCGCCCGGCCGGACCGTCCGTTGCCCGAGGGTCGCCGGCCCGGCCCAGGCCGCTTCAAGCGCGCGGCGGCCGGGGCGGGCATAATCCCCTGTCCGGTCGGCGCCAGGCGCCGTCCGCATCGTTACTTTTCTTCTCTCACTCCGGAACAGCAGGGGACGAGCCGCATGGCCCGCATCATCGCCGTCGCCAATCAGAAAGGCGGGGTCGGCAAGACCACCACCGCGGTCAATCTCGCCGCCGCGCTGGCCGGCGCGCCCAAGCGCGTGCTGCTGGTCGATCTGGACCCGCAAGGCAACGCCACGATGGGCAGCGGCGTGGACAAGCGCCAGCTCGAGGACTCGGTCTGCGACGTGCTGCTGGGCGAGGCCGACGCCGCCGCCACGATCGTGCAGGCGCCGGAGAGCTTCGACCTGTTGCCGGGCAATATCGACCTCACCGCGGCCGAAATCCGCCTGATGAGCGAAGATGCGCGCGAACAGCGGCTCAAGCGCGCGCTCGAACCGCTGCGCGCCAATTACGACTTCATCATCGTCGACTGCCCGCCGGCGCTGTCGCTGCTGACCTTGAACGCGCTGACCGCGGCCGATTCGGTGATCGTGCCGATGCAGTGCGAGTACTACGCCCTGGAAGGCCTCAGCGCGCTGATCGAGACCATCGACGCGCTCAAGGCCCAGCTGAACCCTTCACTCGAAATCGAAGGCGTGTTGCGCACCATGTTCGACGTGCGCAACAACCTCGCCAACGCCGTCTCCGCCGACCTGACCACGCACTTCGGCGACCGGGTCTTCCGCACCATCGTGCCGCGCAACGTGCGTCTGGCCGAGGCGCCGAGCTTCGGCCAGAGCATCGTCGGCTACGACAAGGCCAGCCGCGGCGGCATCGCTTATTTGGGCCTGGCCGGCGAAGTGCTGCGCCGCCAGCGCGAGCGCGATCAGGCCGCCGCCAAGAGCGCGCGCACCGCCACCGCGGAGACCCCGGCATGAGCAATCCCGCCAAGAAGCGCGGCCTCGGCCGCGGCCTGGAAGCTTTGCTCGGCCCCAAGGCCGCCGCCGAAGCCCCAACCCTGGTCGAAGCGCAGCCCGGCGACCTGCTGCGCCACCTGCCGGTCGATTCGCTGAGCGCCGGCAAGTACCAGCCGCGCAAGCACTGGGACGAAGAGAAGCTGGCCGAGCTGGCCGAGTCGATCAAAGCCCAGGGCGTGATCCAGCCCATCGTCGTGCGCGAGATCGGCGAGCGCGGCGGCAAGACCTACGAAATCATCGCCGGCGAACGCCGCTGGCGCGCCTCGCGCCTGGCCGGGCTGGCCGAGATCCCGGTGGTCATCCGCGAAGTCGACGACCGCACCGTGGTCGCGATGGCGCTGATCGAGAACATCCAGCGCGAAGACCTCAACCCGCTGGAAGAAGCGCAGGCGCTGACCCGCCTGATCGACGAATTCGACCTCACCCACGCCCAGGCCGCCGAGGCCGTGGGCCGCTCGCGCGCGGCGGTGTCCAACCTGCTGCGCCTGCTCGAGCTGCCGGGCGAGATCCGGATACTGGTGGAGACCCGTTCGCTGGAAATGGGCCATGCCCGCGCCCTGCTGACCTTGGCGCCGCAAGCCGCGATCGCGCTGGCCCGTCAGGCCGCCGAGCTCGGCTGGTCGGTGCGCGATGTCGAACACCGCGTGCAGCAGCTCGCCGCCGGCAAGATCCCGACGTCCGGCAAGCCCAAGCCGGCCAAGGCCAAGCCGCAGGCCGACATCGTCACGCTGGAACGCGAGCTGTCGGAATCGCTCAACACCAAGGTCAACGTGCTGCACGGCCGCGGCGGCAAGGGCCGGCTGGTGATCCACTACACCGACCTGGATTCGCTGGAAGGCGTGTTGGAAAAGCTGCGCGGCAAGGTCGAGGCGTAAGGCCCGCCGCCGCTTGAACCCCTATCGCTATCGGGTCAGCTTGCGCTTGCGCCACCCCGATGCCGATTTGAGCCGCTTCGGCCAGACGCTGGGGCTCGGCTGCTTCTCCACTCGAATTGCGGGCGAACCGCGGCTCACGCCCAAGGGCCATCCGCTGCCCGGCACGTATCGCGAATCGACCTTGGCCGCCGACCTCACGCCCGGCCCGGCAGCGCGCGATTCCGGCGAACAGCGCCTCGAAGACTTTCTCGCCGAGCGGCTGCGCGCCTGGTCGGCCCAGGCCGATGCCTTGCGCGAACTGCGCGACGCCGGCGGCTCGGCGGAGTGCTTCATCGGCGTGTTCCTCGACGCCAACAGCGGCATGACCCTGGACCCCGCCTTGCTGGCGCGGGCCGGCGAGCTCGGCATCGCGCTGGCGCTGGATCTCTATCCGCCCGACCGCCCCGACCGCGATCCGGTTTGAGCGCCCGCTGGAGAGCCGCCCCCGGCCTTCGCTGAACCGAGTACCGGCTCGGTCGTTTCCCCCTTAGCCTGATCGCGCCGTCCTAGCGGCCGCATCCGCGTTTTCTTGTGACACCGACGCCGGATCGCGAGGGGTAATCCACTAAACTGATGCTTCCGTCCCCCGCCGCCTGCCCTGCCGGATTCCGTCCGGCCGGGCGCTGGGCGTCGCCGGTACGGGCTGAATCTGGCACTAAAAATCCACCGAGCAAGGAGACGCAACGATGAAATGGATGGCCGCCGCAGCGCTGATGCTGACCCCGGTCCTGGCCTGGGCGCAGACCGGCACCTGCCCCGAGTTCAAGAACCCGGAACTGAAGTGGAACCAGCGCCAGGGCGACAACTACACGCTGTGCTACGTCGAGCTGCCCGGCAGCCTCAGCAACGGTTTCGGCGTCTATGTGGGCCACCGCACGTTCAAGCCGGACAAGAAGGCCAAGGCCGAGAAGGGCAGCGTCGGCGCCCAGCAGGTGCAGTGGTACACCAAGGCCACCCCCGGCAACGCGCGCCCCTACTCGCGCGAAGCGATGATCGTGATCCCCGGCGACAAGCCCAAGAGCAAGCTCAAGGTCTACACCTGGATCGACGCGACCACCGCCGAGCAGCTCAATCAGGCGTACGCCATCGCCAAGCAGTTGGCGGTGAACTGAAGCCCCGCGGCCCGGCCGCTCCGGCGACCGCGACGCGCGTGCAATGCGCGCGTCGCGGGCAAGGCGGATAATGGCCGCCCGTCCCGACCGTCGGCCGTCTCCCGCATGACCATCCTCGTCACCGGCGCCGCCGGCTTCATCGGCGCCAACGTCTGCCGCGCGCTGCGCGCCCAGGGCCGCGCCGTCGTCGGCCTGGACAACTACAACGATTACTACGATCCGCAGATCAAGCGCGACCGCGTCGCCGCGCTGTGCCCGGACGTGGACATCCGCGCGCTCGACCTGACCGACCGCGACGGCCTCGCCGCGCTGTTCGACGAAGCCGGCATCGAGCGGGTGATCCATCTGGCCGCGCAGGCCGGCGTGCGCTACTCGCTGAGCAACCCGCACGCCTACGTCGACAGCAATCTGGTCGGCTTCGTCAATCTGCTGGAACTGTGCCGCCACCGCGGCGTGCAGCATCTGGCTTACGCCTCGTCCTCGTCGGTGTACGGCGATTCGGCCACGCCGCCGTTCTCCGAGGACCAGCGCATCGACAAGCCGCGCTCGCTGTACGCGGCGACCAAGGCCGCCAACGAGCTGATGGCCTACACCTACGCCCAGCTCTACGGCCTGCGCGCCACCGGCCTGCGCTTCTTCACCGTCTACGGCCCGTGGGGCCGGCCGGACATGGCGCCGCTGCTGTTCTCGCGCGCGGTCCTGGCCGGGCGCCCGATCGACGTGTTCAACCACGGCAAGATGCGCCGCGACTTCACCTACATCGACGACATCGTCGCCGGCGTGCTCGGCGCGCTGGATCACCCGCCGCAAGAGACGCCGCCGCACCGCGTGTTCAACCTCGGCAACCACACCCCGGTCGAGCTGGAGCGCTTCATCCAGGTGATCGAGGACGCCGCCGGCCGCCCGGCGCAGAAGGTCTACAAACCGATGCAGCCCGGCGACATGGTCGAGACCATGGCCGACACCGCCCGCGCCCACGCCGCCTTCGGCTTCGAGCCGGCGACCTCGATCGAGACCGGCCTGCCCGGCGTGGTCGCGTGGTGCCGCGACTATTTCGGCGACAATGCCTGACGTTGGCTCGCATTCGGGGCAGTTGGTCAAAGTTTGACCGCCCCGGCGCAGCCGGCGAAGGTTCCGGTCGAAGCGGCGCCGACCGCAGCGGCCGCAACGGCTCCGACTGAATCTGAACAACCTCGCCGCTAAGCTCCGCGGTTTGCGCCCGCGGCCGGGCCGCGGACAATGAATCGTTAAACCCGACGCGGTCTACTGCGCGCCCGGCACGTCCCGCCCGGCTCGCCGACGGACCGTCCGGATCTCCCCCGCATTCCTTGAGCTGCATCCATGACCCAATCCCCACAGCTGTCGGTCGTCGTCCCGGTGTTCAACGAACAGGACAACGTCGCGCCCCTGGTCCAGGAGATCACCGCCGCGCTGCGCGGGGTGGCCGACTTCGAGATCGTTTATGTGGACGATCACTCGCGCGACGGCACCCTGGCGGCGCTGGAAGCGCTGAAAGTCGGCGTGCCCGAGCTGCGCGTCCTGCACCACGTCACCCAGAGCGGGCAGAGCACCGCGGTGCGCAGCGGGGTCAAGGCCGCGCGCGGCGCCTGGATCGCCACCCTCGACGGCGACGGCCAGAACGACCCGGCCGACATCCCCAAGCTGCTGGCCAAGCGCGCCGAATCGGCGAGCGAGTTCAAGCTGTTCGCCGGCTGGCGGGTCAACCGCCAGGACTCGGGCAGCAAGCGCTGGGCCTCGAAGTGGGCCAACGCGATCCGCAGCCGCATGCTGCGCGACGACACCCCCGACACCGGCTGCGGCATCAAGCTGTTCGAGCGCGCCGCGTTCCTGGAACTGCCGTACTTCGACCACATGCACCGCTACCTGCCGGCGTTGATGCAGCGCGCCGGCTACAAGACGGTGAGCGTGCCGGTGAACCACCGTCCGCGTGGCGCCGGCGTGTCCAAGTACAACAACCTCAACCGCGCCCTGGTCGGCATCAGCGACCTGCGCGGGGTCGCGTGGCTGATCCGCCGCGGCAAGCTGACCCAAATTGTCGAGCGCTGAGCCCCGCCATGGACGTCATGAATTCCCCGATCGAATGGCTGGCCTGGACCGGCCTGCACATGTCGCCGTGGAAGCTGATCGGCCTGATCGGCGCGCTGATGTTCGGCGGCCGCTGGCTGGTCCAGTTCGTCGCCAGCAAGCGCATGGGCAAGCCGGTGATCCCGCGGGTGTTCTGGTACATGAGCCTGATCGGCAGCGCGATGACCCTGAGCTACTTCCTGTTCTCGCAGAAGCAGGACTCGGTCGGCGTGATCCAGAACCTGTTCCCGGCGTTCACCGCGGCCTACAGCCTGTACCTGGACATCAAGCACCGCGGCTGGCACCGGGACAAGGCCAGCCACTGAGCCGCCGGCCGCGCTATTCCAGCTCCTCGCACCCGGCCGGCACCGCGACCCAGGCGTGCCGGCGATCGCCGTAGACCGACACCTGCGGCGGCGGCGGGAACGCCGGATCGGCGAACGCGCCGGCCGCGACCAGGACGATGCCGGGCAGCGCGTCGGGCCGCCAGAACACGGTCGAGCCGCACTGCGGGCAGAACCCGAACCGGGCGAGATTGCCGCTGTCGCCGGCCTTGACGAACTCGCGGGCCTGCCCGCTCACCGCGACCGCGGCCTCCGGGTAGCGCACCTGGTAGCTGAACGCGCTGCCGGTACGGCGCTGGCAGTTCAGGCAGTGGCAGATCGAAATCCGCAGCGGCTCGCCCTCGCAGGCCACGCTGAGCTGGCCGCAGGCGCAGGAAGCTGTGCGACGGGTCATGGCATTCCTTCTCGGACGCGGCAGCCGGGGCCCCGAGTATGGCGCCCCGCCCCGGCCCGGGCACCAAGTGCTTGTTCCGGCTTGCATTTGCCGGCATAATGCGCGGCTCGCTGTGTCCGGCACGTTCTTAGCAACGGTCCGGGCGGTCCCGGAAGCGCGATTCCGGCCGCCATGGTGCAGCGTGATTTTCCACCCGCATCGCGCGGTGCCTTACGCACCGGGGCCGCCGCCTCCCTGGCCAAGGGAAGCATCAACTACTGAGGTGCGCAATGTCCCGCGTATGCCAAGTTACGGGCAAGCGAACGACGACCGGCAACAACGTCTCGCATGCCATGAACAAAACCCGCCGCCGTTTCCTCCCCAACCTGCACGAGCGCCGCTTCTGGGTCGCCAGTGAGAACCGTTGGGTGAAGCTGCGCGTTTCCGCCCACGCCCTGCGCACCATCGACAAGAACGGCATCGACGCCGTCCTCGCCGAGCTGCGCGCCCGCGGCGAAAAGATCTAAGGAGGATCGACCATGGCTTCCAAGCGCGACAAGATCCGCCTGATCTCGACGGCGAACACCGGTCACTTCTACACGACCGACAAGAACAAGAAGAACACCCCGGGCAAGATGGAGATCAAGAAGTACGATCCCGTCGTCCGTAAGCACGTGATCTATAAGGAAGGCAAGATCAAGTGACGCAATGGCGCGTTCGCGCTTGGCGCGAACGCCTTTGCCATTGCGTCGTCCCCGCGAAAGCGGGGATCCAACGCCTTCAGAAGGGAACCCGCCTACACGGCGGGTTTTCTTTTGTCAGGATTTTCGCGCTCGTGCGAACGGCTTTACCAACGTCCTCGCCGCGAAAACAAAGACCCGAAACCTTCGGAAAAGAACCCGCCCACGTGGCGGTTTTTTTTCGTCTGGGTTTTAGCGCCATGCCACGGCTTTCGCCGCGATCCGCCACCCCGCGGTCGCGGCTCGCGCCGCTCCTACAGGGGGCGGCCCGACCCACGCGGAGATGGGGCATTCCCTGTAGGAGCGGCGCAAGCCGCGACCGCGCCGCCGCACCGACGACGCAAGCAAAAACCGCGAGAGGGACCTCAACCCCGATGCCTCCGCCCCGACCGCCGTCGCCCCCACGGCATCGCGATCGGACCGAAAGCACCGGGACTGAAGCCCCTCCCGCGAGCTGGCGTCGAACTGCGCGGCTTACGGAATCACGCCGCCGAAATACGTCGACACCTGCGGCCAGATCAGCGACATCTTCGCGCCCGAATTGAAGCAGCCGCCGAAATGATGCAGCGCCAGCACCTTGCCGCTGGAGCGCGCGATCACCGGCGAGCCCGAGCTGCCGCCTTCGGTGTCGCAGTAATAGCCCACGTCGCTGTTGGCGGCGTTGCCGGTGACGCTGGGCGCGTCGACGCGGCACTTGCCGGTGCTGTTCTGGGTGTCGGCGACGCTCAATTCCTTCATCCGCCCGCCCGGATGGCCGGCGATGAACAGGCCTTCGTTGGCGGTCGCCGCGCGCGGATCCAGCCCGAGCGAGCCGAAGCCGGAGATGGTGGCGAAGTTCTTCACCGTGAACAGCGTGTAGTCCAGCGTGGCGTCGGTCTTGAGCAGCTGATCGCCGGTCACCTTGGTCACCGTCGCCTGCGCGCCGGTGCAGGTGCTGCGCTGATAGTTGAACCACAACTCGGTGCCCGACACGCCGGCGGCGGTGCTGAAGCAATGGTTGTTGGTGAACATGCGGTTGCTCGTGCTCACCCGCCACGCCGTGCACATGCTGCCGCCGCTCATCAGCGCGCGCGCCACCGGCTTGGAGGCGTTGAAGGCCTGGGTGTCGCTGGTGGAATAGCAGGCCGCGGCCTGCTTGTTGTCGGTGCCGCAGATCGACTTGCCGCCGACGTCGGTGCTCAGCAGGCCGGCGTTCTGCAGTTCCGGCAGCAGCGCTTCGGGATAGCCTTCCAGATAGCGCGAAACCTTCACGCCGTGATCCTTGCGCCACGGTTCGCGCGCGGTGCCGACCAGACGCAGCGTCACCGCCGGGCCGGAGATCGACATCGCCGAGAAGCGGGTCTTGCCGTCTTCGCCCAGATCGCGGGCGACGGTGAAGCCGTCGCGATGCTCGGCGCTGTAGCGATAGACCTCGCGGCCGTCGGCGCTGGCCACTTCCAGCGTCACGCCGGCCGGCAGCGAGAAGTGTTCGAAGTTGACCTTGATGAAGGACGCGTCCGGCGTGCGGATTTCCAGCGCCTTCGTGCCGGCGTCGACGCCGGCGCGGCCGACGCGGCCGGGCTGCGCGCCCAATTGCAGATCGGCGGCGCGCACGTCGGCGACCTTGATCGGCGCCGGCGCGCCGGGCGCGGTTTGCGCGGCGACGGGCAACGACAAAGCGCTGGCGAGCAGCGCGGGAACGAGCAGTTTCGGCAGTCCGTGGTTCATTCGCGAATCCTCCTGGAACGTGCTGATGGGCGAAGACGCAGCAACGCGAAGACGACGTGCACGATGCGGGCGAACGCCGCCGCGCCGCGCGGAACGCGAACGGCGGGCGGCGTGGCGATGGCTGCGCCGGGTCGATGGTGGGCTGACGCGCGGCCGGTCCGGCCGTGCGCGGGCGACCTTGGCAAATGCCGTCCGGGCAAACCGTGATCGCGGTGGAGTCCATGGCGGGTATGCGCGGATGCGTGGCGGAACCTTGATAGGCCGCTCAGCCCGACTGTGGCGCGGGTGGAGCGCGTTCAGGGCGTTGCGCGTGAAGGCTGGCGCGTTGCGGCAGGACAGCAATGCGCGAGTCGGTGGCGATGCGCTGAGGGCGTACGGCCGTGCGGTTTCGGCGAGCGAAGCCGCGGCCGTTTGCGTCGCTGAGAGCAAGGCTGTGCAGGGACGGGTGCGGGCGCAGCTGCGACTGCGACTGCGACTGCGACTGCGGCAGCGGCTGTGCGGCTGTGCGGCTGTGCGGCTGTGCGGCGCATCATCGACGGCCACCACCCAGACACGGCGAAACGCTCCTACCGTCATCCCCGCGAAGGCGGGGATCCAGAGACTTCAGAGCCCTGCCTCGGTGAAGCCCTGGATCCGCGTCTTCGCGGGGATGACGGCCGATAGAGCCCACGGATTCCGGTTCGGATCGCCCCAGTCCCGAGCGGCAATCCACGTCCGACGAACACACCGCGCAGCTGCGCCCAAAGTCGCACCCCGCCCGCGGCCCGCCCCCAGCGCCAAACCCGTACACTCGACCGACTCCAACCACCCCGGCACCCGCGCCCTTGATCCCCGGCTGGATCCTGCTGCTGGTCTCGGCCGGCTACGTCGGCCTGCTGTTCGCGGTCGCCTACTACGGCGACCAGCGCGAGCGCTCGCCGCGCGCGCGCTGGCTGCGCACCGCCGTCTATTCGCTGGCGCTGGCGGTGTACTGCTCGTCGTGGACGTTCTACGGCGCGGTCGGCACCGCCGCGCGCACGGGGCTGGGCTTTCTGCCGATCTACCTCGGCCCGCTGCTGATGCTGGCGTTCGGCTGGCGCATCCTCGAACGGTTGGTGCTGATCTCCGGCGAGCACCGCATCGTCTCCATCGCCGACTTCCTGTCCTCGCGCTACGGCCGCGCGCCGGGGCTGGCCGCGCTGGTCGCCGCGGTCGCGCTGACCGCGGCGGTGCCCTACGTCGCGCTGCAGTTCAAAGCGGTGGCGATGAGCGTGCAAGTGCTCGCCGGCGTCACCGGCGACGGCGGGCTGCTCGCCGATCCGGCGTTCTACGTGGCGATGATGCTGGCGGTGTTCGCGATCCTGTTCGGCACCCGCCGCGTCGACGCCACCGAGCACCACCACGGCATGGTGTTGGCGGTGGCGCTGGAATCGCTGGTCAAGCTGATCGCCTTCGTCGCCATCGGCGTGTTCGCGCTGGTGCATCTGCCGGGCCTGGGCAATTACGGCGAACGCATGCAGCAGGCCGCGCGCATCGTGCTGCAGCCGGGGCTGCCCGACGGCTTCATCACTCAAACGCTGCTCGCCTTCACCGCCATCGTCTGCCTGCCGCGCCAGTTCCACGTCGCCGTGGTCGAATGCCAGGACCCCAACGACCTGCGTTCGGCGCGCTGGTTGTTCGGCGGCTATCTGGCGCTGATCAGCCTGCTGGTGGTGCCGATCACCCTCGCCGGCCAAGCCGTGCTCGGCGGCACCGGCGTATCGCCGGACACCTACGTGCTGGCGCTGCCGCTGCAGCTGGACCGACAAGCGCTCGCCCTGATGGTCTACATCGGCGGCTTCTCCGCCGCCACCGGCATGGTGATCGTGTCGTCGGTGGCGCTGTCGACCATGGTCAGCAACGATCTGGTCATGCCGCTGCTGCTGCGCAGCGGCGTGCTGCACGAAGGCGCGCCGCATCAAAGCCCGGGCATCGACCGGCAAGTGCTGTGGGTGCGCCGCGTCACCATCGTGCTGTTGGCCTTGATGGCCTACGGCTATCACCGCGCTTCGCTCGGCGCGAACGGATTGGCCCAGCACGGCCTGCTCGCGTTCGCCGCGGTCGCGCAGTTCGCGCCGGCCCTGATCGGCGGCCTGTACTGGCGCGGCGCCAGCCGCGCCGGCGCGCTGGCCGGCTTGTTCGCCGGCACCGTGGTGTGGGTCTACACCTTGCTGCTGCCGGCGCTGAGCCGGATCGGCTGGATCGACCAGCGCTGGCTCGATACCGGCCCGCTCGACATCGCTTGGCTGCGTCCGGAACAGTTGTTCGGATTGCTGGGCTGGGATCCGCTGACCCACGGCACGTTCTGGTCGCTGCTGTTCAACGTCGGCGCGTTCTTGTTCGTGTCCGCGCGCCAACGCCCGCGCCTGCAAGAACAACTGCTGGCCGCGCCGTTCCTCGACCCGTACGTGCGCCGCCCCGCGCTCGGCCCCGGCGGCTGGGCCGGCAGCGTGCGCGGCGGCGAACTGCTGGCGCTGGCCGAACGCATCGTCGGCGAGCGCCACGCGCGCCGCGCGTTCGAGGACTACGCGCGCCAGCAAGGCCGCGAATGGCAACCCGAATTGCCCGCCGACCGCGCGCTGGCGCAATTCACCGAACGCTTGCTGGCCGCGGCCATCGGCGCGGCCTCGGCGCGCTTGACCCTGACCAGCGCGCTGCGCGGCTCGGGCATGGAGTTGGGCGAAGTGGTCGCGCTGCTCGACGAAGCCAATCAGGAACTGCGCTTCAACCGGCAAGTGCTGTCGACCACGATGGAGAACATCAGCCAGGGCGTCAGCGTGGTCGATCCGCAGATGCGGCTGGTG
Organism: Lysobacter sp. K5869; assembly: GCF_018847975.1. Classification (NCBI taxonomy): domain Bacteria; kingdom Pseudomonadati; phylum Pseudomonadota; class Gammaproteobacteria; order Lysobacterales; family Lysobacteraceae; genus Lysobacter; species Lysobacter sp. K5869. The sequence goes on along the minus strand of NZ_CP072597.1, from coordinate 1,314,943 downwards.
GCGTGGAACCGGCGCTATCAGGAACTGTTCGACTATCCCGACGGCATGCTCTACGTCGGCCGCCCGGTCGCCGACCTGCTGCGCTGGAACGCCGAGCGCGGCGAGATGGGCCCGGGCCGGCTCGACGAGGCCAGCATCGACGAGCTGGTGCGCCGCCGCCTCGCCCACTTGCGCGCGGGCGCGCCGCACGTGTTCGAGCGCGTGCGCCCGAACGGGCAAGTGATCGAAATGGTCGGCCGGCCGCTGATCGGCGGCGGCTACGTCACCAGCTACAGCGACGTCACCGACTACAAGCGGGTCGAACAGGCGCTGCGCGAGGCCAACGAGAACCTGGAGCAGCGCGTGGAGCAGCGCACCCAGGAAGCCGAATCGGCGCAGCAATCCAAGACCCGCTTCCTCGCCGCGGTGAGCCACGACGTGCTGCAGCCGCTCAACGCCGCGCGCCTGTTCACCGCGGCGCTGCGCGAGAGCGACAGCCCCGACGAGCAACGGCGATTGGCCGAGCGCGTGGACGCCTCGCTGCGCGCGGCCGAGGATCTGCTCGACGGCTTGCTCGACATCTCGCGCCTGGACGCCGGCGCGCTGCGTCCGGAGCCCAGCGATTTCGACGCCGGCGAACTGCTGCGCGAACTCGCCGCGCAGTACGCGCCCAGCGCCGCCGGCCGCGGCCTGTCGCTGCGCGTGCGCGCGCCGCTGGGCGCGATGCCGGTGCGCAGCGACCGCCGCCTGCTGCGCCGCGCGCTGCAGAACTTCCTCGCCAACGCGCTGCGCTACACCCGCGAGGGCGGCGTGCTGATGGCCGCGCGCCCGCGTCCCGGGCTCAACCGGATCGAACTGCAAGTGTGGGACACCGGCCCGGGCATTCCAGAGCATCACCTCGAACAGATCTTCGACGAGTTCCGCCGCTTCGACCAACCCGGCAGCGGCGGCGAGCGCGGGCTCGGCCTGGGCCTGTCGATCTGCCAGCGCATCGCCCGCACCCTCGATCATCCGCTGCGCGTGCGTTCGCACATCAATCGCGGCAGCGTGTTCTCGATCAGCGTGCCGTGCGGGCAAGTGCCGCGCGAAGCGGTGGCGCCCGACGCGGCGCAAGCGGGCTTGGCCGATTCGCTGGCCGGCCTGCGCGTGCTGTGCATCGACAACGACCGCGAGATCCTCGACGGCATGCGCGCCCTGCTCGACCGCTGGGGCGCCAGCGCCTTGCTCGCCGCCACCGTGGACGACGCGCTGGCGCTGCTGGACGAGCGCCCCGACGTGGCCTTGGTCGATTACCACCTGCACGACCGCCTCGACGGCCTCGCCACCATCGACGCGGTGCGCGAACGCCTCGGCCGCGAATTGCCCGCGGCGCTGCTGACCGGCGACGGCAGCGACGCGCTCAAGCACGCCGCGCGCGACCGCGGTTGCCGGGTGCTGACCAAGCCGATCAAGCCGGCGTCGCTGCGCGCGTTCCTGGCGGCGCAGCGACCGGCGGCGTGAGCGGCGGCTCGATCAGGGATCGAGCGCGCGGATCTCGATCTTGCGATAGGCCACGGCGTCGCCGTGATCCTGCAAGGCGACGGGCCCGCGACGCGCGGCGGCAAAGTTCGGCCAGTCCTTGAACTTGCTGCGCGCGAGCTTCTCGCTCCAATCCGCCGAACCGATCTCGAACGCGGCCACGCGCACGCCGTTCAACCAATGCTCGATGCGCGGGCCGCGCGCGACGATGCGCGCGGCGTTCCACTGCCCCGCGGGTTTGACCGCGTTGCGCAGCGGCGGGTACAGATCGTAGAGCGCGCCGCTGAGCCGGTTGGCGCCGTTGCGCGCGTCGGCATGGCGGCGGTCGTCGAGCACCTGATATTCCAATGCGCTGTAGTAGACCGGTTCGGCGGTTTCCTCGACCCGATAGAACACGCCGCTGTTGCCGCCGCGGGCGATCTTCCATTCCAGACGCAGCTCGAAATCGCCGTAGCCGGCGTCGCTGACCAAGTCGCCGCCGGCGCCGACGCGCTCCAATGCGCCGTGCGCCGCGCGCCAGCCGGTCACCGCTTCGCCGCGCTTGCCGTAGAGATGCCAGCCTTGCGTGCTGCGGCCGTCGAACAGGGCGACGAACCCGTCGCGTCCGGCGGCGGCGGCGGGCCCGCAGGCGAGGACGACGGGCAGCAAGGCCGCGCAAAACGGCAGCGAGCGGGAGATCGTGGGCATGGCCTGGATGAACGCGAAGGACCAAAGCGCATCCTCGCCGCCGCGCGCGAACCGCTCAAGCCGGGCTCGCGGGCGCCGAGCCTGAATCGTTAACTTTTCCCGCTGAACGAGGCGGGCCGGATCGCCCCCGCCGGCTTGAGATCGACGCCGCGCGCCGACACCATTAGCCCCGGATGCCTGGCCATTTCGCGTTGCGACGGATCGCGACGAACCGACCGCAGGGACCTCAAGCGCCGGCGTCCACTCCCCCCGCTGCGGTTCGCGCAGCCCGAACGACGACGACGGCGTGGCGCCTGTGCGCCGCGCCGTTCGTTTAAGCCGGCCGGCATTGCCGATGTGACACCGTGCACATAAGCTGTCGCCGCCCGCACCGATCCAAGGACGCGATCGCGGGCCGGACGTAGGGGTACGTCCGCCAGCGTCTCAACACAGACGTTCATCGACGAACCGTCATCGATCAGGGGATTCCACACCATGCGCAAGCGCCTGCTTTGCGTTCTCACCGCGCTCGCGCTGGCCGCCGCCTCCGCGACCGCCGCCGCTCAAGACCCGGCCGACGCGCTGGCCAAGCTCGCCTGGCAGGTCGGTCCGACCCAGGGCGCCATCGCCGGCAAGGCGACGGTGAAAGTGCCGGACGGCTACGTCTTCCTCGGCGCCGCCGAGACCCGCAAGCTCAACGAACTGCTGCACAACCCGCCGTCCGGCGACGACGAGTTCACCCTCGCGCCGAAGGACCTGCATTGGTTCTCGTTCTTCCACTACAGCGACATCGGCTATGTGAAGGACAACGAGAAGCTCGACCCCGACGCCATCCTCGAATCGGTGCGCGAAGGCACCGAGCAATCCAACGAGGAGCGCCGCCGCCGCGGCTGGGAAACCATGCACGTCGAGGGCTGGAGCTTCAAGCCGCAGTACGACAAGACCCTCAACAACCTCGAGTGGGCGATCCTGGCCTCGGCCGAGGGCAGCGCCGAGAAGGTCGTCAACTACAACACCCGCCTGCTCGGCCGCCACGGCGTGACCGAAGTGGTGCTGGTGTCGGATCAGTCCGGGCTCACCCAGGCGATCGGCGAGTTCAAGCAGGTGGTGCCGGGCTATGCCTTCAACGACGGCGAGAAGTACACCGAGTTCCGTCCGGGCGACCACGTGGCCGAGATCGGCCTGGCCGCGCTGATCACCGGCGGCGCCGCCGCGGTGGCGAGCAAGAAGGGCGTGTTCGCGGCCATCGGCCTGTTCCTGGTCAAGGCCTGGAAGCTGGTGCTGGTCGGCCTGGCGGCCATCGGCGGCGCGATCGGCAAGCTGTTCGGACGCGGCAAGAAGGATTCCTCCGAGCAATGAGCCCGCAGACGCTCCAGCTGCTGCTGGTGCTCGGCGTGTTCGCGTTCTACCTGCACGATTCGGCGCTGCTGCTGCATTACGACGAAATCGTGCTGACCCGGCGCGGCCGGCGCTGGTTCGCCAGCGCCGGTTCGCAGACGCGGCTGGGCGGGCGCTATCTGTATCTGCCCGACCCGCTGCGGCCGGCCGCGCCGCTGTTCCGCGGCGGCTGGCTGGACACCGGCAAGCCGGCCGAACACTGGGCCGGCTTCGATCATTACCTGATTGCGCTGAGCCGCTTCGCCGCGCCGTGCCGGCTGCTGTGGTGGCTGCTGCTGGTGGCGTTGCCGCTGATGCTGTGGCGCACCGCGCATCCCACGGCGATGCTGGCGCTGGCCGGCGCGATCTACGCCAGCGTGCTGTGGATCGGCCTGCGCCTGTGGCGGCTGCGGCGGGTGCTGGAACTGAGCGGTCGGCAAGCGCTGGGCTTGGCGTTCGAGCTGCTGTGCTGCCCGCCGCACGCGATCAATACCGTGCGCCGGCTGTGCGAGCGGCGCGGCCTGCGCGGCGAGGCGATGGCCGCCGCGCGCCGCCTGCTCGGCGCCGGCCACACCGCGGCGCTGGCCGGCGAGATCGGCGAACGACTGGATTTGGCCCTGGATTTCCGCGGCGACGACCCGAGCCTGCTCGACGCGCGCCGCCGCCTGGAGCGATTGCGATGACTTCCACCGAACTGATCGTCGCCATCGGCGGCGCGGCGCTGGGCTATTGGCTGATCGCCGTGGCCTGGCCGCTGCTGCGCGACCGCGGCGACCGCGAACCCGCGCCCGGCGAATCGCCGTTCTCGCCCGACCCGCCGTGGCACGAGGTGCTGGGCGTGCCCGCCGACGCCGAGCGCGCGCGGATCGACGCCGCGCATCAGGCCAAGCGCGAGGAGCATCTGCCCGAACGCGTCGCCCACCTCGGCGCGCGGGCGCGGCAGCAGGCGCAATGGCGCTTGATGCAGATCGATCGCGCGTACGCGGCGGCGATGCGCGAGTTGGGCTTGGGGCGCGGCGGCGGCGATTGAGCGCGTCGCGGCGACGGTCGCGACGGTCGGCGCAGATCGCCGCGCCCGGGCGAGACAGATCGGGACCGAATCGCGTTCCGCGCTAAGCCGCTTTATTCCGCCTCTTCATTCCGCTTCTTCAGGCGGCGGCACGATCGCGCTGGGGTCCAAGGCCAAGCGCCCCGCGATCAACACCGCCTGGGTGCGGTTGTTGGCGCCGAGCTTGCGCAAGATCGCGGTCACGTGCGCCTTGACCGTCGCTTCCGACACGCCCAGTTCGTAACCGATCTGCTTGTTGAGCAAGCCCGCACCGAGCATCTGCAGCACCCGGAACTGTTGCGGGGTGAGGTCGCGCAGGCGCTGCGCGGCCTCGTGTTCGTCGGCGTTGGCGGCCGGCGCGGCGATCGCCGCCGGCGGCGCCCAGCGGTCGCCGTCGAGCACGGTGGTGATCGCCTCGCCCAGGGTCGCGGCGTCGGCGGATTTGGGAATGAAGCCGACCGCGCCGTGGTCGAGCGCGCGGCGCATCGTCGCCGGCTCCTCGCGCGCGGACACCACCACGATCGGCAGCTGCGGGTGCAGCGCGCGCAGGTGCACCAGCGCGCTGAAGCCCTGCGCGCCGGGCATGTTGAGGTCGAGCAGCAGCAGGTCGGCGTCGGATTCGGCTTCGACCAGGGCGTACAGCGCGTCGACGCTGTCGGCTTCGCGCAGCGCCGCATCGGGCAGCACCCGCGCGACCGCGCCGCGCAAGGCTTCGCGGAACAGCGGGTGATCGTCGGCGATCAGCAAGGTAGGCATGGGGGCGGCCTGTGGGTATCGCAGGGTGGCGCCGCGGACGACGGGATGGGAACGATCTTACGTCCGCACCCCGAGCCGCCGGCTATTGGACGATGGGTGAAGGTGGGTGAAGCGGGGGTGGGCGGCGGCATGAACGCCGTCGCAGAAACCCGTTCGCGCCCGGCGCGGACAAGAAAAGGCCCGCCCCGCGGGCGCGGGACGGGCCGTAAACAGCCCTAACGGCTGGAGAGCGGCTTACTGGAGGGTGGGCCGGAGGGGTGACGGCGAGGCGCGGCCTGCGTCAGTGGAAGTCGTACTTGACCCCCACGGTGAAGTAGCGGCCGATCGCGCCGCTGGAGTGCATCGGGTTGTAGTTGATCGCGCCGTAGGTCAGCGGATCGAGCGGGGCGATCTTGTCGGTCAGGTTCTGGATCGAGCCGAACACCTCGATGCCGTCCACCGCGCGCCAGCGACCGGACAGGTCGAAGGTGGTGAACGACGGGATCCGGCAGCCGCCGCCCGGCGCCGGCGAACCGTCGGCGTAGCGGCTGGCGCAGTTGTTGCCCTCGGCGGTGACGTTCTTGAAGCTGGAGATGTAGTTCACCACGCCGCTGAGCGAGAGATTGCCGTACTCCCAGGTCGCGCCGAGGTTGATCTTGTCCTTGGGCGTGCCGATGCAGTTGGTGACGTCGCAGTTGCCGTGGGTGCCGGCGTACTCGAACGTGGTGCCGTCCTCTTCCTCGCGCTCGAACGTGCTGATGTGGCTCCACTGCAGATCGAGGTTGAGCTTGCCGCTGGAACCCAGGTCGAAGCTCTGGCGCGCGTCCAGGTCGATGCCGCGCACCGTGGTCGAGGCCGAGTTGATGTACGCGGCCTGCGCGGCGAGCAAGGTGCCCGAATTCGCCACGCCCGGCAGGTTGTTGTCGCTGCGCACGGTGCGGCCGGCGGCGATCGCCGAGGCGGTGGCTTCGACGTTGATCTCGTTGGTGCGCTTGATCTCCCAACCGTCGAGCGTGATCGTGGTGTTGGCGGTCGGCTCGAACACCAGGCCCAGGGTGTAGCTCTTGGATTCCTCGGGCTTGAGGTCGGGATTCGGGCTGGTGATCAGCGCGATCTGGATGTCGCAGTCGCGCACGCTCGCGCCCGGCGCCGGATTCCCGCCGGGGCAACGCACCGGATCGGCGGCGGCGGTGAACGCGGCGAGGCCGCCCTTGCCCGACTCGGCCGGGTTCGGCGCGCGGAAGCCTTCGGCGTAGGTCGCGCGCAACGCCAGCTGCTGGAACGGCTTCCACTTGATGCCGACCTTCGGCGTGGTCGCGTCGTCGCCGCCCTTGTACTTGTCGTAACGCACCGCGCCCGACAGCTCCAAGCTTTCCAGCACCGGCGCGACCAATTCGGCGTAGGCGGCGGCGACTTCCTGGGTGCCGCGGTACGCCGAGTAGCCCAGGCCGATGATGTCGCCGGCGTCGGTGTAGGTCTGCGGGGTCAGTTCGGCCTTCTGCCGGCGCCATTCCGCGCCGAACGCGATGCCGAGCGAGCCGCCCTTGAGTTCGGCCAGCGAGCGCGAGGCCTTGGCGTCGAACAAATCGAGCGTGGTCTTGCCGTCGGCGTGGATGGTCGGCGAGATGTAGTCGTACAGCGCCTTGGTGTTGAGCCCCGCGTTCTGGCCGATCCGCCACCAGCCGCCGGGGCCGGTGCCGTTGGTGAGCGCGTCGCGCACCGCGCTGTAGCGCAGGAAGCCGTCGCGGCTGTTGGTCAGGTCGTTTTGCGAATGCAGATAGGCGGTGTCCACGTCCCAGCTGCCGAGCGTGCCCTTGACGCCGACCAGGATGCGGCTGAATTCGCTGTCGCTGCGGATGATGCGCGGGCCGACGTCGAACGCGGCGTAGCGCAGGTTCGCCGCCTGCCCCGGGAACGGATTGTCGGGATGGTTCGGCCCGAGCACCACCGCGCCGTCGCCGGAATCGGCGTTGACCGGGCCGCCGGGATAACCCCAGGCGCCGGACACTTGCGACGGCGTGTTGTGGAAGGTGCTCTTCTTGCGCGAGTAACCGGCTTCGACGTAAGCCTCGAAGTTGTCCGACAGCGCGAAGGTGCCGCGACCGAACAGGTTCACGTACTTCTCTTCCGGCGCGAGGCTGTTGAACTGGCCCGACTGCCACAGACAGCCGCCGGCCGGATCTTGCGGCGTCACCGGCGAGAGTTGCGCGCAACCGGGCAGCGACATGTACTGGCCCGTGGTCGGATTCTTGACGTTGCCCGCGGGCGAGCCGCTGGCGTCGTCGCCGAGGATGTAGCCGGCCATGAAGCGCTTGGTCTGGCTGTAGCCCCAGCGACGCGCGTCGCCGGTGCCGATCCACTTGCGGTCGCGGCGGTCGGCGACGCGGATTTCGTCGGTCTGCCCGCCTTCGATGTTGAAGTAGACGTTGTAGCGGTCTTCGCTCAGATCGCCGAAGCCGAACGTCGCCGAGGCCTTGGCTTGCTGGCCGTCGCCTTTGCCCGACGCGCCGTAGCTGCTGCGCACCGACACGCCCTTGAACTGCTTGCGCAGGATGATGTTGACCACGCCGGCGATGGCGTCGGACCCGTAGATCGCCGAGGCGCCGTCCTTGAGCACTTCCACGCGCTCGACCGCGTCCATCGGAATGACGCTGAGATCGGTGAACACCTTCTGGCCGTCGTCGGCCAAACCGTAAGGCGCCATGCGCCGGCCGTTGAGCAGCACCAAGGTCGAACCCGCGCCGAGGCCGCGCAGCGATACGCCGGTGCCGCCGGCGGCGAAGCCGGTGCCGTAGGTGCGCGGCACCGAACCGGCGCCGTCGACGGTGAGCGTCTGCAAATACTCGGCCAGCGTCGCCTTGCCGCTGCGGTCGATCTCCTGGCGCGTCACCACTTGCACGGGCGATGCGGTTTCCATGTCGCCGCGGCTGATGTTGGAGCCGGTGACTTCGACGCGATCGAGCGTGGTCGCCGGCGCGGCGGCGGTGTCCTGCGCGTGCGCGGCGACCGGCGCGAGACTCGCGACGGCGGCGGCGATCAACGCGCGTCGGATCGCGTGGCTGAGAGTGGCGTGCGGCATGGGCGACTGGCTCCTGAGCTGGATGGATTCCCTGTGGGACGGCGGCCGGGCGTAAGCAGTGTCGAAAACCTCAGCGCGCACCGTTGTGCGAATCGCGCGAGCGGGATGCGCGCGGACATCGCGATCGATGCCCCGCGCTTGCGCGATCGCGCGGCGCGGCAGCGCTGTGGTTTGCGGCGGCGACTCCCCCGGTGTGCGGATGCGTGGCTCGATTGCGTACTGCGAACGGCGGCGCGACGCGGCGCGATGGAACGCGGCGCGCGCAGGGATCGACGTTAGCGCGCGTCGTCGCACCGGTACTTCGACGCAGTTCCGTTTAGCGTGCGTCCAACTTTGCGGAGTGTGGCGAACGATGCGGCGCCGCGGCGCGCGCGGTGACGAGGGTCGCGCAAGGTTTGCTAATGCGATGCACACGCGGCGTGCCGCGTGCGTGCTGTGGTTGCGCCGCGCGATTGTGCGGATGCGTCATCGGCCGTTACCGAATCGGCAAAGTGCTGTCGCGCGAGTGCGCGCGGCGCGGTGCGGGTTCGCGCATGCGCTCAGCGGCTCGCGCTTGCGTCGCGGGCGCGTTGCACGAAGGCGGCGCGATGGGCTCACTTTCGTTTTGGCGACTGCGCGCGGTGGTCGGCTGCGTGGCGGCTACGCGCTGAAGTCTTTGGATCCCCGCCTTCGCGGGGATGACGGTTTGTAAGCGGCGAAACAACTCTCGCCTGTCGTTACTCGCCTTCGTCAGACGAAGGAGCAAAACCCAACAACCGTCGTTCCCGCGAAAGCGGGAACCCAGGGCTTCATCGCGACACGACCCGAAGTCTTCGGATCGCCGTCTTCGCGCGTGGGCATGACGGCTGCAAGCAGCGGAGCCACTCTCGCCTGCCGTAACTCGCCTGTCGTCAGGCGAAGGAGCAAAACCCCACAACCGTCGTTCCCGCGAACGCGGGAACCCAGGGCTTCATCGCGACGCGGCCCCAAGTCTCTGGGTCGCCGTCTTCGCGAGGACGACATCGCGCGGGAAACGAAACTCGCCCCGCGCCGTCGCGCGAGCGCGCATCCGAACCGCTAAACGATCGCCCCGCCCTCGTCGTCGCGCTCCGGCGCCGGCATCGGCGGCGCGACCGATTCGCGCGCGCGCGCCGGCGCCGACAGCGCCACCGTGGTGCGGATCGCGCCCGCCAACGGGCTCGGCAGACAACAACACGCAGGACGCGCGGGCGCGGAGTCCGCGCAGGCGTGCGCCGGCGCGGCGCGGCGGCGCGGCGGGCGGCCGGCGTCAGCCATGGCCGCGCTCCGCGGGTACGGCGGGCGGTGCGGAGGAAACGGACAGATCAGTCGGGCGTGTCGTCATGCGCGGCCTCGGGGGCGGCCTGCAGTTGGGTCAGGTAATCGTCCAGGCGCTGCAGGCGTTCGTCCCACAGCTGGCGGTATTCGTCGAGCCAGCCCGACAGTTCTTGCAGACGCGCGGTCTCCAACCGGCACGGCCGCCACTGCGCGGCGCGGCCGCGCGCGATCAGACCGGCGCGCTCGAGCACCTTGATGTGCTTGGAGATCGCCGGAAGGCTCATCTGAAACGGTTCGGCCAGTTCGGTCACGCCGGCTTCGCCGCTGGCGAGGCGGGCCAGGATCGCGCGCCGGGTCGGGTCGGCGAGGGCGGCGAAGGTGGTGCTGAGCGAATCGGCGGGCATAGCAACTGAACCAAGAGGTTAACTAACGAGGGTAGTGGGCGCCCGGCGCGCGCAGGGTGTCAAGCCGGCTGTGACGGTTCCGTCAGTCTGCGGCGGCGCCGGCGGCCGCCTGTCCGGCCCGGTTTCGTTCAGCCGATTCATGAACAGGCGCTCCGAACGCTGACTCACGGAACCTCACTTCGTCACATAATATTTGTGACGATGTTCGCACTAATGGAGGAGCGCTGACTCGGCAGCATGTTCCCGTTTAGTCGTAACCGGCCAGGACCTGCGTCACCGATGAAGCCTCTCCACTCCAACGCGATCCTCGCAGCCGCGCGGCCCCCGCGCGCGGCCGTCCGTGCGCCGGCGGAGGCCGCATGCGCATAGGCCTGGACTACCGCGCCGCGACCGCGGCGCCCGGCAGCGGCCCGGCGCGGCAGGTGCTGGCGCTGGAACGCGCCCTGCGCCGCCGCCCCGACACCGAGACGGTGCTGTTCACCGAAGCCCCGCTCGACCACCCGCACCGCGCCATCGCGGTCGCCGCCGACCTGCCCGCCGCCCCGCCCGCCCCCGGCCTGCGCCGGCGTTGGCGGTTCGAGGCCGGGTTCCTGCCGTCGGCGCTGCGCGCGCAGCAGGTCGACGTCTACATCGCCACCGCCGAGGGCGGCCTGCCGGTGTGGCGCAAGCCGGCCGCGGTGCGGCAGGTGTTGCTGCTGCACGATCTGTTCCGGCTGACCCTGCGCCGCCCGCGCTCCTCGCCGTGGCGCGCGCTGGCCTCGCGCCTGATCGACGAGGCCGCGATCGGCCATTCCATCGCCAGCGCCGACGCGATCTGGACGCCGTCGCGCTACACCACCGCCGAGTGCGGCCGGCTCTATCCGGCCCACGCGCACAAGCTCTACGTCCTGCCCGACGCGCTGGCGCCGTTGCCGGCCGCGGCCGAACGCAGCCGCCTGAGCCGGCCGCTGCCGCCGCGCTACTGGCTGCTGGTCGGCACGCGCGAACCGCGCAAGAACGCCGACCTGTTCCTGCGCGCCTGGCTGGACGCGCGCCGCCAGCATTACGACACCCCCGACCTGGTCGTGGTCGGCTCGCCCGCCGACGTGCCGGCCGAGCTGCAGCGGCTCAACGGCGTGCACTGGTTCGAGCAGGTCGGCGACGAGGAACTGGCGCGCCTGTACCTCGACGCCGAACGCCTGTGGCAGCCCTCCTACGCCGAAGGCTTCGGCCTTCCGGTGCTGGAAGCGCTGGCCGCCGGCACGCCGGTGGCGGTGGCCGAAGGCGGCGCGCTGGAGGAAGTCGCGCCCGGCGACATGCCGCGCTTCGATCCGCACGACCGCCCGCAATTGGCCGAACTGATGATCCGGCTCAGCCGCGAATCGGTGGTCGGCAACGCCGAACAGCGCCGCGCCTTCGCCCAGCGCTTCGCGCCCAACGCTTACGCGGCGCGGGTCGGCGCCTTGCTCGACGAACTGCTCAAGACCCGGAAAAAGTGACCCCCGCTCATTCGTAAGGCGCGTGCTGCAAACCCTGCGCGGCGATGATGCGGTTGATGTGCGCGACCACGTGGCAGCGCTCGGTGCGCGGGGTAACCGTGAGCAGGCGTTCGATCAGGCTGTCCACGCGCGGCCAGAACACCTCGTCGTCGCGCCAGTGGCGGCGCCACAGCGGCAGCGCTGCGCTGAGCTGGCACAGGTCGCCGTCGAGCTCCAGGCGGGTTCGGTGCATCGCTTCACTCCCCTGACCACAGCGGGACCGGCCCGCCCATCGTTGATGCCTGCGCGGCCGAGGCCGCTCTCGGATCGCCGTCGCCACCGGGGGATGCGGGACGGCCTGTCTATGTACGAACGCACTCTGGGACGCCAGCCCCACCTTTAATCACCAAAAATATATTCAAAAGGTGACCTCAGTCACGCTGCATGTGCAGCAAGACCGGGTTTGGGGGTGGGGCGAGAAGCGAGTGGAGAGGAGCGAGCAAACGCAGGACACGCCGTTTGCTCGGCTGTTGCTCACTCCTCTCCGCTCACTTCTCGCTTCCATACGCAGCGTTCCACTCGCGCCGCATTGACCTCAACCTTGCCTGAGGTCGCAAGGTAGCGGCCATCGTCCGACCCGGTCCGCCCCGTGAAGCCCATGCCCCTGTCCTCCCCCGCCGCCCTGCCCCAGGCCGAGCGCACCGATTGGCAGGCGGTCGCCGCCGTGTTCGGCGCCGGCCTGATCGCCGCCCTGCAAGTCGGCAAGACCGCCATCGCCCTGCCCGCGCTGCGCGCCGACCTCGGCCTGGACCTGCGCGCCGGCGGCTGGCTGATGGCGGTGTTCGGCGTGCTCGGCCTGTTCGCCAGCGTGCCGGCCGGGGCGCTGGTGGCGCGCTTGGGCGACCGCCGCCTGCAAGTGATCGGTTTGGCGGCGATGGCGCTGGGCAGCGCGCTCGGCAGTCAGGTCCACAGCCTGAGCGCGCTGATGGCCACGCGCGTGCTCGAAGGCGCCGGCTTCCTGCTGTTCGCCGTGGCCGGCGCGAGCGTGCTGCAGCGCTTGTCGCTGGCGCGCGACCGCGCCGTGGTGTTCGCGATCTGGAGTTGCTACATGCCCGCCGGCATGGCGCTCGCGCTGGCCACCGGCGCGGCGCTCGACGGCACCGCGCTGGCGGGCTGGCGCGGTTACTGGGAACTCAACGCGCTGCTGTGCACCGCGGCCGCGCTGGCGCTGCGGCTGACGGTGCGCGCGCCGTCGGCGCAGGCGGCGCGCGCCGCCGCGCAACGGCCGTGGCGGCAAATCGCCGCCGAGGCGCTGGCGGTGGCCGGCGCGCGCGGCCCGTTGCTGCTGGCGCTGGCGTTCGCGCTGTACGCCTTGCAGTTCTATGCGCTGCTGAGCTTCCTGCCGACCTTGTTGATGCAGCGGCTGCAAGTGGATGCGGCCACCGCCGGCACGCTCAGCGGCTTGGCGATCGGCGCCAACGTGCTCGGCAATCTCGCCGCCGGCGCGCTGCTGCGCCGCGGCGCGAAGCGGTGGCGCTTGATCGCGATCGCCAGCGCGGTGATGGGCGCGGCGGCGGCCGGCGCGTTCGCGTTGCCGCTGCCGGCCCTGGCCGCGTATGCGCTGTGCGTGCTGTTCGCGCTGGCCGGCGGGCTGTTGCCGGCCAGCGCCATCGGCGGCGCGGCCGAGTTGGAACGCGACCCGGGCCGGATCGCGATCGCGGTCGGCCTGTTGATGCAGGGCAGCTACCTCGGCCAGGTGATCGGCCCGTCGCTGTTCGGCAGCGTGGTCCAGGCCGCCGGTTGGCCGGCGGCGGCGTGGCCGGTGGCGCTGGCGGCGCTCGGCGCGGTCGCCGCGGCGGTGGCGCTGCGCAGCAGCTTCGCCGCCGAAGCCGCGCGCGCCTAAGCCGCCGCGGCCTCGCTCGCGGCCGGCGCCTGCGCGCGGCGGCGGATCAACCGCTCGCGCCAGCGCAGGAACGGCCGCTCGATCAGATAGTGCAGCGCCGCGCCGCCGGCCAAGGCGGCGCCGGCATAGGCGAAGAACGCCAGCAGCGGCCGCGTTTCCAGCACCTCGCCGTACGCGCCGGCCATCAGCGCGAACGCGCCCTTGTGGATCAGATACAGGCTGAAGGACGCCGCCGCCAGCCAGGCCGCGCCGGGTACGCGCAGGTGTCCGGTCCAGCGCTGCTCCGACGCGCCCGCCGCGACCAGCAGCGCCATCGCCAGCGACACCACCGGGAATCCGAACACCGAGGCGACGAAGCCCAAGCGCTGCTGCGACAAGAAGATCGCCAACGCCAACACCGCCACGCCGGCCAACGCGAGCCAGCCCGAGCGCCGCATCATCGCGTCCCATCCTCGCGGCCGGTACGCGCGCAACGCCGCGAGCGCGACGCCGAACAGCAAGCCGTCCAGGCGCATCCAAGTCGGGTAATAGATGCGTTCGACCCAATGGTTGGCGTTGTCGTCCAAGTCGTTCCACACCCACGCGCGCAGCGCGATGCCGGCCAGCACCAGCGCGAGCGTCGCGCCCGCGCCCTTCCACAAGGCCGGCCGCCGCGTCAGCGCGATCGCCAGCAACGGGAACAACAGATAGAAGTGTTCCTCCACGCACAGTGACCACGCGTGCGAGAACGCCTTGTTGTGTTCGTAATCGATCAGCAGGTTCAAGGTGAAGGTGAAGAACTGCCAGCCTTGCTCCAACCCCGGCCGCTCGCGGAACGCCGGCCACAGCAGGTACAGCGCCAGCACCGCCCAAAACGCCGGCAGCACGCGCAGCGCGCGGCGCAAGTAGAAATCCTTGAAATCGGGCAGGCGGCCTTGGCTCAGCGGACGCAGCAGCTGCCAGCCGATCAGATAACCGCTGAGGGCGAAGAACAAGTCCACGCCCATCCAGCCGAATTGCGACATCGGCGACCATGGCGACCCGAGGCCGGCGCCTTGGGCATGGAAGAACATCACCCAAACGATCGCGATCGCGCGCAGCAGATCGAGGCCGGGCAGTCGGCTCATCTTGATTCCTGTGGTGGGGGAGCGTTGCGGAAGTCGGTGCCGCGTTCGTTGCACGACGTTGCATCGTGCGCGGCGAACGCGAACACAGTGTGCGCTCGCGTCGCGCGCGCAACAAGGCGATGTGCGCGCGCGACGCGCTCGTTTTGCCACGTTTGCGCAGCGTAGTGCGCGCGTTCGCGACGAGCTCCAATCGTTGTTTTCATCGCCCACAAAAAACGTTTGTGGCAAGCATCGCCACGCGCGAATTTCGGTCGGCGAACGCGACCCGCGCGCGCGGCGACGACGCGCGCGTTCAGCGCCGACCTAGGGCCAGCCCGAGGATGCCGCGCCGCGCGCCGCGCATTACCGTCGAAGCCAGCGCCGGAGGTCGGCAGACGATAGGTTGGGCGGTGCAGCCATGTCGGGCATCAACTTCGGCAATCCCTTGGGCGGTCTGCTGCCGGGTCTGGGCGGCTCCAAGCCCGGCCTGCCCGGCGGCCCGCTGCCGCCCGGTCTGAACCTGCCCGGCGGCATCGACGCGCCGCCCGGCCACGGCGGCCTGCCCCCCGGCCAGAACGGCGGCCTGCCGCCGGGCCACGACGGCCTGCCCAACCCGGGCGGCAACAACGGCCTGCCCGGCGGCGATCCGTATTCGCCCCAGCCCGGCGCGACCGGTCCCGGCGCTCCGGCCACGCCGGACGCGGTGACCCAGCCCAACGCGCCGCTGCTCAATCCCGACAACCCGGCCAGCCGCTTGCTGCAGGGCCAGTCGCCGAACGCGGCCAACGGCAACAACGCCTACAACAATCCGTTCAACGCCAACGCGCCGACCCAATACCCGGCGCCGACCCTGTCCGAGCGCGCGCTCGCCAACGCGCCGCAGCTCGCCTACGGCGGCGACCGCGTCGCGGTGAACTACGGCGTGATGCCGGCCGCCGGCAACGCCCAGGGCGCGGTGGTGCAGGGCCAAGGCCTGCCGCAGACCGCTTCGGGCGCGTTGCCGCCGAGCGTCGGCAACGGCGCGGCCGCCGCCGGTACCGCCGCTGCCGCGCCCGGCGCGGGCAACGCGGCCACGCCGACCCTGACCTTGGTCAACACCGCCACGGCCAACGCCGTGCCGGCCCCGCCGATGGCCGCGGCGATGTCGCAAGACGCGCTGGCCGCGCAGCAAAGCCTGCTCGCGCGCATGAGCGGCCAGCACGCGCCGGCCGCCGGCAACACCGCCGCCAACGCCGCGCCGCCGCCGTCGGAGACCTCGGCCACGCTGCCCGCGGTCGGCACCAACGCGGCCAACAACGATCCGCGCTCGCTGCCGCTGGCCGGCAACGACCGCGCCGCCCAGCAACGCGGCGGCGACGCGCCCAACACTCTCGTCTACACCGGCGACGGCGCGACCCGGCGCGCGCACCGGCGCGGCGGCAAGGTCGACGACGCCACCCTGACCCACTGGCTGTGGCGCTTCGGCCGCGGCGGCGTCCACCGCCCCAGCCGCGACGCAGAACCCGAACTCGAAGCGGTGCGCGCGCTGCAGTGGCTGTTCTGGATCCTGACCGTGGTCGCCTACGTCTGCCTGGCGATGGCGGTGGTGCTGATGCTGCCCAGCGGCAGCCTGATCAGCGAACGCGCCAGCCCGGGCGGCAGCGGCTTCGCGCTGTTCCTCGGCGTGGCGGTGGCGGCGGGCGCGTGGTGGTTGGGGCGCAGGATCAACGACCGCTCGCGCTGAGCGTCGGCCCAAACGAAAACATCGGGTCTGCAGGCGCTCGCAGAGCGAGGGAGCGCCTGCAGACCCGATGCGTTCGTTTCCGGTCCGCGATGCGCCTCAGCGCACCAAGCCGGCCGCCGTGAATCGATAGTCCTGCAAGTCCAGCCCCAAGGTCCGGCGGATGTCCTCGCGCGCCGCGCGCGCGAACGCGGCCTGGGTCTGCGGATCCGGCGCGCGCGCGAACTGCTCGACCTTCTCGTCCAGGTTCAACGAGCGGAACAGGAAATCGTCCGCGACCCACTGCCGCTGCGCCGGCGCGAGCTGCGCCAGCACGCCGTTGTCGGCGAACGAGCCGCGCATCTGCTCGCGCAACGCGCGCAGCGACGCCGCCGACGGCAACGCCGCCTGATGCACCAGCGCCCAATTGACCGCGACGTGATACGCGGCGACATCGGCGAGGTTGTCGTTGGACAGGCCGCGCGCCGGCAGCGTGGCGGCGAAACGGCGGCGGTAATCGGCGCCGCCGGAGCGGCGCGCGAAGTCGTCGGCGACGCCGCGGCTTTGCTTGCCCATCGCCGCGATCAGCGCCGCGCGCACGCGTTCGGTGGTGGCCGGATCGCGGCGGAACGACAGATCCGCCGTCGCCGCCGCTTTCGCCGCCGGCTTGGCCGCGGGCGCGGCACTCTTGCCGCGCTGGCTCAACGAGCGGTTGATCGCCGCGTTGACCGCGGCGGTGCCGGCGGTGTTCTGCATCGAGGTCATGGTCGAATTGAACGAGTCCATGTACGGCTGATAGTCCTGCGCCCCGGCCGGCGCGCACGCGCCGAGCAGCGCGATCGCCGCCGCGAGAGTCTTCGTCGTCGCCATGAAAAATCCCTGCCGCAAAAACGCGAAAGGAGCGAAGCCTCGCGGCTTCGCTCCCCTTCGCTCGCGCCGTGGGCGCGAGGCCGACATCAACCCTTGCGGGCGGTGTTGGCGTTGGTGTCGCCGATGGTCTTCACCACGTTGGTGAAGGTGTTCATCATCAGCTGGAATTCCGAGACCAGAGCCTGGGTCTTGAGCATGTCGCTCGGCTTGGCGTCGGCCGGCAGGCCTTCGATCGCCTTGGTCATCTGGTCGGCCTTCTTGTCGGCCAGCTTGCCGGCCATGGTCGCCAGCGCCATCAGCCAGCCGTCCTTGCCGCCGCTCTTGGCTTCGTTGGTCTTGTTCTGCACTTCCTGATTGGCCAGGGAATTGGCGAACAGGGCATTCACGTCGTTGCTCATGATCTTCTCCAATGCGATGCGTTGTGCGAGACAGAGCGGTTCAGCCTGGTCGTCGAGACCCGCCCCTGGTTGGTTGATGCCATCTTCCGCGCGGGCCCGGGGGGCAACAAGCTATGGCGTACCCTAGGGGGCGGGGCCAGGAACTCAGTGAAGAGGAACGAGAAACGAGAACGGAGACCCGCTTTCACTCTTCACTCGCTCCCCTCCACCCGTTCCTTATCCCCCAAGCCGCCTCAGCCGCCCCACGGATTGCGCGGCGTCGCCTTGCGCGCGGCCGGCTGCGCCGGCGCGGTCGCGGCGGCGGCGGCGCTCGCGGTCTTGCGCGAGGCGTTGCGCTCGTTCAGCCACTGCGTCGCGGCCTCGTCGCCCTGCTCGCGGCGGCGGCGCGAATACTCGTAGGCGTCCTTGACCGTGTCGCGGCGCAGCGGTTCGAGGGTTTCGTCGAAACGGCGCAGGTGCACGTCGCGCTCGCTGGCGGTCGCGTCGGGCACCAGCGCATCGACCGCGACGGCCCAGTCGCGGCGCATCGCCTCCGGGTCCAGTTCGACCGGGGTATCGAAATCCTGCTGCTCCAGCGCGTCGTCGAAATGCTTCATCAGGAAGCTGCGGTCGTCGGCGTTGAGATCGGCCTGATCCTGCAGCAGGTTCTCGAACGAGGCCCGCAGCTGGCGGCGCTGGTCGTCGGCGGCGTTCTGGGTGGTCATCGGTGGCGTTCCATCGGTTGAGTGAGCGGGGACCGCGCGGCGCGGCGGTCAGTCGTGAAAATGCGGATCGATGCTGAGCTGGCCGAGGTTGCGCGCGGCGAAGCGGCGCATCAGCTCGGGGCCGGCTTCGCGGATCGCGTCGTAGCTCGAACGTGAGCGCGAATCGGCGCGCAGCTGCCAGCCGTCGGCGGTCTTGCTCAGCAACAGGTCGGTGCCCGGCAGGGTCTGATCGGACAAGCGCAGCAGCACCTGCCCGTTCTCGCCGTCGGCGCCGCCGCTGCTGACCGCGAGCTGGCGCACGTGGCGCTCGATCAGCTCGGCGAACGCGGCGGCGTTGGAGGTCGGCGCGGGCGCCTGCATCGGCGCGGCCTGTTCGGCGCGCATGGCTTGCTGCGCCAGCCACAGCCCCGATTGCTCGGACGACGGCTGGCCAGCATCGCCGCGATCGAAGCCGACCGAATAGCGCTGCTCGTCGCGCGATTTCTGCTCGACCGTCTGCTGCCGCGCCTGCCCCTGCGCGGCGTGGCTCTGCGCGCTCTGGTCCTGGGCGTATTGATTGCGGCCGCGCTCGAGCGCGTTCTGCTGGCGGTCGCGCAAGGTTTGGCTTTGCGCGGCCTGATCGCCGGCGGCGTACTGGCCGTCCTCGGGCTGGGCGCCGGTGGTCTGCTCGCCCTTTTGCCCCAGCGCCTGACGCTGCTGCATCAGGTTGCGGAACTGATCGACCGACTCGGGCGGCGCGGGTTCGTGCGCGGCGTGCCGGCGTTCGGCCAACTGCGCGTCTTGCGCGGCCTGTTGCGCGCGCTTGGCGTCTTCGTTCGCGGAGTTGTGGCGGATCGTGCTCATGGCGACCTCGGAAAGGATTCGCTCAGAAAGGAGTGTTGTCGTGCGAGGAGCGTTGGCGCGCGGACAGCAACAGATCGGCCGACAGCGCCTCTTCGCGGCGCTGGGCGATCGCGTTTTGTTCCTTGCGCCACACGTCGCGGCGCTTCTCCAACGCCTCCAGCCGCGCCTTGGCGCGGAAGAAGGCCTTGCGCGCCTCGTCCAGCGCGGCTTCGGCTTCGCGCAGCTTGCCCTGCGCGTCGGCGAGCCGCTGGCGCGCGGCGCCGGCCAGTTCGGCCAGATGATCGATATGCGCTTCGCGCTGCGACATCGCCATCGGCCACGGCACGCCCGCCGGCGGCGGATCGAGCAGGCGCAGGCGCTGGTCGGCGCGTTCCTGGTTGAGCGATTGGATCTCGCCCTCGATCGCCACGCAGGCCTCGCGCCGCGCCTGCACCTGGCCTTGGCGCTCCATGACCACCGCGCGCGCCGTCTCCACGCGGTGTTCGCGCAGTTGCAGCAAGGTGGCCAGGGGAAAGCGCTGCTTCATCCGAACAACCTGCGCAGCGCGTCGACGGATTGCTTGTAGTCGGCCAGATCGGCGGCCGATTGCTTGAGCAGCTTGCGGATCGGTTCGATCTTCTCGATCGCGATGTCGGCGTCGGCGTCGCTGCCGCGCTTGTACTCGCCCAGCTGCAGCAGCAGTTCGATGTCCTGGTGCTTGGCCAGATACTTGCGCAACTGCCCGGCGGCGCGCTGGTGCGCGTCGTCGGCCACGCGCGGCATGGTCCGGCTCAGGCTCACCAGCACGTCGATGGCCGGATAGTGGTACGCGGCGGCGAGTTTGCGCGAGAGCACGATGTGGCCGTCGAGGATCGAGCGCACTTCCTCGGCGACCGGGTCGTCGCCGTCCTCGCCTTCCATCAGCACGGTGTAGAACGCGGTGATCGAGCCCTTGTCGTTGTTGCCGGCGCGCTCGAACAAGCGCGGCATCTGGCTGAACACCGACGGCGGGAAACCGCGCCGCGCCGGCGGCTCGCCGATGGCGAGGCCGACGTCGCGCAGCGCGCGGGCGAAGCGCGTCACCGAGTCCACCAGCAGCATCACCCGCTGGCCGCGGTCGCGGAAGTATTCGGCGATGGCGGTGGCGACCCAGGCCGCGCGGCTGCGTTCCAGCGCCGGGCGGTCGGAGGTGGCGACCACGATGATCGACTTCTTGAGCCCGGCTTCGCCGAGGTTGTCGTGGATGAATTCGTTGACCTCGCGGCCGCGCTCGCCGACCAGGGCGATCACGTTGACGTCGGCGTCGCCGCCGCGCGCGAGCATGCCGAGCAAGGTGCTCTTGCCGCCGCCGGCGACGGCGAAGATGCCCAGGCGCTGGCCGACGCCGGCGGTGATCACCGTGTCGATCGCGCGCACGCCGGTGGCGAAGGGTTCTTCGATCAACTGCCGCGCCAACGGATT
Source organism: Lysobacter sp. K5869 (assembly GCF_018847975.1). Classification (NCBI taxonomy): domain Bacteria; kingdom Pseudomonadati; phylum Pseudomonadota; class Gammaproteobacteria; order Lysobacterales; family Lysobacteraceae; genus Lysobacter; species Lysobacter sp. K5869. Next base: position 1,294,463 of record NZ_CP072597.1, on the reverse strand, counting down.
GGGCGAGGCGGCGTAGATCGGCATCTGCACGGTCGGGCCGAAACTGCCGCGGCCGTCGATGGCGTCGCCGTTGGCGTCGAGGATGCGACCGAGCAAACCTTCGCCGCAGCGCACCGACGCTTGCCGCCCGGTGGCGACGACCTCGGTGTCGTGGGCGACGCCGTCGAGCGGCCCCAGCGGCGTCAGCAAGGTGTATTGGCGCGAGACGCCGACCACTTCGGCGGTAAGGCGGAAATTGCGGTCGCGCGGGCTGCGCAGTTCGCACAGCTCGCCGATCATCGCCTTCAGTCCGGTGGCGCGGATCATGGTGCCGTAGGCCTCGGCGACCTTGCCCACGCGCACCACGCTGGGCACGCGCGCGAGCGCGGCGATCAGCGGGTCGATCTGCACCGGCGCGGGCGCCGGCTGCAATACCGTGCGCGGCAGGCTGCTCATCGCGCGCCTCGCGTAGCAGTGCGAACGGCGGGCGCGCGCGCGGTCATTCGCTGTGCTCCGCGCCGTATTCGGCGCCCGACAGCGCGATCCGGATCGCCTCGATCTGCTGGGCGACGCCGGCGCGCACTTCGCCGACTTCCGACACCACCACGCAGCTCAGCTTGTCCAGGCTCTCGTCGTCGACCAGTTCGATCACGCCGACCACCGGATGCGCTTGCCGCACCAATCCCAGACCCTTGGCGACTTCCTCGCGCACGCTGGGGTGCACGCGGATCAGCAGGAACTGTTCGGCCTGCGCGGCTTCCACCGCCTGCATGACCAGCGGCGGGACCACCGCGCGCGCGTCGAACTCGGGCGAGATCCGCGCGACGATCGCGCAGGCCAGCTCGGTCACGCGGCTGCCGGCGTCGGCCAGCACGCGCGCGCGGCGCTCGTTGAGGTCGGCCAGCTGCTGCGCCATCTGCTGCTGCGCGCGCGCCAGACCTTCGGCGAAACCGGCGGCGTAGCCGGCCTCGCGCGCTTGCTTGATCTCTTCGCCGGCCTGTTCGTACAGGGTGTTGACCCGGGCCAGCAGTTGGTCGATCTCGGCGACCTGATTCCATTGCTGCGCCGGCACCACGGTGCCGGCCAGCGCGCGCTCGAACTGCTTGCGCTCGAACACCGCGACCGCGCCGCCGCCGCGGCCGAGATCGCGCCGCGCCGACAGATCGGCGACGTTGCTCGCGCCGGCGGCGGACGGGACATCGTGGCGGAGCGAATCGGCGGGCATGGCGGTTCCGTGTGGCTGAAGCGAAGGGCGTAGCGGCTCAGGCCGTCAGCGGGCGCGCGCCGTGATGGGTGTGCAGGCGCTCGACCACGTCAGGCGGCAGGTGCGCGACCAGCGCCGGCGCGCTCTCGTGCAGTTCGCGCGGCAACAACAGGCGCACCCAATCGGCGAGGCCGGGATCGCGGCGCTCGGCCCACAGCCGCAGTTCGGCGCGACCGCGCAGGTCGAGCAGGAAATACAGCGGCGCGTCGTCGTCCATGCGCAGCGCGCGGTCGAGGTTGTCGCCCAGCTGCAGGGCCAGTTGGTTCTGCACCTTGCCGTCCCAGACCTGGCTGTCGAGCGCGAGCAAGTAGGAATTGTCGAGCGCTTGCTTGAGCCGGCGCACCGGCTCGCGCCGCACTTCGGCGCGGATCGCCGGGGCGTAAGCGAGCGCGCCCAGATCGCGCACGAGGCGCTCCACGCGCGCACGCGGCCAGCGCAACGCGGCGGCGGCGAAGCCCGCGCCCGGTTGCGGCGCCAGCAGCGCCGGCGCGGCTTCGGCGGCGAGCCAGCCGCCGAGCAAACGGCGGCCGATCGCGCTGTCGCGCGCGGCCGCCAGCAGTTCCGGAGCGATGCGCTCGTCCTCGCCGCGACCGTGCCAGCTGGCATCGGTCTCGGCCAGAACCGCGCGCAGCGCCGCGACGCTCATCCGTTCCACACTCCGCCGCGGGCGTTGCTCGGCGGCGGTTGCGGCGCGGCCGGGAACAGGCGCGAACGCATGCGGCCGAAGAAGAACGCGACGATCGCCAGCAGCACCAACACGCCGGCGCCGATGATGACCGCGCTCAGGTCGATCGAGCCGAGCACCGCATTGAGCGGGCCGCCGGCCTGACTGACCTTCGGCGGCGATTGCACGGTGAAGAACTTGACCGTGACCTTGTTAACGTCGTCCAGGCCTTCGACGCTGTCCTTCACGAACACTTTGATGTCGGTCTCGCGGTCGCGCAGGCTCTGGCCCGGGCGCTCGAAGATCAGCACCGAGGCCGAGGAGTCCTGGACGTTGCCGCCGAGCGGATCGCGGTCGGGCAGCGCGATGTGCACGCGCGCCTCGACCACGCCGTCGATGCGGGTCAGCGTGCGCGAGAGTTCCTGCGACAGGCCGTAGAGGTAGCGCGCCTTCTCTTCCAGCGCCGAGGACGCGAAGCCTTCCTTCTTGAACACGTCGCCCAGCGAGCGGTACTGCGCGCGCGGCAGGCCGCGCGAGTTGAGCACCTGCATCGCATAGGGGATGTCGCCGCGATTGACCATGACTTCCCAGCCGGTCTTGCTCGGCGAGGGGTCTTTCTCGGCGGGGATGCCCGCGTCGAGCAGCGCCGCCATCAGTTCGTTGGCCTGCTGCTCGTCGAGTTGGCTGTACAGCGGCGTGCGCGTACATCCCACGATCAGCAGGCAGGCCAGCAGGGCCGCCAGAATCCTTACCGCTTTGAAGCCCGACGCCCTACCCATGCATCCCCCGTGTTGTGGTTGCCTTGCGTGTTACGACTGCTGGCGGAACAGCTGCTGGATGCCGTCGGACGTGCGGTTGGCGACGTTCGAGGTCAGCTGCGAGGTGAACATGAATTGATGGCACTTCATGGTCATCTGGATCATCTCGCCCGGCGTCAGTTCGGCCGCGTTGGCCGACAGGCTCTGGCTGGCCTGGCCGATGCTCTCGGCGCCGCCGTTGAGGTTGTCCAGCGCGCTCAATACCGCGCGGGTGCCCTGCGAGGGCTCGGCCGCGCCGGCCTGAGCGACCTGCTGAGCGCCGCCGGCGTGCACGCCGCCCGCGCCGCCCGGAGCGGCGCCGCGATCGAACGCGGCCGCGAACTCGCGGATGTCGTAGGCCGAGGCCTGCGGCGACTGCGCCGGCGAAGCGGCGGCCGGCTGCGCGGCTTCGGCCGCGACTTGGATGGCTTCGATCATGAACCTGTCTCCTGCAACGGTAGGTTCGACAACGATGGGACCGAATGTAAACGACGACGGTGGCGATGCACCCGACTTCTCCGCAAGCCCCGCGGGCGCCCGGACACGGGGATCCGGGCGCCGCGACGGCAGGCGGCAGACGTCGGGCCGCGCGCCGGTCAGTTCTTCGAAGCGAGCTTCTCGATGCCCTGGGCGACCGAGTTGATCGAGGTCGAAGCGCTGTTGGAGATGAACTGCATGCGCAGGCTCTGCGAGGTCAGCGCGATCATCGACGAGGGCTGGTCGTTGCCGCCGCCGATCGAGCCGGAGAGCTCGGTGATGCGCGAGGCCTGCGCGTCCATGGTCTGGCCCCAGGCGCGGGCCATCGACTCGTACCAGCTCGCCTGACCGCCGCCGCCGCCACCGCCGGCCGACACGCCGCCGCCCGCGCCGCTGCTGCTGCCGGCGCCGCGCGAACTCTTACCGTTGCCGATGGCGTCGTTCTTGTTGACGTCGGCGATGAAGCTGGTGACCAGGCCGGCATTGCCGCCGGCGCCGTTGACTGCGTTGTTGCTCATGACGTCTCTCCTGCTCGTTTGCGGCAAGGCCGCGCAATGGCGTGGAACAACGAATGGCACCGAAAACTTGACGTGTGTTGCGATTCTTGACGCTTCAGCGGACGACAGGTGCAAGGTGCCGAGGTTGGATTAGATCGGCGCCGCGCGGGTGAAACCACCTAGTGCTGACCCTGGGTCGCCGCGTTCATTGTCGGTTTCCCGGCCGCGCGGGCGCCTCGGCCACGGCCGGGCGCGCGGGCGCGCCGCTGCTCGCGGGCGCAGCGGCGGGCGCCTTGGCGCCGCTGGCGGCCGTCGGTGCGGCATTGGCGGCGGGCGCGGCCGGCGTCGCGGCGTTCGGCGCGGGCGTCGCGCTGGCCGCGGCCGCCGGCGTCGCGGCGGTGGCGGCATCGGCGGCCGGCGCGGTGCCGTTGGCGATGGCCAGTTCCTGCGCGGTCAGCGGCTGCGCCTTGATCTGCTCGGTCACCCCGGTCAGCTTGTTCAGCGCCCAGGCCTTGTCGCCGATGGCGATCAGATCGCGGCCGTCGGGCAAGGTGTCGCCGACCGCGTACTCGGCGCCGTCGAGGTCGATCACGTGCGGGCTGTCGCCGCGCACGATCTTGACGATCCGGGTCGGTTCGGCCGGCGTCGCCTTCTTCGGCGCTTCCGGCGCGGCCACCGCGGGGCCGGCGGCGACGTGGGTTTCGTCGAGGTTGCGCGGAATCACCCGGCGCACGCCGTTGACGTCCTGCATCGCGCGCGAAGCCACCGCGCGCTTGAACTGGTCTTCGTCGGCGAAGCGGCCGCTGACTTCGACGTCGCCGTTGCCCAGATAGCGCGTCTGCGTGGTCAGGCCCTGGCTGCGCAGCACTTCGCGCACGTCGGCGGCGATGTCGTCGCCGGTGCGCAGCTCCAGCCGCGCATCGACCTCATCGGTGATCAGGCGCTTGCGGATCATCTCGCGCGTGGTCGCGTCCTTGACCGTGCCCGACAGCACCAAGCTGCCGTCTTCGTTCTCGGCCAAGCGTCCGCCGGCGATGGAGAATTCCTTGATCAGCGGCTGCACCAGTTCGGTCGGCGTCGGCTTCTTCTCGAAGCCCGGCATCACCGCCGCGGCGATCGCCACCGACACCAGCGACAGCGCGGCGAGGCCCGCGATCAGCGGCAGATGGCGCATCGGCGTCTTGGCCGGCCGCGCGGCGTCGGCGAGGTTGGGCAGCATCGTCGCCCAACCCGGATCTTCCGCGGCGCCGACCGCGAACGAGGCGCCGCCGATGTCGACGCGCTGCATCGCGCCGAGTTCGGCCGGATCGCCCGGGTTCAAGGTCTGGCCGTCGACGAACAGCGGCGCGTCGAGCGCGCGCAGCGAGACCGTGCCGCCCATGCGGGTCAGGAACGCGTGGCGCGGCGCGACGTTGGGATCGGACAGCACGATGTCGCAATCGCCGCTGCTGCCGATCAGCACGGTTTCCTGCGCCGACAGCGGCCGGCTGCCGCCGGTGTGCAGGCCGGAGACGATGCGCAGCACGCCGATCGCCGGCGAGGCGACGCGGATCTCGGCGCGCGCTTCGGCCGCGCGCGGCTCCGCGCGCTGTTCAGCCGGCGCGGCCGGCGCCGGCTCGATCGCGGCATCGGCGGCGCGCGGCTCGGGCGCGTCGTCGGGCGTGGGATGTTGGTCGGTGGACATCATCGCGGTAACTCCTGTTCAGACGTCGCCGCCGAAGGCGGGACGCGCGGCCGGGACGCGCGATACGCGCGGGCCGTTCGGCCGATGAATGGGGGAATGCGTGCGGGCAGCGATGCGCATGGCTTCGTTCTCCTCAGGCGTTGACCTGGCCTGCCTGCACGATGCGCAGATCGGGCGCGAGTTCCTGGTAGGACAACACCGGCAGCTCGAAGAAGTCGATCTCCAACAGCTTGCGCAGGTGACGGCGAACATCCAGTGAACACAGCAACACCGGCTTTATGCCTTCGCCTTGTCGCGACAGATGCGAACGCACCTCCGCGCCGAGGCGGCCGGCCAGTTCCGGCGAGATCGCCAATTGGGTCGCGCCGCCCGCCACGCGCACCGATTGGCGCAGGCGGTCTTCCAGTTCCGGATGGATCAGCAGCACTTGCATGGTGCGTTCGCCGTCGGCGTAACGATCGGCGATTTCGCGCTTGAGCGCGACGCGCACGTACTCGGTCAGCAGCACCACGTCCTTCTCGCGGCCGCCGACGTCGGTGATGGCCTCGAACGCGTCGCGCAGATTGCGGATCGGCACGCCCTCTTCAACCAAGCGGCGCAACACGTCGGCGACGCGCTGCGGCGCGACCACGCGCAGCATTTCCTTGACCAGATCCGGGTAATCGCGCTGCATGCGCCCGAACAGGTTGGAGGCCTCCTGGATGCCGATGAAGCTGCCCAGGCGCCGTTCCAGCGCATGCCGGCAATGCTCCATCACCGTGCTCAGCGCGTCGCGAATGCCGGCGCCGGCCTGTCCGGTCCATTCGCCCGACAGCGGCGGGAAGAAGCCCGGCAGCTTGGGCGCGTTGGCGTCGCCGGCGCGCGCGGCGCGGAACTGCGCGTTCGGCGACAAGCGGCCGAAGGCGATGCGCGCGCCGAACGCGGTCAAACGGTAACCGCCGAGGCCGTCGCCGCCGTCGAGGTCGGCGGCGATCTTCACCACCGGCACCGGCAGCGGCACGCCGTATTCGTCGCGCAGGCGGCGCGCGACTTCGACCATGCGCTCGCGCGCGGCGTACTCGCCGAACGCGGCCGCCAGCGACGGCGAAATCTCCAGCTGCAGCGGCGCGGGCGGCGCCACTTCGTCCTCGTTGGCCGGCTTGTCCTCGTCCGCGCGCTCGCCCTCGGGCACGCTGAAGACGCGGCGCAGCAGCGGGTGGTGATGGCGGTAGCGCCAGCCGGCGAAGCCGAGCAGCACCAGCGACAGCATCAGGAATACCGGCTTGGGGAAGCCCGGCACGAAGATCATCAGGAACGCGAGGCAGCCGGTGATCAGCAGCACGCGCGGCTGGCCGGAGACCTGGCGGGTGATCGACTCGCCCAGATGGCGGTCGTCTTCGTCGCCGGCGGTGCGGGTCACCACCAGGCCGGCGGCGATGGTCGCCAGGATGGCCGGAATCTGCGAGACCAGCCCGTCGCCGATGGTCAGGATCGAATAAGTGTGGGTCGCGTCGGTGAGCGGCATGCCCTTCTGCAGCACGCCGATGGCCAAGCCGCCGAGCAGGTTGATGATGATGATGACGATGCCGGCGATGGCGTCGCCCTTCACGAACTTCATCGCGCCGTCGAGGCTGCCGTGCAGCTGGCTTTCCACTTCCAGCAGGCGGCGCTTGCGCTTGGCTTCGTCCTTGTCGATCAGGCCGGCGCGCAGGTCCGAGTCGATCGACAGCTGCTTGCCGGGCATCGCGTCCAGGGTGAAGCGCGCGGCGACTTCGGCCACGCGCTCGGCGCCCTTGGCGATGACGATGAACTGGACCACGGTGATGATCAGGAACACCACGAAGCCGACCACGAGGTTGCCGCCGGCGACGAGGCTGCCGAATGTTTCAACGATATGACCGCCGTTGGCTTCGAGCAGGATCGAGCGGGTGATCGCGATCGACAGCGACAAGCGGAACAGCGTGGTCAGCAGCAGCACGCTGGGAAAGCTGGAGAACGCCACCGGCGTGGGGATGTACAGCGCGATCAGCAGCAGGCCGAAACCGATCGCGATGTTGACCGCCACCAGCGTGTCGATGATCGCCAGCGGCAGCGGCAGGATCATCACGCCGATGATGGTCACCGCGGCGAACGCCAGGACCACGTCGCTGTAGCCCGCGCGGCGACGCCCCTGCGCGCCGGACGCGGTAGCGATCCAGGAAGTCAGCAGTCCACGCATTCGTCAGTCCCGAAAATCCTTAGGAAACCCCGCTCCCCGCGGGTGCCGGCACGGCGCCGCGCGGATTCGCTGCGGCGGTCGAGCCGTCCCACGGAGCGGGTCCGCGGGCTGCGTTCGTGTGATGAGCCGCACAGTACGCGGCGGCGCAGACCATCGCTGCGTTGCCGCGTTTTTCTGAGCCACCTCGCATGGCGCTGTCCTCGACACGATGCCGGTCCGGACGGCCGATACTAAGTGCAATTTGTCACCTGTTGTGTGAACAACCCGGTTCCGCGCAAGGCGTGCACAAACTCACGCGCTCTTCATTGCATGCGGCTAAATTCGCGCGCATTCGTCGCTGTTTTTGTGAACTCGTGCGCAATTGCATCGACGTATTCGTCTAACGTACCTGCAAAACGCTCACGATTCGCGCTCCGCGGAGACACTGGGGTCCGCTGCGGACGGTGTGGGAGCAGCGCTCGCGGAAACGGTTGCCGATGCAACCGTCGCCTCCGATGCGGCCGTCGCGGGAGCGATGTCGGCCGGGTCGAGTTCGGCGATGAGGTTCAGCGATTGCCCGCTCACGCCGATCGCGAGCGCCCGCCCGCTGCGGGTGCGCAGCACCACGATCCGCTCGCGCGGGCCGATCGGCAGGATCTGCAGCACCGACAGCGGCGCGTCGCGCGCGGTCAGGCCGTGGCGTTTGCGCAGCACGTAGAGCACCGCGACCAGGCCGCCGAGCACCACCGCCACCGGCAGCAGGATCGCGGCGAACTCGAACAAGATCGACGGCGGCTGCGCAGCGGCGGCCTCGGCGGCGGGAACGGCGGCGGCGGACGCCGCCGGCGCCGCGGCGAACGCGGCCCACGGCGCGCAGCACGCGAAGGCGAGGCAGGCGCGGGCGAGGCCGCAACGGACGACGGAACGCAGCAAGGGCAGTGTCGGCATGGCGATTGAGTGCGCAACCAGATTCGGAAATAGAAGGATCGGCAACAGCGGCATCGGCGCCCCGAGCGCGGCGCACCGGCGCCGGCGCGCGGCGACATACCGTAGCAGCCCGTCGCGGTCGTGCGCCGCGCGGCCGGCCAACGCGGGAGGCTGAGGCATGGCCCGCGCCCGCTCCGCCGCCACCGAAGCCGCCGGCGACGACGCCGGCCTGCTCGCCGCGGTGCCGTTCGCCTGCGCGGTGTTCGCCGCCGACGGCGCGCTGCGCGCGGCCAACGCGCGCTACCGCGAGGACTTCGGCGAACTGCCCGAACACGAACGCCGCGACGCCCTGCTCGCGCGCCTGCACGCCCAAGCCGGCGACGGCGCGCGTCCGCGCGAGGTCCGCGCCCCGCACAGCGGCCGCTGGTACGCGCTGCACTGGGGCCGCGCCGAGCACGCCGGCGCGCCGGCCGACGTGCTGACCGCGGTCGACATCAGCGAGCGCATCGAAACCCTGGCCTCGCACAAGAGCCGCCAGGAAAAACTGCTGTTCACCTCGCGCATGATGTCGGTCGGCGAGATGGCCGCGACCCTCGCGCACGAGCTGAACCAGCCGCTCGCGGCGATCATGAACTACGTAAACGGCAGCCTGCGTCTGGTCGAGCAGGCGGGTGGACCGGTCCAGGTCGAACGCGCGCTGCAAGCCGCGCGCACCCAGGCCGAGCACGCCAGCGCGGTGATTTCGCGAGTGCGCGAGTTCGTCCGCGCGCGCGAGCCGCGGCGCGACGCCCACGCCCTGTCGCGCATCGCCGAAACCGTGCTGGAGCTGCTGCGGCTGGAGGCCGAGCGGCTCGATCTGCGCATCGAACTGCGCCTGCCCGAGCCGCTGCCGCCGGTGTTCGCCGACCGGGTGATGGTCGAACAGGTGCTGCTGAATCTGGTCAAGAACGCGATCGAAGCCATGCGCGAGATCGCCCCGGAGCGGCGCGAGCTGCGCATCGACGCGCGGCTGAACCTCGACGAGCAGGTCGAAGTGCGCGTGTCCGACCGCGGCGCCGGCCTCAGTCCGGCCGAGCAGGACCAACTGTTCTCGCCGTTCTTCACCACCAAGACCGACGGCCTGGGCATCGGCCTGGCGATCTGCCGCTCGATCATCGAATACCACGAGGGCCGGCTGTTCTTCGAGCCGCGCGAAGGCGGCGGCAGCGTGTTCGGCTTCACCCTGCCGCGTTACGAGGCGCGCGCTTGAAAGGCGCGCAGGTGACAAACCTCAGCACCGCCGCCCCGCCGCTTCGGGTTATACCGTCGCGCTGGCGCGCGGCCGGGCGAGGCTCGGCCGCGCCGTCGGCCACGGGCGCGCGCTTCGAACGGGCGAACGCCGGCACCAGGGAAGCACGTCCGAGGACACCCGCATGAGCGAAGCGCGCATCTATCTGGTCGACGACAACGACGGTTTCCGCGAATCCACCGCGTGGCTGCTGGAAACCGCCGGCTTCGAGGTGCAGGCCCACGCCAGCGGGCCGGCTTTCCTGGAGGCCTACGGCAGCGAACGCCACGGCAGCGGCGCGCAGTGTCTGGTCTCGGACATCCGCATGCCGCTGATGAGCGGGCTGCAATTGCAGGAAGAACTGCGCCGGCGCGGGATCGGCCTGCCGCTGGTGTTCGTCACCGCGCACGGCGACGTGCCGCTGGCGGTCGAGGCGATGCGCAAGGGCGCGTCCAACTTCCTGGAAAAACCGTTCAGCGACGAAGGCCTGATCGAAGCGATCCGCGCCGCCGTCGCCAACGCGCGCAATCACGCCGGCGGCGGCGAAGCCGGCGACGACCGGCTGGCCAAGCTCAGCCCGCGCGAGCGTCAGGTCATGGATCTGGTGGTGGCGAGCAAACCCAACAAGATCATCGCCGACGTGCTCGGCATCAGCGTCAAGACCGTGGAACTGCATCGATCGAACATGATGAACAAACTCGGGGTACGCTCGCTGCCCGAATTGATGAAGGTGGCGCTGGGCCATGGTTGACGCCGACGCGATCCAAACCGCGCCCGACGCCGCGCCGAACGCGTTCGGCGAAGACCACGCCGAGCGCGCGCGCCCGCTGCGCGGGCGGGTGGCGTCGGTGCCGCTGTGGCAGGCGCAGGCGCTGTGCGGCTTCTTCGGCGCGGCCCAGCGCTGGCCGCTGCGCGACGGCGGCGGCTGGCTGGAGTTCTTCGCCGCCGGCCCGGTCGACGGCGAGACGGTGACGCTGGAAGGCGACGGCACGCGGGTGCGGCTGCAGCTCGACAGCGGCTTGGCGCTGGACACCGACACCGGCCTGCACTGGACCGGCTACCGCGGCCGTTCGCGCGTGCTGGCCTGGAGCCTGGCCCACGAATCGCAGCTGATGAAGCTCAGTCAGGCGCTCGACGTGGCGCTGATCCCGGTGGTCGACGACGGCGCCGCCTCGCTGCAGAGCCTGCAGGCGCGCAACGGCGACGACGACGGCCTGTGGCTGGGCTTCCGCATTCTCGACCCCGCCGCGCAAGTGCGCGCGCGCGGCCATCTGCGCATTCCGCCGGGCTGGGTCGATCGCCTGCTGCAGCGTTCGGAACTGTTCGAACGCGCGCCGCGCGGCGACGAGGACGGCGCGCAGTACCGCGACTGGTCGCAGCTGCCGGTGCCGCTGGCGCTGGCCTGGGACGGCCCGACCCTGCGCTACGCGCAATGGCGCCAGCTGCGCGTCGGCGACGTGCTGGTGATCGGCAATTTCCAGCGCCTGCCGCAGATGCGCGCGCGCGCGCCGGGCTGCGCCTGGCCGCTGGCGCCGGGCGCCGAAGGCTGGCGCATCGACGGCCCGCCCCAATTCCTTTCCACGCACCAGGAGACATCTTCGATGAGCGATCCCGAATCCGACGCGCAGGCGCCCGAAGCCACCGGCCCGGACGTACCGGTCCGCCTGGACTTCGACCTGGGCCGGCTGGAATGCCGCTACGAAGACCTCAAGGGTTTCCAGCCCGGCTACGTGTTCGCGCTGCCCTCGCGCCTGGAAGGCGCCAACGTGGTGATCCGCGCCAACGGGCGCGATGCGGGCCGCGGCGAGATCGTCGCGGTCGGCGACACCTTGGGCGTGCGCCTGCTCTCCTGGAGCTGAGTCATGGATTTCAGTTCGTTCTCGCCGGCGCTGGTGCTGCTGACCGTGGTCAGCCTCGCGCTGGCGCCGTTCGTGGCGGTGATGGTGACCTCCTTCACCAAGATCGTCGTGGTGCTGAGCCTGCTGCGCAACGCGCTGGGGCTGCAGCAGGTGCCGCCGAACGTGGTCATCAACGGTCTGGCGATCGTGCTGTCGATCTATGTGATGTATCCGGTGATCCTGGAGACCCACGACGCGGTCAACGCCAGCGCCGGCGGCGGCACCGCGGCGACGGCGACGCAGGGGCAGCCGCCGGGGACCGGTCCGGCCGCGGCGACTGCGGCCGCCGCGACGACGGGCGCGCCGGCCGCCACGACGGGCGCTGCGCCGGTCGCGGCGAACGTGGCGGCGCCGGCCGCTGCCGCTGCGGCCGCCGCTGCTCCGGCCGCTGCCGCCGCTCCGGCGACCGCGACCGCCGCTGCGGCCGCCCCCACCGCCAGTGCCGCCGCGAACGCCAAACGCCCGACGCCGACGCCCTCGGCCGTGCTCGGCGGCAAGATGGACGCCGCGCGCCTGCTGCAGCTGATGGACGCCGGCAAGGAGCCGCTGCGCAAGTTCCTGATCAAGCACTCCAGCGACGCCGAGCGCGCGTTCTTCCTGCGCAGCGCCCAGCGCCTGCTGCCGCCGAACGCGCGCGGCGACATCACCGTCAACGACTTCATCGTGGTGATCCCCGCCTTCACCGTCAGCGAACTCACCGCCGCGTTCCAGATCGGCTTCCTGATCTTCCTGCCGTTCCTGATCATCGACCTGGTGGTGTCCAACATCCTGTTGTCGCTGGGCATGATGATGCTCTCGCCGACCACGGTCTCGCTGCCGTTCAAGCTGCTGCTGTTCGTGCTGATCGGCGGCTGGGCGAAGCTGGTGCATGGGTTGGTGTTGACGTATGGCGGGTGAAGCGGGGGAATGAAGGGAATAAAGGGATTGGGGAATGGTGGCGACGCCGATCTTCGATTCCCTGCGCGACCTGCATTCCCCTAGTTCCCCTCTTTCCCCTTATTCCCCGGCCCGCACGACCTCCCGCCGCAACGGATCCCCCCCATGGGCGACATGCTCGAAATGACCAAACAGGCCCTGTGGCTGACCCTGCTGTTGTCGGGTCCGCCGGTGGTGGCCGCGGCCGTGGTCGGGCTGGTGGTGGCCTTCATCCAGGCCGCCACGCAGTTGCAGGAACAAACCTTCGCCTACGCGATCAAGTTCACCGTGATCGTGGTGACCTTGTTCGTCACCGCGTCGATGATCGGCGGCACCCTCTACACCTTCGCCGACCGCATCTTCCTCGACTTCCCCGGCATGATCCGGCACTGATGCGCGCGGCCCGATGATTCTCGACGTCGAAAACGGCGGCAACCTGCTGCTCGCGCTGGGGCTGGTGCTGCCGCGCGTGCTCGGCGCGTTCATGATGCTGCCGCTGATTACGAACGAGAACATGCCGCCGCTGGTGCGCAACAGCTTCATGGTCTCGCTGGCGCTGATCGCGATCCCGGTGGCGATGAACGGCGTGCCGCTGAGCCAGCTCAACGCGCTGCAGTTCGCGCCGATCGTGCTCAAGGAGCTGTTCATCGGCGTGTCGATCGGCTTCGTGTTCGGCATGGTGTTCTGGGCGATCAGCGCCGCCGGCAACGTCATCGACACCCAAGTCGGCATGACGCTCGCGCAGGTGTTCGACCCGATCCAGGGCCATCAGGCCTCGCTGCACGGCAGCTTCCTCTCGCAGTTCGCGACCTGGCTGTTCATGGCCAGCGGCGCGTTCCTGGTGTTCCTCGACCTGCTGATGGCCAGCTACGCGATGTGGCCGGTGGTGTCGTTCTTCCCGACCTTGCACGCGGCCGGGATGGAGCTGTTCGTCGGGCAATTCAGCTATCTGATGACCGCGCTGCTGGTGCTGGCCGCGCCGGCGATGGTGGTGCTGATGCTGATCGACATCTCCTTCGGCCTGGTCAACCGCTTCGCCCCGCAGCTCAACGTGTTCACCATCACCATGCCGATCAAGGCCTGGCTGGCGACGTGGATCGTGTTGCTGATGCTGGGAGTGTATGTGGAGATCGTGCTGGAGCGGATCTCCGGCAATCGCGGGTTGATCGAGGCCTTGAACAAGGTGTTCGGCGGGGCGTAACGGCGGGACGGCCGCTTTTGTGTAGGAGCGGCGTGAGCCGCGATCAACCGAAGCGACTCACGCAAGCGCAGCCGCCGAAGCACCGGACGTTCGGCAGCTGCTTTATAAGAGCGAGCGTCTGAGCAGAGGGGGCTTCGGACACTGCGTGGTATTGAATCGCTTCGGTTGGTCGCGGCTCACGCCGCTCCTACAAGGCGAACCGGATCGCGCGCAACCGTCAGCGCTGATCGTCCAACGGCGGCGGCAATTCCGGCGCGCTGTCGTCGCCGTCGCGCAGGCGGCGCACGCTTTCGGCCCAGTGCAGCACCTCGGCCACCGCCTCGAAGAATTCGTTGCCGATGTATTCGTCGAGCTCCGCGCGCTCGTTGAGCCCGCGCGCGAGTTCCACGTTCTGCAGGATCGGCACGCCGGCCTCGACCGCGGCGCGCTTGATCGCCTCGGCCAGGTAGCCCTCGCCCTTGGCCACCACCACCGGCAAGTCGGTGACGCCGTGTTCGTACTGCAGGGCGATGGCGATGTGGGTGGGATTGGTCACGACGACGTTGGATTGGCGGACGGCGTTGAGCATGTTCTGCTGCGACCATTCCTGATGCAACTGCCGGCGCCGGCTCTTCACATGCGGGTCGCCTTCGTTCTCCTTGACCTCCTGCTGGATGTCGCGCCGGCTCATGCGCAACTGCTTGAGGTAGGAGAACTTCTGGTACCACACGTCGATGGCGGAGACGAAGAAGAACACGAAGATCGTCCACACCACGATCCGCACCAACCCGTACCAGATGCCCGAGCCCATCGCCTCGGGCGGCGCGTACGGCAGCAACATCAGCTGGCCCAGCATCTTGTAGATCACGAACACGCCGATGCCGATCAGCGCCGCGCTCTTGATCACCGACTTGAGCAGCTCGACCAGATTGTCGAGCGAGAACATCTTCTTGACGCCCTCGGCCGGGTTCATCTTGTCCATCGCCGGCTTGAGCTTGCCCAGCGCCAGGATCGGGCCGACCTGGAGGAATTCGACGACCGCGCCGAGGAACACCGCCATCGCCAGCAGCGGCAGGGTCAGCCACAGCAAGGTCTCGAAGGCCGAACCGCCGACCTCGCGCAGGGCGTCGCCGAAGGGCTGGTTGACCGCCTTGAGGCTGGTCTCGAACAGGCGGATCAGCTTGAGCCGCATGAAGTCCATCATCAGCCAGCCGCACACCACCCAGCCCAGCACCAAGACGGTGCTGGTCAGCTCCTTGCTCTTGGCGACGTTGCCTTCCTTGCGCGCGTCGCGGATCTTTTTCTGGGTCGGCGGCTCGGTCTTGTCGGCGCCCTGGTCCTTCGCCATGCGCGGCCCTGCTGCGGGAAGGGCACCGAGGCTAGCACGCGCGCCACAGCGCGAAAGTGGCGGGTGTCAGCAATCGCCCAGGGCCGTGCGACGCCACGCCTGAATGCGCGCCGGGCACCCTGGGCGCACCTAGGGTCGCCCCGAGTTGGCCGTTTCCGCGCCCCGGGGCTACATTGCGTCCATCCCCCACACCGCGACCGCTCCCACCGCCCGCATGAGCACCATCGGCCCCGACTCGCGCATCGACCGCGCTGGCCTCGACAGCCAGACGCTGGAAGCCTTGCGCGTTCGCGAGCCGGCGGCGCAGGGCGCGCAGGCGCCGGCCGCGGTCGCCGAGGCGGTTCCCGCGTATGCCCCGCCCGCGGTCGATCCGGGCGAAGAGACCCTCAACGCCGACGCCTGGCGCGGAGTCGCGGCCGGCGACCGCCACCTGCCGGGCGACACCCGCCTGGAGCACGAGCTGGGCCAGCTCGACCTGTCCGCCGCCGCCGACCGCGGCGCCGAGGCGGTGCTGGACTCGCTGAGCGCCTGACCCGCGGCGGCTCGCCGCCCGCTTCGTTCCGATCCCACCTTCCCTGGCCCGCTCGGCGATGCGCGCGTTTGCGTTCCACATGCAGGGCAAGTCGCGTCGTGCTGAAGCCGGATTCCAGGAACCAGTGAGAGCCGCGGGGTTCGCTCGTTCCTCGTTCCTCATCTCTCGTTCCTTCGCTTAGGCTAATGGCGTCTTCCGCCGCCCCGCCCGCCGTGACCGAACCCGCCCCCTCGCCCGAAGCCCTGCGCGCCGCCGCCGACCGGCTGGTGTCCGCGCTGGCCGCGCACAGCGATCCGGAGTACCGGCTCAGCGTGCTCAAGCGGGTGGTCCGGCGCCTGGGCGAGGAGCGCTATCCCTTGTTCATCCGCCTGCTCGGCGTGGTCGCCGAGAGCGACGACGCGCGCGCCCAGCGCCTGCTCGCCGACACCTTCGGCACCGCGCTGCGGCGCATGGACCTGCCCGGCGGCGCGCTGAGCTCGTGGGGCGCGACCCGCCTGCCCGAATCGAGCGGGCCGGTCGCGGTCAGCGCCTTGTCCGGGCATTTCTTCGGCGCGACGCCGCGGCGTTTGCTCGGGCCGGTCGAGTATCTGACCGTGTGGCATCTGCAACGCACCCAGCGCACCGCGTTGGGCGCGGACACCTTCCGCACCGCGCTGGCGCGGCTGATCGCGTTGCTCAACCGCAGCGAGGACGCGCGCACGCTGTATCCGCAAAAACTCGCGGCCGACGCGCAGAACGAGATGGAAGGCGCTTACACCCGCGCCACCCGCGAGCGCCTGCGCGCGCTCGCCGATGCGTGGCGCGCGGGGCGTTCGCCGGAGGAAGTGGCGCAAGCGGTGTTGGATGTGGCGGACGCGCCGTTGCCCAGCGGGTGGGTGGTTCGCGATCTTTGAGCGGTAGTCGCGAGGGCCGCGTTGCGGTTTTGGAGCGCGGTCGCGGGCCGCCGCCATGCAGACGCAAAGTCAAAATGGATTCCGGCTTTCGCCGGAATGACGATGCTGGAAGCGACGTCGCACTCCCAAGTCCGTCATTCCGGCGAAAGCCGGAATCCATTTTGATTTTCGCCGCGAGGCTCTTCGGCCTCGACCACGCTCATCGCTCTGCCGCATGAAATCGTCGAACCGACGGCCGCATGCAAAAACGCCGCTGCGACACTGAGCCACATCCATCCGCGCAACGCCGGTGCTGCAATGCCAGCCTCCCCGCACCGAAGCGATTTCGCATGCGCGACCTCACCCCTCTTCCCTCGCCTTCCCGTCGCCGCCTGCTCGCCGCGGCCGGCGCCGCCGCGCTGCTGAGCGCCTGCGGCCGCGACGAACCGAAACTGCGATTGCACGGCATCGATCTCAGCCTGCGCCCGGGTTTCGGCGGCGACTTCCGCCTGCTCGATCCGCAGGGCCGCGAGCGCTCGCTCTCGGATTTCTACGGCAAGATCGTGCTGCTGTTCTTCGGCTTCACCCTGTGCCCCGACGTCTGCCCGACCGCGCTGACCCGCGCGGTGCAGATCCGCAAACTACTCGGTGCCGACGGCGCGCGCTTGCAGGTCTTGTTCGTCACCCTCGACCCCGCACGCGACACGCCGCCAGTGCTGCGGGCCTACACCCAAGCCTTCGACCCGAGCTTCATCGGCCTGAGCGGCAGCGAACAACGCATCGCCGACACCGCCAAGGCCTTCCGCGTCGTCTACGCGAAAGTGCCGACCGGCTCGACCTACACCATCGACCACTCCGCGCTGAGCTACGTCTACGATGCCCACGGCCGCCTGCGCATGGCGCTGCGCCACGAGCAAAGCGCGGCCGAGTGCGTCGACGACATCCGCCAAATCCTGTGAGGCCGCGCATGCGCACGCACCGTTTCCGCTCCGCTTTGTTCGCCGCCGTGCTGCTGTGCGCGGCGCCCGCCGCCTGGGCGCAAGTGGCCGTGGACGCGCCGTGGGTGCGCGCGACCGTGGCGCAGCAGCCGGCGACCGGCGCGTTCATGCGCTTGACCGCCGCGCGCGACCTGCGCCTGATCGGCGCGCGTTCGCCCGCGGCCGAACACGTCGAAGTGCACGAGATGGCGATGCAAGGGCAGACCATGCGCATGCGCCAAGTCGCCGCGCTGGACTTGCCGAAAGGCCGCGCCGTCGCGCTGGCGCCGGGCGGCTATCACTTGATGCTGATCGGCTTGAAGCAGCCGCTGCGGGTCGGCGCGACGGTCGCGCTGACCTTGGTGTTCGAAGACGCCGGCGGCAAGCGCAGTGAGCAAGAGGTGCAAGCCGAAATCCGCCCGCTCGCGACGCCGGCCTCGTGATCTACCTGTAGGAGCGGCGTGAGCCGCGATCAACCGAAGCGATGAACGAAAGCGCGCCAACCAAAGCCCGTCTGTTCAGGCAACAGCTCTAAAGCCAGCGCCGATTCGGACGAGCTTCGGCAATCGGCGTGGTATTCGGCCGCTTCGGTTGGTCGCGGCTCACGCCGCTCCTACAGGGGCTTCGGCCGCAATCGCTACAAGCCGACGACGCTGCGCTCCGGCCCCGGCCGCTTGCCAAGCTTGCGCTGCAACGAACGCCGGTGCATCCCAAGCAAGCGCGCCGTCGCCGAAATATTGCCGCCGGTGTCGTTGAGCGCCTGCTGGATATGCTCCCACTCCAAGCGCCGCAGCGGCATCATCGTATCCGGCGTCGACGCCGGCAGCGGCGCGGTATCGGGCGAATCGATGCCGAGCGCCGCGAGGATCGCGCCGATGCTGGCCGGCTTGGGCAGGTAATCGTCGGCGCCGCGCTTGATCGCATCGACCGCGGTGGCGACGCTGGCGTAGCCGGTAACCAAGACGATGCGCATGTCGGCGCGCAACTCGCGCAGCGGCCGGATCAACTGCAGCCCCGAATCGGCGCCGAGCTTGAGATCGACCAAGGCGAATGCGGGCACCTGCAGCAAGGCCTGATCCAAGGCCTCGCCCACGCTGCCGGCGGTGCGGGCCTCGATGCCGCGACGGGCGAGGCTGCGTTGCAAAGTGGCGGCGTAGGTGCCGTCGTCGTCGACGATCAGACCCGGGCCGGGGAGGCCGTTCACAACGGCACGAGGGGGCGTGGTTGCGTTCATGCGCGGCATCCTACGCCCGGCCCCGCGCGGCGGGAGTGCGGCAAACTGCCACAGGACAAAGTGTCCATGCCTGTGGTTGGAAGGTTGCCGACGGGCGATGGCGAAGCAAGACCGCGAGGTTCCGCGGCGATCCTGCCCACCCCGTCATTCCGGCGAAAGTCGGAATCCATCCCGTCATTCCGGCGAGCGCCGGAATCCATTTTGACTTTGCCTTTGCTCCGCGTACCGCTCCCAGAAGCCGAAAGCAAAATGGATTCCAGCGCTCGCTGGAACGACGGCAACGGACGTTCGGCGAAGCCCTGGATGCCCGCGAACGCGGCGCGGGAATCCAGCAGCGCTCAGCGCGGCGAGCTACGCCTCGCCACGATAGCAACGAGAGCGTCCCCTCCGGCTCACTGCCGCTTGCACTCCACCACTCGCTCCGCATCGGTCCCGTACGCGACCTCATGCAGCGTCACCACGGTTCCCTTCGGCGCCAGCAAACCGAACGGCGATTCCAGCTTGCCCATATCGCCCCCCGCCGCGCGCACGCACTTGAGCGGCACGCCGATGCGCTGCCACTGCCCGCGCGGCAAGCCGCGCAGAATCCCGCCGAACGGCAGCTTCGCCTCGCACTTCGGCCCGCACTGCGCGGTCAGATAAGCCTCGCCCGCGCCGACCGCGTCGGCCTTGAGCGCGATCAGCAACTGCACGTCGCCGTTGGTCTCGCGCACCAACTCCACCGGCGCGTCGGCGACCAGATCCAGCCGCGCCTCGCCCTTCCACTCGGCCCGCCACGCGTCTTCCTGCGCCTTGTAATCCACCGCCGTCACCGCCAGCGCGCCGTCGGCGCTCGCCAACGGCGGCTTGGCCGCGTCGCTGCGCTTGCCTTGCGAGTCCACGCGCAGCCGCCAGCCGCGCGGCAACGCGCCGCGGGCGAGGAAACTCATCGAACGCTGATCGAGATCCGGCGTGCCCGGATCTTCCGACAGCGCCCCGACCTTGCCGCCCTTGGCATAGCTCAACCCGTAGCCGAACGCGAACTGCGGCGAGTACGCCTTATCGCCGACGTTGACCACCTGTACCGCGCTGCGCGGCCACGAGTACGACAGCTTGCCCTTGAAGTCGTTCTGCACCGCGCCATCGGCCTTGCGCAGCAGCACGTCGGCGATGCCGCCGCCTTCCGACCCCGGCAGCCACGCGGCGACGAACGCGTCCGACGCGTTGATCTCGCGATTGGCCCACAGCGGCCGGCCCGACAGGAACACGCTCACCACCGGCACGCCTTCGGCCTTGAGCCGCTTGATCGTCTCCAATTCCGGATTGCGCGTGCCGCGGAAGGTGGCGATGCGCAGATCGCCCTGGAACTCGGCGTAAGGATCTTCGCCATAGACGAAGATCGCCACGTCGGGCTTGTCCGCGTACTTGCCGTCCACCGACAACTCGGCGCGCCCGCCCGCGGCTTCGATCTGCTCGCGCAGGCCGGCCCAGATCGATTGCGCATGCGGGAAATCCGAGGGTTTGAGCCCGGTGCCCTGCCAGTTCAAAGTCCAGCCGCCGGATTGCTTGGCGACGTTGTCGGCGCCGTCGCCGAACACCAGCACCCGCGACTTCGGCGCGATCGGCAGCACGCCGCTGTCGTTCTTCAACAGCACCAGCGACTCGCGCACCGCCTGCCGCGCGATGGCGCGATGCTCGGGGCTGCCGAGCAGCTCGAACTTGCCGCCGAGCGGCCGCTTCGACGGCAAACCCGCCTCGAACAAACCCAGGCGCAGCTTCACCCGCAAGATCCGCGTCACCGCATCGTCGAGCCGGGCCATGGCGATCTCGCCGCTTTTGACTTGCTTGAGCGCGTTGTCGTAATAGCCGCGCCAACTGTCCGGCGCCATCAGCATGTCCACGCCGGCGTTGAACGCTGCCGCGCAGTTGTCGTTGGCGCAACCGGGCAACTGCCCGTGCGCGTTCCAATCGCCGACGACGAAACCGTCGAAGCCCATGCGCCCCTTGAGCACGTCGGTCAACAATGCGTGGTTGCCGTGCATCTTGGCGCCGTTCCAACTCGAGAACGAAGCCATCACCGTTTGCGCGCCGGCCTTCAACGCGGGCGGATAGCCGGCCCCGTGGATCTCGCGCAATTCCCGCTCGCCGATCTTGGCGTCGCCTTGATCGCGCCCTTCGAAAGTGCCGCCGTCGGCGAGGAAATGCTTGGCCGAAGCGATCACGTGCGACCCGTCGAGAAATTCCTTGCTGCCGAGCTTGCCCTGCAGGCCTTCGATCGCCGCCGCGGCGTAGCTCGCTACCAACCTGGGATCTTCCGAGTAGCCTTCGTAGGTGCGACCCCAACGGTCGTCGCGCGGCACGGTCAAAGTCGGCGCGAACGTCCACTCCATGCCGGTGCTGCGCACCTCGGCCGCGGTGGCCGCGCCGATGCGGCGGATCAGCGCGGGATTGCGCATCGCGCCCAAGCCGATGTTGTGCGGGAACAAGGTCGCGCCGATCAGATTGTTGTGGCCGTGCACCGCGTCGATGCCGAACATGATCGGAATCGCGACCTTGCCGTCGCCGCCGTCCATCGAGGCGGCATAGAACTTGTCGGCGATCTCCAGCCATTCCTTCGGCGGCGCGGCGTAGTTGCCGCCCGGTTCGGACACGCCGCCGGGCTCGGAGTTGCCGCCGGCCAGCACCGAGCCGATGTGGTACTTGCGCACGTCCTCGGGCGTGGCGCTGTTGATGTCGGCCTGCACGATCTGGCCGACCTTCTCCTCCACGCTCATCTTCGCCAGCAGCGCCTGGATGCGCGCCTCAAGCTTCGCGTCGCGCGGGATCGGCGGTTTCAGCGCGGGCCATTGCGCCGGATGCACGCTCGCGTCCGGCGCCTGCGCGATGACCGGCCACGCCGGCGCCAAGGCCAGCAACAAGGCCCAGGCCAAGCGCCGCGGTCGCGGCGCGGCGATTTGGATCGAGACAGCGGCGGCGCGCCGGGGCGGGTGGGAGGCGGCGTTCATGGGTCGCTCCTGGAGGCGAGGAAGATAAGGGCGCCGCATCGGCCGGTTCGGCCGAAACGCCGCGAAAACAGATGAGTTCCGCCCGCGCGTTCTGGCAGAATGCGGCCTACACGCAGCAAGGAAACAGACCGGTCATGCGGGTGCGCATCGAAGATGTGGCGGAGGCGGCGGGCGTGTCGATGAAGACCGTTTCGCGCGTGCTCAACCAAGAACCCAACGTCAGCGAAGACACGCGCAAGCGCGTGGAGGCCGCCGCGCGCAAGCTGCAGTACCGGCCGAATCCGTCGGCGCGCAGCCTCGCGGGGCAGCGTTCGTTCCTGGTCGCGCTGCTGTACGACAATCCGTCCAGCAATTATCTGATGGAAGTGCAGGCCGGCATGCTCGACGCCTGCAACAGCCAGCACTACAACCTGATGCTGGCGCCGGTGAACTTCACCGACAAGAAGCTGGTGGCGCACGTCGACGAAATCGTGCAGCGCTCGCGCGCCGACGGTTTGGTGCTGACGCCGCCGCTGACCGATCATCCCGGCCTGATGAAGCGGCTCGGCCAGCTGCGCATCCCCTACGCCAACATCTCGCCCAAGCTGCGCGGCGAGCGCATCGGCGTGGTGTTGGACGAAGAACGCGCGGTGCGCGAGTTGATGGCGCATCTGGTCTCGCTCGGCCACCGCCGCATCGCCCACATCACCGGCCATGCCGAACACGGCGCGAGCCAGTGGCGCATGAACGGCTATCGCGACGGGCTCAAAGCGGCCGGCATCGAGTTCGATCCGCGGTTGGTGGCCGAAGGCGATTTCCACTACGACACCGGCGCGATCTGCGCGCAGCGGCTGCTGTTGATGGACGATCCGCCGACCGCGATCTTCGCCGCCAACGACGACATGGCCGCCGGTACCATCCGCACCGCCAGCGAAATGGGCTTGTCGATTCCCGGCGACGTATCGGTGTGCGGCTTCGACGACACGCCGCTGTCGCGCCAGATCTATCCGCCGCTGACCACGGTGCGCCAACCCACCCGTGAGATGGGCCGGCTGGCCACGCACGAGCTGTTCAAGCGGATCAAGGCGCCCGACGCCGGCCAACTGATTCTGGCGCCGTACGAACTGCAGCTGCGCAAGTCGACCGGCGCGGTCGGCAAGCCGCGCGCGCGCAAGCGCTGAGGCGCGCGCGGCGGCGCGAGGACGAACCGTCGCTCGCGCCGGCGCCGTCACCAGAACGCGGCGTACAGCGCGATCAGGATCGCCAGCACCGCCAGCGCCGCGACGTTCCACGCCGGCGCGGTGGCGTAGCTGACGCCGTCGTGGCGGATGCGGTCGCGCGCGGCCGGCGGCGCAGTCGCCAGCGACACCGCGGCCATCAGCGCCGCCGACAGCACGAACGTCACGCCGATGCGGTTGACGAAGGACATGTCGGTCCACACCGCGTACTTGAACAGCAGCGAGAACGCGATCGAGCCGCCCGCGGCGGCGAGCGCGCCGGCCTCGTTGGCGCGCTTCCAGAACAGGCCGAACAGAAAGATCACCACGATCCCCGGGGTGAAGAAGCCGGTGTATTCCTGGATGTACTGGAAGCCCTGATCGAAGCCGCCGAGCAACGGCCGCGCGGTCAGGATGGCGATGAAGATCGCCACCGCCGCGGCGATGCGGCCGACCCGCACCAGCTGGCGCTCGCTCGCATCGGTGCGGCGCTTGGCGTAGAAATCCAGGGTGAAGATCGTCGCCACCGAATTGATCTTCGACGCCAACGACGCAACGATCGCCGCGACCAGCGCCGCGAACACCAGGCCGAGCACGCCGGGCGGCAGCAGGGCCATCATCGCCGGATACGCATCGTCCGAGCGCTCCAGCCCCGGCGACAGCACCACCGCGGCGATGCCCGGCAGCACCACGATCACCGGCAGCACGATCTTCAGCGCGGCGGCGAACACGATGCCCTTCTGCGCTTCGTTGAGATCCTTGGCGGCGAGCGCGCGCTGGATGATGTACTGGTTGAAGCCCCAGTAGCTCAGATGCGCGATCCACAGGCCGCCGAGCAGCACGCCCAGGCCCGGCAACTTGTCGTAGTGCGGGCTGTCCTTGGGCAGGATCATGTGGAAATGTTCGGGATGCGCGGCCATCAGTTTGTCGAAGCCGGCGAGGATGCCCGCGCCGTCGCCGATCTTGCTCAGCGTCAGTCCCGCGACCAACAAGCCGCCGAGCACCAGCAAGGTGACTTGCACGATGTCGGTCAGCGCGACCGCTTTGAGCCCACCGTAGAGCTGATACGCCAGCGCGAACGCGCCCAGCAAGGTCAACGCCAGCATCTGGTCCATGCCGGTCACCTGCGCCACCGCGATCGAGCCGAGCCAGACGATCGACGTCAGATTGACGAACACGTACAAGCCGAGCCAGAACACCGCCATCAGCGTGCGGATGCGGTTGCCGTAACGCTCCTCCAGGAACTGCGGCATGGTGTGGATGCCGTTGCGCAGGAACACCGGCAAGAAGAACTTGCCGACCACCAGCAGCGTCGCCGCCGCCATCCATTCGTAGGAGGCGATGGCCAAACCCAGCGCATAACCGGAGCCGGACATGCCGATGATCTGTTCGGCGGAGATATTGGCGGCGATCAGCGAGGCGCCGATGGCCCACCACGGCAACGCCTTGCTGGCGAGGAAGTAATCCTTGGCGGTTTTCTCGTGCCCGCCCTTCTCGCGCGAGACCCATTGGGCGAGGACGAACACGCCGGCGAGATAGGCCAGGACGATGGCGGTGTCGAGCAAGGAAAGTTTCATGCGGGACCGTGGATGCGCAGCGCGGTGGCGTCCGTTCTACCCGCGGCGGATCGGACTGGCCACGGTTCGGTGCGGGTTTCGCGCAAGAATTCGATTGCAATGGGGTGGCGCAGGGGCGCGGGGCCGGAAAAATGCGGCGGCGCCGCATCGGCGGATCCGACGACACCCCGCCGCTCCGCCCGCGCGCCGTGGGGACACGCGCGGGACGAAGCAGCGAGGCAGGGACGCCGCACAGTCATGGCCGATAGCGCCGCGGATCGCGATGACCGCGGCCGCCGGACCTCCGCCATCAGAAATTCCAACGCACGCGCACGCCGTAGCTGCGCGCGTCGTTGAGGAAGCGCGTGTTCACGCCCGAACCCACCAAGGCCTTCTGCGAGATGTCCTTGTTGGTCAGGTTCGCGCCCCACAACTCGAAGCGCCACGCACCGTTCGATGTGGTGTAGCCGGCGCCGGCGTTGATCTGGGTGAAGCCGTCCTGACGGTCCGGGAAGCCGGCCGTGGCCGAATCCTCGACGCGATCCACGGTGCCGGCGGTGTCGCGCAGGAACGTCACCGGCCGGTCGTTGTACTGGGTCAGGAAGAACGAAGAGCGGTACGCGGCGAGGATCTGCCAGTCGAAGGTACCGCCCGGCACGTCGAAGGCCTGCTGCAAGCGCGCGTTGAAGGTGTACTTCGACGACAGCGGCAACTCGTTGCCGGACAGATCGATCTGCGAGGTGATGCCGCCGTTGCCGAAGTCCTGGCTGCGCACGTCGGCGACGACGCCCTGCTTGATCTTGGTGTGCAGGTACAGCGCGTTGAGATCCAGGGTGAAGCCCGCGCCGAAGCGGAACCGGCCCTCGGCTTCCACGCCGTACAGCTCGGACTTGCCGACGTTGCGGTTGACCAAAGCGAAGCCGGTGGCCTCGCCATCGGGATTGAACGCGATCACGCTCAGGTCCTGGAACACCTGATCGTCGTAGTCGTAGTAGAAACCGCTGATGTTGAAGGTCGAGGTGCGGCCGAGGAATTCGAACGAATTCTTCGAGCCGATCTCGAACGCGGTCAGCTTCTCCGGCTTGTAGGTTTCCGGAATCACGTTGACGTCGAAGCTGTCGTTGAAGCCGCCGGCCTTGTGGCCGGTGGAGACCGTCGCGTAGAGCAGGTTGCGCGGCGACAGGTCGTACTCGAAGCCCAGGCGCCAGTCGGTGAACTCGAACGCGCTGGAGCCGTGCTGGGGCGACGGCACGCCCAGCACCACGAAGCTGTGCTGGCCGTTGGCCGGGCAGTTCACGGTGTTGCCGCCGGTGTCGGGGCGGTCGACGCAGGTGCCGTTCGGACGGCTGCCGTCGACGATGCCCGCCAGTTGCTGCTGCATGGTGTCGCGCGCGCCGGCGCGCAGGATGCCTTGCAAGAGGAAGCGGGCGAGATCGGCGTTGCTGGTGAGGCCGGTGACGTCGAAGCTCGGCCGGTCGAGCAAGGTCGGCATGAAGCCTTCGGTGCCCAGGCGGGTCTGGAACACGCCGCCGTCGCCGCCCAGGCCAATGGTCCAGTTGCCGCCGATGCCGTCGCGCGACTTGCGTTCCTCGGTGTAGCGCAGGCCGCCCTTGACCCGGAAGCGTTCGTTGACGTCGAAGGTGCCGTCGCCGTAGGCCGCCCACGAGCGACCGTCGACGTCGGGCATGGTGAATTCGGTGCCCGAGTAGAACGCGCCCTTGTCGGCTAGGGCGAAGAAACCGACCTGTTGCTTTTCGTGGAAGTAGAAGCCGCCGGTGGTCCAGCGGAAGCGCGCGTCGTCGTCGGAGGACAAGCGCAGTTCGTGGGTTTGCGATTGCGAACGCGCTTGCAGGTAGTTGGTGCCGAAGTTGTCGTAGTCCACGCCGCCCCAGGTCGCCGGCTCGCCGGCCGGACGCGCGCGCAGGTCGCGGCCCGGCCAGCTGTTGCCGTCGGCGGCGGCGTTGATCTGGAAGTAATCGACGTCGCGATAGCTGCCGCTGTACTCCAGATTGACGTTGCCGAAGTCGTAGCGCACCTGGCCCTGGAAGCCCCACAGCTTGTTGTCGACCTTGCCCTGTACGCCGCGATAGACCACCGAGCGCAGGTCGATGTCCTCCGGCTTGAACCCGGCCTGCGCGGCGCGGAACACGCCCGCACCCGGATAGCCGGTGCCGAGCTCGCGGCCGACGTCGAGCATCGCGAACACTTGCAGCTTCTCGTCGGGTTCGTACAGGAACGACAAGCGGCCGGCGCTGTCGTCCTGGATGCCGGCGGGCTTGAGGTGCTGCCACAGGCCGACGTTCTTGAAGCCGGCTTCCTTCTCGACGTGATAGCCCGAGAAGCGCAGCGCGGCGTATTCGCCGAGCGGGAAGTTCAGCGCGGTCTCGTAGCCCTTCTGATCGCGGTTGCCGACTTCGCCCTGCACGTAGCCGCTGAATGCTCCGCCCAGCTCGGGCTTCTTGGTCACGATGTTGAGCGTGCCGGCCAGCGCGTTGCGGCCGCGCAGCGTGCCTTGCGGGCCCTTGTTGATCTCGACCCGTTCCAGATCGAAGAACATGCCGCCCAGGCCGCGCGGACGCGGGATGTAGGCGCCGTTGATGTGCGGCGCCGCGCCGGGATCGCCGAGTTCGGTATTGTTCGACGAACCGACGCCGCGGATGAAGACCTCGGTGGCGCCTTCCTGATTGGCGATGCTCAAGCCGGGCACGGCCACCTGGATCTGGCGCAGTTCGTTGTTGATGCCGAGCCCGCGCAGATCGTCCTGCGACAGCGCCTGCGCGGTGCCGGCGTACTTCTGCAGGCTCTGCGCGCGGCGCTCGACGGTGACGATCACCGAATCCAAATCGGTGGCTTGTTTCGACGACGCGGCGGCGCGCGCATCGTCCGCCGCGGCGGGCGCGGCCTCTTGCGCGGCGGCGTGGCCGGCGAGCAGCGCGGCGAAGATCGCAAGGCTCAAACGCGAACAACGGTTACGCACGTTCATCGGAACATCCCCTCCCCGGGGCCGGCGCGAGCCGGTCGTGTTGTCGTGGTGTTTTGTGGCGAGCGCGGCGCGGACGCCCCCTGCGACGGAGCCGGCCGAAAGATGCGCGGAGCTTTTAGCCCGGTCATGACAGCGCTGTCAACAAAGCGGACAGTATGCGGCGATGCAGCACGATTTCAGCGGAAATCGTCGACTGCGCGGGACAGGACAGGCGTGCGGCGCTTGCGTGATGCGGATCACGCGTTGGCGGACGGTAAGCGTTTTCATCGCGACGCGATGCGATGAGGGCTTAGACCAAAGTCGTGCCTGCGGCGCGCGCGCAAGGGCGGCGGCGCTGAAACGTATACGTTCGTGGATTGCGCAGCGCATCACGCGGGTTGCGCGGGTGCGGCGCGGGTTCTGCGCTCGCGCGTTGCGATGGTGTGCACACAACTGCATCGTCCCGTCGCAGCGACTGTAGGAGCGGCGCGAGCCGCGATCGCGTTCTATCGGGTTGCGTCGTAAGCGAGGTGTCGTGGTCGCGGCTCACGCCGCTCCTACACGCGGATACCGGCCCCTCTCCCAGTCGGGAGAGGGGCGTTCGACTCAGCTTTCGTACGCCGATTCGCCGTGCGTGGTGATGTCCAGGCCTTCGCGTTCGGCTTCCTCGGCCACGCGCAGGCCGACCACGGCCTTGACGATGACGAAGGCGACCACCGACACCACACCCGACCAGACCACGGTGATGCCCACGCTCAGCGCCTGCACGCCGACCTGCGCGGCGATGCTGTCGTTGCCCGCGCCGAGGCCGAAACCGCCGAGCGCGGGCGCGCTGAACACGCCGGTCAACAGCGCGCCGATGATGCCGCCGAGGCCGTGCACGCCGAACACGTCGAGCGCGTCGTCCGCGCGCAGCAGGCGCTTGAGCCCGTGCACGCCCCACACGCAGGCCGCGCCGGCGATCGCGCCGATGGCGATGGCGCCGAACGGGCCGACCGTGCCGCAGGCCGGGGTGATCGCGACCAAACCCGCGACTACGCCCGAAGCGCCGCCGAGCATCGACGATTTGCCCTTGACGATCTTCTCCACCAGGCTCCACGCCAACGCCGCCGCCGCGGTGGCGAGCAAGGTGTTGAGGAAGGCCAGCGCCGCGCCCGCCGTGGCTTCCAGGTTGGAACCGGCGTTGAAGCCGAACCAGCCCACCCACAGCAGCGACGCGCCGATCATGGTGAAGGTGACGTTGTGCGGCTTCAGCGCTTCGCGTCCGTAGCCCACGCGCTTGCCGACGAAGTAGGCGCCGACCAGACCGGCGATGCCGGCGTTGATGTGCACCACCGTGCCGCCGGCGAAGTCGATCGCGCCCTTGGCGAACAAGAAACCGTCCGGCCCGTACCAGACCATGTGCGCGATCGGCAGGTACGCGAAGGTGAACCAGATCGCCGCGAACAGCAGCACCGCGGCGAACTTGATGCGTTCGGCGAAGGCGCCGACGATCAGCGCGCCGGTGATGCCGGCGAAGGTCGACTGGAACGCCACGAACACGTACTCGGGCAGGGACACGCCGGCGCTGAAGGTGGCCGCCAGCGATTCCTTGTTCACGCCCTTGAGGAACAGCTTGTCGAAGCTGCCGATGAAGGCGTTGCCGCCGGCGAAGGCCAGCGAATAGCCGTAGGTCACCCACAGCAGCACGATCAGCGAGAACACCGCCAGCACTTGCATCAGCACCGACAGCACGTTCTTCGAGCGCACCAGCCCGCCGTAGAACAGCGCGAGGCCGGGCACGGTCATCAACAACACCAGCAAGGTCGAGGTCAGCATCCAGGCCACATCGCCCTTGTCGACCACCGGTTTTACCGCCTCGGCGGCCGCCGCCGCGTCTTGCGCGTGGGCCGGAGCGAAGGCCAGCAGCGCCGCCAGCGGCAGCGCGGCCCACATCGTCTTGCACATCCGCTCGCGCGAGCGGGAATCGAACGTCGTCGCGTACTTCATGAGGATTTCTCGCAGGCCGGGGTCAGAGGGCGTCGTCGTCGAGTTCGCCGGTGCGGATGCGCACCGTGTTCTCCACCGGCAGGACGATGATTTTTCCGTCGCCCACCTTGCCGGTGCGCGCGGCGTTCTGGATCGCCTCCAAGACGGCGTCGAGCAGGCCGTCGGGGACGGCGCATTCGACCTTGAGCTTGGGCAGGAAATCCACGACGTACTCGGCGCCGCGATACAACTCGGTGTGGCCCTTTTGTCGGCCGAAGCCTTTGACTTCGGTGACGGTGATTCCCGATACGCCGACTTCGGTGAGCGCTTCGCGCACTTCGTCGAGCTTGAACGGGCGGATGATCGCAACGATCAGTTTCATCTCGCGGCTCCTGAGTGTGAGTGTGCTGGCGCGGCGTCAGAACGACTTGCTGACGGTCAGGGTGAAGGCGCTATCGGCCAAGAAGTTGTCGTGCGCGTTGGTGTAGAGCGATTTCTCGGCATCGGTGTCGCTGTAGGCGGCGGCGACCGAAAAGCCGTTGTCGAAGCTCTTGGTCACGCCGAGCTTCCAGTCGGTGTACTCGTAGGCTTTGTTGTTCTCGATCCACTGCTTGCCGCCGTGCAGGTTCAGCGTCCAGCCCGGCTGGAAGGTCCAGTTGAGGCTGGCGTCGAGATAACCCGAGCCGTCGGAATCGGCGTAGCCGAACAGATCGGTGACGGCGTAGGAGTACTTGAGCCCGATCGACACCGTCTCGCTCGGCGCGAGCGTGCCGCCGAGGTAGATCTCCGTCGTGTTGGGGCTGTTGAAGCCCGAGGGATAGTCGCCCGGGTAGTAGTAGGTCAGCGCGCCGACGTCGTAGGAGAAGAGCTCCCCGGCCTTGCCGCGATAGCCCACGTAACCGTCGAGCTCCAGGCTGTTGGAGATGTCGTCGCCGACGACGACCGTATCCGACAGCCAACTGACGTTGCTGCCCCAGGCGCCGACGTAGAAGCCGCTGTCGTGCGCGTACTCGATGCCGGCCTGCAGCGCCGGTTTCTGGTTGGTCTGGGACACGCCGCGGAACAGATAGTCCGTGGTCAGCGCGACCGAGCCCGACGTGCCGGCGAAGGCCGGCGACGCCGCGCAGGCGAGCGCGCAGGCGAGCGCGGCGCGGCGCAGCGCTTGGACGTGGATCGGAGCGTGTGCGGGCGTCGTCCTGACGCGGGACGCCGTGGTGGCGACGGCATCGGTGGTGGTTTCGCTGGTGTGAGACGACATGACGCAGGCTCCTCATAACGGTGGCCCCTCCCCGGTCATTGGTTCGTGCTCGGTACGTGTCGCGGTCGCGGGGCGCTTCGTTGTCGCCCCTGCGCTTTTTTCGGAAACAAGCCGCCCTGCGGCGGGTTGGGCCCGTCGTGCGCGTCCTCCTGATTGGTGGTGATCGAAAAAGCGAACCGCTAAAACGAACGCGGCCCGAAGCGTTCGCTTCGGGCCGTGCGGGTTACAACGCCTTGCTCATGAACACGCTGTTGGGGTCGTCGCGATAATCGGCGAATGGCCCGCAGTAGTCGAAGCCGTAACGCGCGTACAACCTGCGCGCCGGCTCGAATCCTTCCATCGAGCCGGTTTCCAGGCTCAATCGCCGGTACTCGCGCCGCGCGGCTTCTTCGAGCAGGTGTTCGAGCATCGCCGCGGCCACGCCGCGGCGGCGATGCGCATCGGCGGTGCGCATCGATTTGATTTCGCCGTGGCCGGCGTCGAGCCGCTTGAGCGCGCCGCAGCCGAGCAGGTCGTCGCCGTCCCACGCGCTCCAGAAGCTAATGTCCGGATGCTTGAGGCGGTCGAGGTCGAGCGCGTGGATGCTCTCCGGCGGCGACAGTTCGGCCATGCCTTGCAGGTGTTCGCGCAGCAACGCGATCACCTCGGGACGGTCGAGTTGGCCGGCTCGGATCTGCATCGGTCGCCGCGCTCCTTCGTGGAAAAACCCAAAGCAAGGCCCGCGGGCGCCGGCGCGAGGCCGCCGCCCTGGGGATACGATCGTTGTCGATTGCAGCGCGGCCGCGGGTTCGGCCGCGCTGCGGGCGCCGCGTTAGACGGCGTAGTACATCTGATATTCCAGCGGATGCGTCGCCGCGCGGAACTTGGTCACTTCCTGCATCTTCAGCGCGATGTAGCTGTCGATGAAGTCGTCGGTGAACACGCCGCCGGCCTTGAGGAAGTCGCGGTCCTTGTCCAGCGCTTCCAGGGCCTGATCGAGCGAGTGGCACACGGTCGGGATGCCCTTCTCTTCTTCCGGCGGCAGGTCGTAGAGATCCTTGTCGCTCGGCGCGCCCGGGTCGATCTGGTTCTTGATGCCGTCCAGGCCGGCCATCATCAGCGCGGCGAAGGTCAGGTAGCCCGACTGGATCGGGTCGGGAAAGCGCATTTCGATGCGGCGCGCCTTCGGGTTGGCGACGTACGGAATGCGGCAGCTCGCCGAGCGGTTGCGGGCCGAGTAGGCCAGCATCACCGGCGCCTCGAAGCCCGGCACCAGGCGCTTGTAGCTGTTGGTGCCCGAGTTGGTGAAGGCGTTGATGGCGCGCGCGTGCTTGAACACGCCGCCGATGTACCACAGCGCCATCTGCGACAGGCCGCCATAGCCGTCGCCGGAGAACAGGTTGACGCCGCCCTTGGCGAAGGACTGGTGCACGTGCATGCCGCTGCCGTTGTCGCCGACGATCGGCTTGGGCATGAAGGTCGCGGTCTTGCCGTTGCGGTGGGCGACGTTCTTGATGATGTACTTCATCGTCAACAGCTCGTCGGCCTTGGCGACCAGCGAGTTGAACTTGGTGCCGATCTCGCACTGGCCGGCGTTGGCGACTTCGTGGTGGTGCACTTCGACTTCGATGCCGACCTGTTCCAGCGTCTTGCACATCTCGGCGCGGATGTCGTGCAGCGAGTCGAGCGGCGCGACCGGGAAGTAGCCGCCCTTCACGCCCGGACGGTAGCCGCTGTTGCCGCCTTCGTATTCGCGGCCCGAGTTCCACGCGGCTTCTTCCGAATCGATGTGGAAGAAGGTGTGGCCCATGTCGTTGGCGTAACGCACCGAGTCGAAGATGAAGAACTCGGGTTCAGGGCCGAAGAAGGCCTGATCGGCGACGCCGCTGGACTTGAGGTAGGCCTCGGCGCGCTTGGCCACGCCGCGCGGGTCGCGCGAGTAGGCCTGCATGGTGGCCGGGTCGAGGATGTCGCAGGTCAGCACGACGGTCGGATCGGCGGTGAACGGATCCAGGAACGCGGTCGAGGCGTCGGGCAGCAGGATCATGTCCGACTCGTTGATGCCCTTCCAGCCGCTGATCGAGGAACCGTCGAACATCTTGCCGTCCTCGAACAGGCTCGGCTCGACGATCGACTTGGGGAAGGTCACGTGATGCTGCACGCCACGCATGTCGGTGAAGCGCAGATCGACGAATTCGACCTTGTGGTCCTTGATGAGCTTTTCGACGTGTTCGAGGGACATGGTTGGATCCGGGAATGAAGGGAATGAGGGGAGCGGGGAATGGCGGGAACGCGGTGACGTTGTAGAGAAAGCAAGGGGCGTGCCAACACAAATCCGATCCTAAACCCTTGATTATTCAGTCACCCCAGATCGTCCCAGCCCCACAAGGCACCAAAAAGAATCAGAAAACCGCTACCACGCACCAATTTAGTGCAACGCCGCATCGGCTATCCTGCCCGCCGCCCCGCTCCATCCATTCCCCGCTCCCCTCATTCCCCTCATTCCCTTCACCCCCCAAGCATGACTGACCTCCTAGCCGCCCTCCTCCTCGGCATCATCGAAGGCATCACCGAATTCCTCCCGATCTCCAGCACCGGCCACTTGCTGATCGCCCAGCACTGGCTCGGCGCGCGCTCGGACTTGTTCAACATCTCGATCCAGGCCGGCGCGATCCTCGCGGTGGTGGCGATCTACTGGAAGCGCTTGTGGGGACTGGCGCTGGGCTTCACTCAGCGCGACAACCTGGATTACCTGCTCAAGCTCGGCCTCGCCTTCGGCATCACCGCGGTGCTCGGGATCGTGGTCAAGAAGGCCGGCTTCACCCTGCCCGACCACGTCACCCCGATCGCTTGGGCGCTGGTGCTGGGCGGCGTGTGGATGGTCGCGGCCGAACACTTCGCCGCCAAGCGCGCGGCCGCGCTCGGCGAACGCAGCGAGATCACCTGGACGGTCGCGGCCCTGGTCGGCATCGCCCAGGTCGTGGCCGGCGTGTTTCCGGGCACCTCGCGCTCGGCGGCGACGATCTTCGTCGCCTTGCTGGCCGGCACCACTTCGCGCGCGGCGGCGACCGAGTTCGCGTTCCTGGTCGGCATCCCGACCATGTTCGCCGCCAGCGCCTACGAGCTGCTCGGCGTGGTCGGCACCCCGGCCGCGGCGCAGGAGGACTGGAGCGCGCTCGGCGTGGCCTTCGTCGCCTCGGCGGTGACCGCCTTCATCGCGGTCAAATGGCTGCTGCGCTACATCCAGAGCCACCGCTTCACCGCGTTCGCGATCTACCGCGTCGCGTTCGGCGCCGCGCTGTTGCTGCTGATGCCGAGCGGCGCCTGAGGACACCGCCATGACCGATCCGCACTGGGAACAGGAACTGCTCGACGACCAAGCGCTGTCCTCGCCGGAGCGCTACGCCGCCTTCGTGGCCGCGGTGGCGCGCGAGGGCCGCTTCTGGGTCGCCGAATCCGGCGACTACTTGCTGACCTTGTTCGACGAGGACGGCCAGGAATTGCTGCCGGCGTGGCCGTCGGCGGCGACCGCGCGCGCCGCGCTGGCGCAGGCGCCCAAGCTCGCGGGCTACGCGCCGGCGATGCGCGAACTCGCTACGTGGCGCGAACGCGCGGCCGCGGCGATGAGCGCGGACGGCGTCGGCGTCGGCGTGTTTCCCGACACCGGCATGCAATGCGCGGTGGTGGCGCCGGCGCAGTTGCTTGAGCACCTCGATGCAGTGATCGCCGACGATGCCGGCGGCGTGGCGTTGCCGGGCGAGTCCGACGACGACGACGGCGCGCCGGCGAAGCTCGACCTCGCCCAGGCGCAGCGCGCGCTGGCGCAGAAGTTCGCCAAGCCGGAGAAGTGAGCGGCGTCCGCGCTCCGGGCGGGACGCCGGATACCGCGGCCGCTTGTACGAAGCTTCGATAATGTGATCGCACGCATGTCTGCGCGACGGGATGGCTGCACGCTGTGCGCTGTCCCTATTGCGCCGGCCCTCATGCTCGACTTAGTCCGCCGTATCCCTCGCGGCTCCGGCCGCCCCCTGCTGCGCGCGCTGACGTGCGCCGCGGCCGGCAGCGTCCTGCTCGCTTGCGCCGCGGCCGAAAGCGGCACGCAATCGGCCGCGACCGCGCAACCCGGCGAGACGCCGCCCGCCGCGGCGACCCTGCCGCCACCGCCGCCGATGCCGGCTAAACCGTTGCAGCCGCCGGCGCCGCCGCTGCCGGCCGCGCCGGCCGCCAACCAGGGCCTGGAGGGCT
The DNA here is from genome assembly GCF_018847975.1 of Lysobacter sp. K5869. Lineage (NCBI taxonomy): Bacteria > Pseudomonadati > Pseudomonadota > Gammaproteobacteria > Lysobacterales > Lysobacteraceae > Lysobacter > Lysobacter sp. K5869. The sequence goes on along the minus strand of NZ_CP072597.1, from coordinate 1,259,627 downwards.
ATCGCTGGCAGGTGCTGACCGCGACCGGCCCCGACGACCGGCCGATTCCGGAACTGCAACCCGACCGACACCTGCAGATCTATTTGCAGTTCGGCCCGAACAAGCGCTTGAGCATCACCGGCCAATGCGGCGATATGTTCGGCGCCTACCGCATCGACGGCGACCGGATCGAAGCGCCCGACACCGCGCAAACGACGGTCGGCTGTCTGGACGCGCGCGCCTCCGGCGCCGCGACTCCGGCGCGCGTCCACCTGTCGCCGCCGTTCCGCTTCGCCCTCGACGGCGAGGGCGTACGCCAGCGCCTGCGCCTGACCAGCAGCGACGGCTCGCGCTTCGTGCTGCAGACCACCGACGCGGTATGGGGCGCGCGGGCGCTGCCGCTGGTGTTGGAGATCGCGCCGGACGAACGCAACTGCGACGACGTTTTCGGCGAACCGCGCTGCCTGTGGGTGCGCCGTCTGAGCACCGACGCGCAACTGCGCCCGGTCTCGGACTGGTACCGCTTCGCCGACGCGATCCGCGATTACCGCCATCGGCCCGGCACGCACGAGGCGTTGGTGTTGGATTACTACGCGCCGCCGCCGGGCTCGCATCCGATGCGCCGCGGTACCTATCTCGTGCAGCGCACGATCCCCCTCGCCGGCGCGGTCGCGCCGAGCGCGCCGGCGCATGCGCCGGATACGCGGGATCCAGGCAAGACCGCGTCCGCGAAAGCGGTGCACGAAAACCGCTGAGCGCGCCCGACCCGCGGCTGAACGCGCAAAACCCCGTTGCGCACGGGGCCGCGTTCATCTGGTTTTCGCGACTCAACCCGGATCATTGCGCCCCATGAAAATCCAACGCCACCTCGTTCTCGCCGCCGCGCTGTCGACCGTCCTGCTCGCCGCCTGCGCCGCGCCCTCCACCTCGCCCGACGCCACCGCCGCCAAACCCGCCGACGGCGCCGCGCCGGCCGCGGTCAAGGCCGATCCGGCGCCGGCCGCCAGCGTCGATCTGCGCGGCTACACCTGGAATCTCGACACCGCCACCGACGCCGCCGGCAAGCCCATCGCGCTGCTGCAGCGCGAAGGCAAGTACGGCCTGAAGCTGAGCTTCAACGGCGACAAGCTCGGCGTGTCCGGCGGCTGCAACCACATCGGCGCGGGCTTCAAGCTCGCCGGCGACCGCATCGAGATCGGCGAATTCCAAACCACGCTGATGGCCTGCCAAGACCAGCGCCTGATGCAGATGGACACCGCGATCAGCGAACAGCTCAAGGGCAACGCCGGCTTCGCCATCGAAGGCGAAGCGCCGGCGCCGCGCCTGCTGCTGACCACCGCCAGCGGCGCCAAGCTCGCGCTGAGCGGCGAGCCGACCGCGGAAACCCGCTACGGCGGTCCGGGCGCGACCGTGTTCCTGGAAGTGGATTCGCAGCTGCGCGACTGCCCGCACCCGCTGATGCCGAACCACCAGTGCCTGTGGGCGCGCGAACGCAAGTACGACGCCAACGGCGTGGTGGTGAAGCCGGAAGGCGAGTGGCAGTTCCTGTATCAAGACATCGAGGGCTACACCCACGAAGCCGGCATCCGCAACGTGGTGCGGGTGAAGAAGTTCGACATCAAGAACCCGCCGGCCGACGCATCGTCGGTGGCCTACGTGCTCGACATGGTGGTCGAGAGCGAATCGGTGCAGGCGTCGAAGCCGAAGGGCAAGTAAGCCGCGCCGCGAGGTTCGCAGCGGGCCCGGTCGCGCAAGCGGCCGGGCCCGTCGCTTTATGCGCTCAGCGCTTCATCGGCGATGCGGTACGCACCACCAGCGTCTTGGAAAAACGGTCGTGCCAAGCCCGCGCGCGCGCGGGATCGCCGAACAGGATCGAGATCGGCTCGAACGGAATCTGCCGCAGCGCGGTGCGCGCGAGCACTTGCGTCCAGCTCGGCGGGCGGCCTTCTTCGTCGACCGTGCGGGTGCTGGTGACCAGCTTGCCGAGGGTGACGCCGAAGATGCCTTCCATCGGCACGTAGTAGGCGAACTGCACCAGCAGCATGATCAGCGACATGCGCGGATTCCACGGCGTGTCCGGCGAGGCGGGCTGCAGCACCTTGAGCACCTCGGGATCGACCGCCGCATAGACGGTGATGCCGCCGAGCACGGCCGCGGCGCAGATCGCGCTGTCGATCAGCAGGTTGGCCAGCCGCTGCGCGCGGCTGGCGGGCACCAGCGCGGCGATGCGTTCGGCGCGGTGTTGGGTCCGCGGCAGGTCGTGGGAATCGTTGAGGTCGTTCATATCGAAGTTCGGTAAGTGGTCGCCGGGCCCGCGAAACGGCGGGCGCGGCGGATGCGCGCCTACAGCGTGCGGGTCTGGCCGCCGTCGACATCGACGATGGCGCCTTGCATGTAGCTGGCCGCGTCGGAGACGAGGAACGCGACCACGCGCGCGACTTCCTCCGGCGCGCCGAAACGAGCCACGCCGAGCTTGCGCGCGAGTTCGGCCGCGGCCTCGGCCGGGTCGAGCCCGCGCTCGCGCGCGAGCGCGTCGATGCGGACCTGGGTGCGTTCGGTGGCGATGGAACTGGGATTGACCGCGTTGACCCGCACGCCGTCGCGCACGCCGCGGTCGGCCAGCGCTTTGGTCAGGTTCGACAATGCGGCGTTGACCGCGCCGCCGATGGCGAACTCGGCGCTGCCGGTGCGCCCGCCGATGCCGGCGATGTTGACGATGGCGCCGGCGTTGTCGGCCAGCAGCGGCCACGCCGCGCGGCACAGCCGCACCGCGCCGAAGAATTTCAGGGCGAAGCCGGCGTCCCAATCGGCGTCGGAAAAGCCGAGAAAATCGCCGCGCGGGGTCGCGCCGGCGTTGTTGACCAGCACGTCGAGACGGCCGAAGCGCTCGCGCGTCGCGGCCACCGCGCGCGCGGCGGCGTCGGGTTCGGACAAGTCGGCCGGCAGCGCCAGCGCGGGGCCGGGCAGCTGCGCGGCGAGCGCGTCCAAGGCCTCGCCCGAACGCGCCACCAACGCCACGCTCAAGCCGGCCGCCGACAGCTCGCGCGCGATCGCCGCACCGATGCCGCGGCTGGCGCCGCTGATCAGCGCGACGCGCGCGCCGGCCGCGCTGCTCACCCCTTCACCGCCGGGTTGAGCGAATAGGTCGCGTAGATCGAGGCCTGCCCCAACACATGCCCGTGCATGGCGTTGAGCGCATCGGCGGCGGTGAAGCGCGCGTCCAGCGGCAAACGTTCGACGTCGAGGGCGAAGATGCGGAAGAAATAGCGATGCAGGCGCAGATCGTTCGGCGGCGGGAACGCGCCGTCGTAGCCGTACCAGTCGCCGGCCATGTCCGGGTCGGAAGCGAACCAGCCGGTGTAATCGTTCAAGCCCTGGCGCGCGCCGCGCGGGCCGGCCGGATCGCGCTTGCCGTGCGCGACCACGCCGTCGCTGCAGCTGCCGGCGGCGATCTCGCGCACGTCGGCGGGAATGTCGGCCATGACCCAGTGGATGAAATCGCCGCGCACTTGGTGCTCGGGAATCTGCACGTCGTCGCGGCCGACCATCTCGGCCACGGTCGGCACGTCCGGGTCGATGCAGATCAACACGAACGAACGCGTGCCGGCGGGAACCTCGTCCCAGGCCAGATGCGGATTGCGGTTGGCGGCGAAGCCGAAACCGTCGGCGGTGGGCTGGCCGGCGGCGAATTCGGCCGGCAAGCGCTGGCGGTGCTGGAAGCTGTTGCTGCGGATCTGCATGGCGAGCTCCTGGTTCGAATCGGGTGCGCGGTGCGGCCTCGCGGCCGGCGGCATCGCGCCAACGCCCATGATCGCATCGGCGCATGACCGCGACCGCGACCGCCGCCGCATCGGCGGCGGCGGCGCGGTGCGCGCGCCTCAGCGCTCGGGATAACCGAGCCGGCGCGCGACCGGGCCGAGCACGGCGAAGGCCTCGCCGAGCGGGCCGAGGTAATCGCGCCAACGGCCGTCGGCCAAGCGGTCGCTGACGTCGATGTCCTTGGGCAGCTGCAGATTGATCCGCAGCGTGTCGGCCAGCACTTGGGCGATCGCCGCCGGGTGTTCGCCGACTTCGTCCAGCTTGACCAAGCGATGCGGGAACAGATTGCCTTCGTGCAGGTCGGCGACCTGCTCCAGGCTGCGCGCCAGCCAGCGCGCGCCCTCTTCCGGCGAGCTTAGGCGGTACGGGGTCGGGCTGCCGAAGGCGAGCCAGTCCAGCAGCATGTCGCGCGGGTCGCGGATCGACAGCAGCAGGAAGGCTTCCGGCAGGTACGGACGCAGCGCGCGCAGCAGCGCGTTGTCCCACCACAGCAGCCAGTCGTACACCGGCGCGTCGCCGACGCCGCGCGCGGTCAGCGCGGCGCGGTAGAGCTTGACCAGGAACGCGGGATCGAGGCTGCCGCTGAGCAATTCGTCGACCGTGCCGTAGCGCTGCATCGGATCGGTCGGCGGCTGCGGACCGAAGCGGTCGAACAGCAGCGGCGCGCCGGCCAAACCCAGCACCTGACCGATGCGTTCGATCTGCGAACCCGGCGCGCCCCACAGCAGCAGGATGCCGCGGCTGCCTTCCGGCGCCTGCGCCAGCGGCGGCCACTCGCCGCCGGTGCGCGGGCTGATCGGGTTCAGCGGCAAGCGCTGCTCGATCACTTCGGCGTGCAGCTCGGCCCAGGTCGCGGCGGCGGCTTCGGGCTGGCCGGCGACGTCGAGCGTGCGGCCGAGCATCTGCCGCAGTTCGCGCTTGACCGTCGGATCCTGGGCCATGCCGATCAGGCGCTCGATGCGCTCGGCGGCGGCGTCGGGGTCGCGTTCGATCAGGCTCTGCACGATGCGCATCTCGGCCTGGGTGTCGCCCGGGCTAAGTTCGGCGATGCGCTCGGCCAGGGCCACGGCCTGCTCGGATTCGCCGAGGTGGTCGTGCACGGCGGCGCGCGCTTCCAGCGCGCTCAGGCTCTCGGGCATGGCCTCGCGCCAGCGCGCGATCACCGCCAGCGCCGACTCGGACGCGAACGGCTCCAGCGCCACGCGCGCGCGCCACAGCTGCGGCGCGTCCGGGTGCCGGGCGAGCGCGGTTTCCAGCGACTGCACGGCTTCGTCGAAGGCGTCGTTGCGGCGCCAGGCTTCCATGCTCGCGTCGAGCGTGCGCAGGTCGGCCGGGTGTTCGGCGAAGGCGCTGCGCAGGAAGCCCAGGGCGCGGTCGTTGCGGCCGGCGTCGAGTTCCAGCTCGCCGGCCCAGCGGCGCACGCCGAAGTCGGCGCCTTCGCGCTCGGCCAGCGGCGCGATGCGGTCGGCGGCTTCGACGAAGCGCGACTGGCGGCGCTGCAGTTCGGCCAGCAGCAGCTGCAGCGTGGGTTGTTCGGGATTGAGTTCGGACAGGCGCTGGAAGCACTGCTCGGCGAAGGCCATGTGGTCCTTGGCCAGATAGGCGAAGCCCAGCGCGTGCAGCACTTGCGGGTCGTCCGGGGCGACCGCGCCGGCCTGGCTCAGCACCGCCAGGGCGCGGTCGGGGTCGCCGCGGCGCAGCGCCAGCGTGCCCACCACCGCGGCCACGCGCGGATGGTCGGGGGCGATGCGCGCGGCGGTGCGGGCCAGCCGCTCGGCTTCGTCGAGATCGCCGTGCAGCAGCGCCAGCTGGGCCTTGATGATGTAGGCGGGGAACTGGTTCGGATCCAGCCCGATCGCCTGGGCCAGCGCGGCCTGCGCCTCGTCGAGCTGGCGGCCGTCGAGCAACGCGCCGGCGCGTTCCAGGTGCAGTTGCGCGTCCTCGGGCGCCAGACCGATGGCGCGGTCGAGCGCGGCCACGGCGGCGTCGCGCTGGCCGTCCAGGCGCAGCGCGGCGGCGTGCAGGCGGTGCGCGTTGGCGTCGTTGGGCTGCTCGCCGACGAGCTGCTCGGCGCTGACGAGCGCCTGAGCCGTGTCGCCGCGGCGCAGGGCGTCGAGGGTGGGTTCGTACATGTGACGTGCTTCGCGCTGGATAAGAGGGGGGATTGTAGGGGCGCGCGCGGTTTTGCGCCTTTTTGCCGATCCCGGCGGTTCGGCGCGCGGCGCGGGCCCTCGCCCGCCCGCCTCAGCCGGCCGCCAGCGCGGCCATCCGGTCGGCGATCCAGCGCTCGGCGAAGCCGTCGAGGCTGGCGTTTTCCAGGAACCCGCAGTGCCCGCCCCAGGGCGCCACTTCCAGGCGCGAATGCGGCGGCAGGCGCAGCTCGCGGAAGCCGGCCAGCGGGATCACCGGGTCGTCGGCGGCCATCAGGATGCTGACCGGCACCTGCAGCCGCGACAGCCGCTCGCCGGCGATGGAATATCCCTCGAAATAGCGGTCGAGGGTGCCGAAGTCGGTGTGCCGCTCGACCATCCACTGGGTCAGCGGGCGCATGCGCAGGCCGAGCGTGCGGTCGTCGAAATCGTGCACGGCCGGAAACAGCTCGCGCTTGCGCGCCAGCGAATCGCGCCATTTGCGCTCGAAGTACCACAGGTACATCGGCAGGCCGCTTTCCATCGCATCCATGGTCCGCGCCGGGTCCAGCACCGGGCACACCGCCGCGGCGTGCGCCAGCGGCAATCCGACCTGCGACGCGCGCAGCGCCAGCCGCAGGGCGAAGTTGCCGCCGAGCGAATAGCCGGCCACCGACAGCGGCCGCAGCGGAAAACGCCGCGCCACTTCCTGCGCGGCCTGCACCACTTCCTCCAGCCGGTTGGAGTGGAACAGGCCTTCGTTGAGGTGATGGGTGTCGCCGTGGTCGCGGAAATTGAGCCGGAACACGTCGAAGCCGCGGGCGAGCAGGCGCGCCGCGGTCAGCCGCATGTAGTTGGATTCGGCGCTGCCTTCCCAGCCGTGCAGCAGCAGCACCAGTCCGTGCGGGGGCGCGCCGGGAACCGCGCTATGCAGGCCTTGCAGACGCACGCCGCTGGCGGTTTCCAGCAGATGCACTTCGGTGCGCGCGCCGGCGGCGTTCAAGCGCTGCTCGGCGGTGCGCCGGCGCAGCGGGCTGGAACCGAGCACCGACTGGAGATGGGCGTTGCGCAGCCAGCGCGGCGGCGCGTAGTCGGACGCGGTCAGCATCGCCGCCTCAGCTCGCCATCGCCTCGAGGATGCGCTGCCGCGCCAATTCGGCGATGCGGCGGCGGCCGTCGGCCTCGCCCGGGCCGATCGGGGTGAGGAAATGCACTTCGGCCAGCCGCCCGGGCTCGCCGAGCAGGCGCAGGAAATTGGCGAAGAAGCTCTCGCGGTCCTGGAAGGCGACCACGCGCTGGGCGTCGCCGCGCTCGCCGTAGCGCAGCGCCACCGGCTGCACCGGCACGCCGGCTTCGACCGCGGCCGTGAAGATGCGGGCGTGGAACGGGCCGATCTCGCGGCCGCCGCGGGTGCCGCCTTCGGGGAACACGCCGACCGAGCGGCCCGCGCGCAGGCGCGAAAGCATTTCGTGCAGCACGCCGCCGAGCGATTCGGTGCTGCCGCGCGAATGGAAGATGGTGTGGCCGCGCGCGGCGAGCCAGCCGACCACCGGCCAACCGGCGATTTCGCGCTTGGCGACGAAGCCCATCATGCGTTGGCTGTGCAGGATCTCGATATCGACCCAGCTGACGTGATTGGCGACGAACAAGGTCGCGCCCGCCAGCGGCGTGCCGATCCGGCGCAGGCGGAAGCCGAACACGCGCATCAATCCGGCCGACCAGGCGCGGATCGCGCGGTGTTCCAGGGTTTCCTCGCCCCAGGGGATGCGGGCGGTGGGCAGGGTGATCAGCAGCAGCACCAGCGGCAGGTGGACGAACACATGCCACAGCAGCAAGGGCGTACGGATCAGGTAACGCAGCGCACGCGCGGCCGACGCCCCGGTGGGCGCGACCGCGCCGGCGTGGGGAGGCGGCGCATTCATTGCGTGCACGATACCGAAGCGCCGCCGCAGCGGCCAGCGCCATTTCGCGGAACGCCGCGTCCGGCGGGCGGCGCGGCGGAGGCGGTCAATTTTCGACCGAGACTGCGCGGAGCGTTTGAAACGCCGGGAGGGCCCGCGAGCCCTCCCGGCGAGGCCGAAGCCCGCGGTTCAGTTGGCCTCGGCCACCGGCGCCGCACCGGCGCCCGCGCCGTTGCGCTCGCGCTGGCCGACCTTATGCCCGACCTTGGCGAAGAACAGGATGTACAGGTAGCACGGCACCATCAGCGCCAGGAACACCGCCTGGAAATCGAAGTGCTGCTTGAGCACCGCGTACAGCTGCGGCACCACCGCGCCGCCGGCGATGCCCATGACCATGATCGCCGAGCCGGTTTCGGTGTGGCGGCCCAGGCCGCGGATGCCGAGCGGGAAGATCGCCGGCCACATCATCGCGTTGGCGAAGCCGAGCGCGGCGACGAACAGCACCGAGACGAAACCGTGGGTGGCGAACGCGCCGATGCTCAGCGCCACGCCCAGCACCGCCGACCACGACAGATAGCGCTCCTGCGAGATGAAGCGCGGAATCACGATCAGGCCGACGATGTAGCCGAGCAACATCCCGCCGAGGGTGAAGGAGGTGAAGAACTTGGTCTTGTCCAGCGGCAGGCCGAAGCTGTGGCCGTAGGTGCCGATGGCGTCGCCCGCCATCACTTCCACGCCGACGTAGACGAAGATGCACAGCGCGCCGAGCCACAGGTGCGGATAGCCGAACAGGCTGCGGCTGGCGCCGCCGTTTTCGGCGCCGCTCTTGTTGACCTCTTCGCCGCGCAGTTCCGGCAGCGGCGAGAACAGCACGCCCACCGCGAGCACGGCGAGGATGCCGGCCATCAGCAGATACGGGCCGTGGATGCTGGACGCGAACTGGTTCAGCAGTTGCTCCTTGGTCGCCGCGTCCGCGCCCTTGACCTGCTCGGCGAGGTCGCCCATGCCGTGCAGCACCAGGGTGCCGAGCACGATCGGCGCGAGGATGCCGGCGATCTTGTTGCAGATGCCCATCACCGCGATGCGCTGGGCCGCACCGTCGATCGGGCCGAGGATGCTGATGTAGGGATTGACCGCGGTCTGCAGCACCGCCAGGCCCGCGCCGATCACGAACAGGCCGCCGAGCGCGCCCGGGTACCAGCGCTGGGTGGTGAATTCGCCGAACACCGCCGCGCCGATGGCCATCACCATCAGGCCCAGGGCCATGCCGCGCTTCATCCCGGTGAAGCGCAGGATCGAGGACGCCGGCAGGGCGAGGAAGAAGTACGAGAGATAGAACGCCATCGGCACCAGGAAGGCGCCGACCTCGTCGAGGTCGAAGGCGAGCTGGGCGAAGCCGATCAGCGGGCCGTTGAGCCAGGTGACGAAGCCGAACACGAAAAACAGCGCGCCGATGATCCCGATCGACATGAGATAGCGCGGCGGCGCGCTGGCATTGGGCGCGCTGACGGTAGAACTGGACATGAGACATCCCCTCCCAGGGCAGGCGGGAGACGCCCGCCGCGTTCGCATGCCCCGGTTGACCGGCACGACAAGCGTCGGCCCAACGTTGTCACAAGTGTGCGCGTCCTGCCAACCGGGACCGCCCGAATCGGCCGAAACCCGCGCCAGAACGTGATCTCCGGCGCGCGCCGGCATGTTGCGCCGCATCAAGAAAAGCGCGCCCGGGGACACGGTTTGCGCCCGGCGATGACGGTTTTGCGGAGTCTTGTTGACAACGTTGTCAAAGCGGGTGCAGTCTCGGCGCCGCCAAGGGGAACGCTCAAAGGCAGCCGTGGAGGGCGCATGCAGTGGGACGGGTCGAAGGAAACCGGGCAATCGCGGGCGCAGCCGCCGCAACACGGGCGCACGCGCCGCATGAGCGCTCGCGGACCGCGGACGCGGGTGCGCGCATGAGCGCGGCGCCGCGGCCGAACACGGCCGCGCCGGCCGACGCCGGTACCTTCATCGCCGCCGACGTCGGCGGCACCCACACCCGGGTCGGGCTGGTGCGTCCGGGCCAGGGCGGCGACACCGTCGCCGTGCTCGCCCACCGCAAGTACGTGTGCGCCGATTACCCGAGCCTGGCGCCGATCCTGGCCGAATTCATCGCCGGCAACGGCGTCGGCGTCGAGCGCGTGGTGATCGCCTGCGCCGGCGTGGTGCTGGAAGACCGCGTGGTCAATTCCAACCTGCCCTGGCCGATCTCGCTGTCGGAACTGCGCCGCGAGCTGGGCCTGCGCGAAGTGTTGTTCATCAACGATTTCCAGGCCAACGCCAACGCCGCCCAGTGCATGGCGCCGGACGACTCGACCCTGCTCACCCCGGGCGTGCGCGACGCCGCGCCGGGCCCGACCCTGGTGATCGGCCCGGGCACCGGTTTGGGCGCGGCGATCCGCATTCCCAACGGCCGCGGCACCGTGGTGCTGCCGACCGAAGCCGGCCACACCGCGTTCGCGCCGGGCAACGCGCGCGAAGTGGACATGCTGCGTTTGGTCCAGCAGCGCGGCCACACCCACGTCAAGACCGAACATTTCGTCTCCGGCCCCGGGCTGGTGAATCTGTACGACTCGCTGTGCACGCTGTCGGGCGCCGAACCGTCGCTGCGCGCGCCGGCCGCGATCACCGAGGCCGCGCGCCGCGGCGAGGCGATCGCGCGCGAAGCGGTGCTGACCTTCTGCGCCCTGCTCGGCAGCGTGATCGGCGATCTGGTGGTGATCAGCGGCGCCAAGTCGGTGTTCATCGCCGGCGGCATCCTGCCGCAGCTCAAGGACTTCGTGCCCGACAGCCCGTTCCACGCGCGCATGCTCGACAAGGGCGTGATGCGTCCGGTGCTCGAAGGCGTGCCCGTGCGCTTGATCGAAAACGAGCGCCTGGGCGTGATCGGCGCGGCCAGTTGGTACCTGGAACACAGCCGTCAGGAGCCGCGCCGCGACGCCGACGCCGCGCTCCGCAACACCCCGTAACCGGCGATCACCGTCGCGCGGCGCGCAGGCGCCGCGCGGCGCAGGCAGCACCCGCGTCAGGCGCAAGGCCGAAGCACGCTCGCGGCCGCGCATCGAAGTCGGCAACACCTGTATCGAAGCAAGCCCGCGCTCGCGCGGGCGGCATTGGGAACGGCAATACCCGCGCACGGCCGCATCGCGGCCGCCGCGCCGCGGCACCGCATCAAAAAAAACACAACCGGACTCCGCGACGAACCGCAACGGACGATCGCCGAGCCATCACCGCCCGAGGGAGGAACAGTAATGAAAGCGCGCAAGACCCTTTTGTCCGCCAGTATCGTCGTGGCACTCAGCATGGCTGCCGGCGCGGCGATGGCACAGGACGCGGCACCGGCCGCGGCCGGTGCGCAAGCCAAAGACCTCGACGCGGTCGTGGTCACCGGCATCCGCGCCAGCCTGGAGAAGTCGCTCGACACCAAGCGGGCCAACGTGACCGTGTCGGAGGCGATCACCGCCGAGGACATCGGCAAGTTCGCCAACACCAACGTCGCCGAAGCCATGTCGCAGATTCCCGGCGTGGTGCTCGACCGCCGGTTCGGCCAGGGCGAGCGCGTCAGCATCGACGGCACCGACCCCAGCCTCAACCTCAGCTTCCTCGACGGCCACCCGGTGGCGCAGTCGATCTGGCTGTACGGCGAGCAGCCCAACCGCGGCTTCGACTACACCCTGCTGGCGCCGGAAATCCTCGGCCGCTTGGAGATCATCAAGTCCTCCGAAGCGCGCCTGACCGAAGGCAGCCTCGGCGGCACCGTGCTGATGCACACGCGCAAGCCGCTGGACATGGACGCCAACTCCATCGCCGGCTCGCTGAGCTTCAACTACAACGACCAGGGCGGCGACACCCGTCCCAGCGGCTCGTTCATGTACAGCTGGAAGAACGCCGAGGAAACCTTCGGCGTCAACTTCGCCGCGCAGCACTACGAAGAAACCGTCGACCGCCAGGGCACGGAAGTGTTCGGCTACGTGAAGGCCAACACCTTCCCGAACCAGACCGGCGCGGCCGCCGGCATCGACGTGCCGAACTTCGTCAACGCCGCGTGGTTCCAGCAGACCCGCGAACGCAACAGCGCCAACCTCAACCTGCAGTTCAAGCCGACCCACGAGCTGGAGTTCAACCTCAGCGGCTTGTTCATCCGCGAGAGCTTCGACAACTACAACCAGTCGTTCTACAACTTCCTGACCCAGCGTCCGGGCGCGGTGGACCGTCTCAACACCAGCGGCGGCGTCGCCACCAGCGGCCACAGCAACGCCAATCCGGTGTTCTACGACAACAACGTGCGCGTGTCCGAGCCCGAGACCAAGGGCATCGACCTGACCGGCAAGTACCAGACCGACAAGTGGGGCGTGTCGGGCCAGATCGGCCACAGCAAGTCGGAAAACTCGCTGGAGCAGTGGTTCATCGAACCGGTCTACACCGGCGGCTACAGCTGGGATCTCAAGCGCGGCCTGACCTTCGACAACCCGGCCGCGGCCGGCAACCCGGCCAACTGGGCGGGCGACGGCTTCATGGGCAACTACGGCGTCATCGACACCCAGACCAAGGACACCTACGGTCAGGTGGATTTCAACGTCCGCTTCGACAGCGTGTTCAACAACCTCAGCTTCGGCGCGCGGCGCGGCAAGCATGAGGAAGACTATCGCCAGAACGTGTTCGTCGGCCTGCCGGTCGCCAACCTGACCACGGTCGGCACGGTCAACCCGGTCAGTCTGCGCGATCTCAACGCCGGTTCGGGCCGCCACGTCCAGGTCGGCCGCCAGAACGTCATCGACTACGTCAACCGCTACCGCGGCGCGCTGACGCCGGATCCGGCCAGCTTCCTCAACAACACCTTCAACATCGAGCAGACCAACACCGCCGCGTACGTCCAGGCGGACTTCGCGACCGGCGGCTGGCGCGGCAACATCGGCGTGCGTTACGTCGAGTCCAAGACCGACGGCGAGGGCTTCGCCTACGGCGGCACCCCGACCCTGACCGATCTGGACTCCAAGCGCGTGCGCAGCTCGAAGAAGGAAGACTTCGTGCTGCCGTCGTTGAACGTGGTCTACGACACCGGCGCCGACGTCCTGCTGCGCTTCGGCGCGGCCAAGGTCGTGGCCTGGGCGCCGTACAACCAGCTGGTCGGCAACACCTTCCTCAACGACAGCACCTTCACCGGCAGCGGCGGCAGCTCCAACCTCGACGCCTACGAGTCGACCAACTACAGCCTGTCGGCCGAGTGGTACTTCGCCGAACAATCGGTGCTGGCGGCGTCGGTGTTCTACAAGGACATCGACAACTACATCACCAGCGAAGCGGCGATCGAGCGTCAGTTCAACTCCAACGCGACCACCGCGCCGGCGTTCTACCAGTCGCGCATCGTCGGCACCAACGGCTGCACCACCGACGGGTTCTGCAACTACAGCATCCTGCGTCCGGTCAACGCCGGTAAGGGCAAGGTCAAGGGCTTCACCGTCAGCTACCAGCAGCCGTTCGGCGACACCGGCTTCGGTCTGACCGCGAACTACACCTACGCCGACGGCGAAGGCGCCAACGGCACCGATCTGCCGTACCAGTCGCGCGATGCGGTGGCGATCAGCCCGTACTACGAGAAGGGCCCGCTGTCGGCGCGCATCAGCTACAACTGGCGCAGCGACTACCTCGCCGGCGGCTACGTGGCCGGCGCGCCGCCGGCAAGCGTGGACGACTACGCCGAACTCGGCGCGAGCGTGAGCTGGACCTTCGACGACCGCCTGACCGTGGCCCTGGAAGGCATGAACCTGCTCGACTCCGAGTACAAGCAGTACCTCGGCCGCGAAGAGCTGATCGCTCAGCGCTTCCACACCGGGCGCCGCTTCATGGCTTCGTTCCGCTTCAAGTTCTGATCGGCCCGCACCGCGATCGAACGTTCCACCCGACAAACCCGGCATTCGCATGCCGGGTTTGTTTTTTTGCGCCGCCGCGCCGACAGGCGCGCGCGGCCGACCGCCTTGCCTGGAGTCCGTCCGCGATGAACACTCGCCACCGCATCGCCCCGCCCGTCCGTTCCGCCTTCGTCCACGCCGGCCTCGCCTGCGCGATGGCGCTGGCCCTGAGCGCGTGCGAACGCGCCGCGCCGCCGGGCGCGCCGGCCGCGCCCGCGACCCAAGCCGGCGCCGCGCAGCCCGCCGCCGCCTACGCCAGCGCGGTGCTGCCGCGTCCGGCCAAGACCGTCGCCGGCACCGGCGCGTTCGCGTTCGGCCCGCAGACCGCGGTGGTGGTCGCCGCCGATCAGCCCGGCGCGCGCCGCGTCGGCGAGTTCTTCGCCCAGCGCGTGCTGGCGCTACGCGGATTCGCGCCGAAGGTGCAGGACAAGAACGGCGCGACGAAGGGCGCGGTCGAGCTGGCGCTGGACCCGAAGCTGCCGATCGGCGATGAAGCCTACGTGCTCGACATCGGCAACGACGGCGCCAAGATCAGCGCGCGCGGCGAAGCCGGCCTGTTCTACGGCGCGGTCAGCCTGTGGCAGCTGGCCACCGCCGACGGCCGGCAAGGCGCGGCGAACATTCCGGCGCAGCGCATCGAGGACGCGCCGGCGTATCCGTGGCGCGGCTTGATGCTCGATGTCGCGCGGCATTTCCGCAGCGTCGACGAGGTCAAGTCGGTGCTCGACCAGATGGCCCAGCTCAAGCTCAACACCTTCCACTGGCATCTCACCGACGATCAGGGCTGGCGCGTGGAGATCAAGCGCTACCCGCGCCTGACCGAAGTCGGCGGCTGCCGCATCCGCGCCGGCGCCAACGGCCGCGACGCGCAGGGCCAGCCCGAACAGTATTGCGGTTACTACACCCAGGATCAGATCCGCGACGTGGTCGCCTACGCGGCCGCGCGCCATATCGATGTCGTGCCGGAAATCGAAATGCCCGGCCATGCGCAGGCGGCCATCGCCGCGTATCCGGCGCTCGGCGTCGGCGACGTGCTCAAGCAAGCGCCGAAGGTCTCGCCGGATTGGGGCGTGCACACTTATTTGTTCAATCCGCAGGACGAAACCTTCGTCTTCCTCACCGGCGTCCTCGACGAAGTGGTCGAGCTGTTCCCGTCGAAGTACATCCACATCGGCGGCGACGAAGCGGCCAAGGACCAGTGGCAGGCCTCGCCGAAGGTGCAGGCCAAGCTCAAGGCGCTGGGCCTGAAGGACGAGGCGGCGCTGCAGAGCTGGTTCGTCGGCCGCATCGGCGAGCACCTGCAGACGCACGGCCGGGTGCTGGTCGGCTGGGACGAAATCCTGGAAGGCGGCAAGTTGCCGCCGAGCGCGACGGTGATGTCCTGGCGCGGCGACGAAGGCGCGCTGCAAGCCGCGCGTCAGGGCCACGACGTGATCCTCGCGCCCGACCGCAAGCTGTATCTGGACTACGCGCAAAGCGACCGCGACGACGAACCCAGCGGCCGCTATCCGGTCAGCACCTTGCGCGCGTTCTACGAATTCCCGATGACCCCGCCCGGCATGGACGCGGCGCAGGCCCAGCATGTGATCGGCGCGCAGGGCAATCTGTGGGTCGAGCACAAGCGCACCTTCGAGCTGGTGCAGCAGGCGCTGCATCCGCGCCTGGACGCGCTGGCCGAAGTGGTGTGGTCGCCGGCGCAGGGCCGCGACTGGAACGATTTCCAGCGCCGGCTGGCGCCGCAGCTGGCGCGTTACCGCGGCCAGAAGATCGGCTTCAGCGATGTCGCCTACGCCGTGGACATCCAGGCCGAACCCGACGCCGGCGGCGCGCGGGTCGCGCTGTCCAGTCAAACCGGCTTCGGCGAGATCCGCTACCGCACCGACGGCGGCGCGCCCGACGCGTCCTCGCCGGTGTACGCACAACCGTTCCAGGCGGCGTTCCCGCTCGAGGTGGTCGCCACCACCTTCTTCGACGGCCGCGCGCTGTCGGCGCCGCGGCGCTTGCAGGCGAAGGCCGCCGCCGATCTGAGCGAACGCGGCAGCGCCGCGCTCAAGGCCTGCCGCGAGGGCTACAACCTGCGCCTGGAAGACGACGCCGCGCGCGACGGAAGCCGCGACGGCGCCCGCGCTGCGCTGACCGTGAACCTGATCGACCCGTGTTGGATCTACACCGGCGCCAAGCTCGACGGCGTGGCCGCGCTGATCGCGACGGTCGGGCAGGTGCCGTACAACTTCCAGCTCTGGCACGACACGGACAAGATCGTGACCCGCGAGGCCGAGCCCGATGCGGCGCTGGAAGTGCGCCTGGACGACTGCAAGAGCGCGCCGATCGCGCGCCTGCCGCTGCGGCCGGCCCAGGGCCGCGACGGACTGACCGTGCTGGAGGCGCCGCTGCCTAAGCTCTCGGGCACGCACGATCTGTGTTTCGTGTTCGCCAGCGGCACACACGATCCGCTGTGGGCGCTGGACCGGGTCAGACTGCAGCCGGCGCCATAACCGGCCGGACGGGCCGCTCCGCGCGGCGGCGGGCCGGCCCGCCGGGGCTCGCCCCGGGCGCCGCCGGCCCGGCCGCGCAGGGCTCGCGCCCGGGAGCGGCCGAACGCCGCCGCCGGCGCAGACCTCTGTGACACGGACGTGTCGGACGTGGCGTTACTGCATTCCCGACGCACGCAGTCATGCTCTTCGCCACGTTTTGGAAAGAAAAATATGTGCCGATGTTCATGGATCCGCGCATTGGGCGGTAGCATGTGCGGCCCAAAGGGGGGATTCACGTACATGCTCATCCGCAATTTGCTGTTGGCCACGGCGCTCGCCGCGGCGCTGGCTTCCGGTTCGGCCGCTGCGCAAAGCCTGCCCAAGCCCAACGAGTTCTACTTCGACGCCGACGCGCAGACCGCCAAGCCGGTCGTCGTCGTGCGCGAAACCGGCGAGGCGGCGATGGACCGTCTGGCCAAGATCCTGGAACGCAAGGCGCACGCGCCGACCGAAGCCGCGCAGCTGGCGCATCTGGCGATGGAAGCCGGCCGCAACGACCTGGGCCGCCAGCTCTACGCCCGCGCCCTGCGCGAGATCGACAGCGGCAGCAGCTTCTGGCGCGCGATCAACTGGAATTACGGTTGGGATCTCTACCACGCCGGCGCCACCGACGAAGCGCTGAAGGTGTTCGCCACCCTGCACAGCGCGCGCAGCGTCAACGCCGGCTGGATGCCGCCGACCTACGCGGTGCTGCTGTGGTCGCTCGGCCGCAAGGACGAGGCGCTGCAGTGGTACGCCGCCGCGGTGCGCACCGAACCCGACCAATGGCGCGACGCCTCGCGTTACGCCGAGCTGCTGCCGGCCTGGCGCGACGCCGACCGCGCCACCCTGGCCGAAGTGCACAAGGCTTGGGCGGCCAATCCGCCGGCCTGGCCGTAAAACGCAAGCTCCGGCGCGCGGACGCTTGCGTTCGCGCGCCCGCGCCAACCCGCATCACTCAGCGCTCGCGACGCGCGTCGCAGGCGCCCGCGACCGTTCGTCGCCACGCTTCCCGTTGACTCCCCTACACGGCTACAGTCGGCCGTTCGCGGCCGAGTCTGCTGCCTCCCGGGACCGGTCTGTCGCTGCGCACGCAGCCGGGGATCGGATGTCGAAGTCGACACTCAGCGTCCTGGTGGTCGAAGACCACGGCTTCCAGCGCCGCATGGCGCTGCGCCTGCTGGGCGAACTGGGCGTCGCCAATCTGCACGAAGCCGCCGACGGCGCCAGCGCCCTGGATCTGCTGAACCGTCTGGCGCTCGAGTCGGCGCCCGATGCCGACGATCCGGCCGAAGTCGATCTGGTCCTGGTCGATCTGGACATGCCTGGCATGGACGGCATCGAATTCATCGACCGCCTCGCCCGGCAGCGTCTGGCCCGCGCCGTGCTCGTGGTCAGCGCGCTCGACCCGGCCTTGCTGCACACCGTGCAAACCATGGCCCGCGCCTGCGGCCTGCGCGTGCTCGAGGCGCTGGCCAAACCGCTGACCAAAGCCAAACTAGCCGACGCCCTGACTTCCCTGCGCCAAACCAAGGCCGACGAAGAACCCCAAGCCGCGCTGCAAATCACCCCCGACGACGCGCGCATCGCCCTGGAAACCGGCCGCATCGAGCCGTGGTTTCAGTTGCAAGTGGAACTAAGCAACGGCCGCGCCATCGGCGTGGAAGCGCTGGCCCGCTGGCGCCGCGACGACGGCCGGGTGATCCTGCCGCAACATTTCGTGCCGCTGCTGGAAGACCAGGACCTGCTCGACGAACTCACCGAACGCATGCTCGCCCAGGCCTGCCGCTACAAACGCGGCTGGGATCGCGAAGGTTTGCGCCTGAAGCTGTCGGTCAACGTCTCCGCCTCCACCCTCGACGACGCCGGCGCCGCCGACCGCTACCAGCGCATCGTGCGCGAGGCCGGCGTAGCCGCCAGCGAAGTGGTGCTGGAGCTCACCGAAAGCTCGCTGATGGCCGACGCCGCACGCGGCTTGGCGGTGTTGGCGCGGCTGCGGCTCAAGGGCTTCGGCCTGTCCATCGACGACTTCGGCACCGGTTGGTCGTCGCTGTCGCAACTCTCGCAGGTGCCGTTCACCGAACTGAAGATCGATCAAGAATTCGTCGCCGGCGCCAGCCAGCGGCCGCGCAAGCGCGCGGTGGTGGAGGCCAGCCTGGACCTGGCGCGCAAGCTCGGCCTGGACGCGGTGGCCGAGGGCGTGGAGACGGTCGAGGACTGGCAGATGCTGGCCGAGCTGGGCTGCGCGGTGGCGCAAGGCCGGCTGATCGGCGAGGCCGTGCCCGGCGCCGAGCTGCGCGCCGCGCTCGGCCGCTGGCGCCGCCCCGAACACTGAGCCGCCGATGTTCGCCTGGCTCGACCGCTACAGCGTCCGCCGCCAGCTCTGGGGCCTGTTCGCGCTGTTCCTGGCCGCCGGCTCCAGCGTGCTGCTGATCGACGAGATCGAACAGCACCGCGCGCGCGGCGCGCTGCAGTCGCTGCAGGACGATTCGCTGCGCGGCCTGCGCCTGATCAAGACCGTCTCCGACGCCTACGGCCTGGACGTGGTCGACACCACCTTCCGCGTGCGCAACGACTTGGTCGGCTGGGACGAGGGCGTGGACCGGGTCGACCGCGCCCGCGCGCGCATCGACGCGGCCTGGCGCGAACTCGACGCGCTGCCGCATTCGCCGCGCGAACAGCAACAGCTCAACGACGCCGCATTGGCCCGCCGCACCGCCGACGCCGCCGCGCTGGAACTGCGCGCGATCCTGACCCGGCGCGACCTGCGCGGGCTCGGCCGCTTCGCCGACACGCGTTTGTATCCGGCGATCGATCCGCTGACCCAGCGCATGCAGAAACTCTCCGACCTGGAACTGATCCAGGCCGACGCGGTGGTGCGCGCCGACATCGTGCGCAGCGAACGGGTCAGCGCGCTGCGCATCGGGGTGTCGCTGCTGGCGCTGGTGCTGGCCGCGCTGGTCGGCCGGCGGGTGCTGCGCAACGCGTCGCGCGGCGTCGACCAGCTCACCTGGCTGGCGCGGCGCATGCGCGATCACGACTACACCGCCGACCCGGGCGAACTGCCTCAGGGCGAACTCGGCGCGGTCATGCAGACCTTCCTGGACATGCGCCGCGACGTGCTCGGCTTCGAGACCGAACTCACCGGCCAGCTGATCCGCAACGAACGCACCCGCGCCGAACTGGAACGGCGCGAGCGCTTCCAGGCCTCGCTGCTGGATTCGGCGCAGACCGCGGTGATGGCGGTCGACGCGGACGGCCGCTTCACCCTCATCAACCCGTTCGCCGAGCGCTTGCTCGGCCTGCGCGAAGCCGACGCGGTCGGCCGCGAGCGCTTGCACGCGGTGTTCGAAACCCGCGCCCTGCAAGCGCTGGCGACCGAACTGAGCACGCGCCTGGGCCGCCCGGTGCCGGCCGACTGGACCGCGCTGCGCGAACTCGCGCGCGCCCAGGCCGCGCCGCGCGAAACCCGGCTGCGCCATCGCAACGGCACCTGGGTGCCGGCGCTGGTCGCGGTGTCGGCCACCGGCGGCGGCGACGACGAGGCGACCGGTTTGCTGGTGATCGCCGCCGACCTCAGCGCGCTCAAGCGCCTGGAACGCGAACTGCGCGCCAGCGAGGCGCGCGCGCAGGACGCCAGCCGCGCCAAGTCCTCGTTCCTGGCGGCGATGAGCCACGAGATCCGCACGCCGATGATCGGCGTCACCGGCATGATCGAAGTGCTCGCGCATTCGCGCCTGGACGGCGAGCAGCGGCAGGCGCTGGAGGTGATCCAGCAGTCCTCGCAATCGCTGCTGCAGATCATCGGCGACATCCTGGATTTCTCGAAGATCGAAGCCGGCCGGCTGGAACTGGCGCCGGCGCCGGTGGATCTGGCCGCGCTGGTGCGCGCCACCAGCGCGGGCTTCCTCGGCGCGGCCGGCGCGCGCGGGGTGGCGCTGAACTGCGAAGTCGATGCGCGCGTGGCCGCGGCCTATCGCGCCGATGCGCTGCGGCTGCGGCAGATCCTCGGCAACTTCCTGTCCAACGCGGTCAAGTTCACCGAGCGCGGCGCGATCGAAGCCGCCTTGGAATTCGAGGGCAGCGAACCGCCGCTCGCGGGCGAGGACGCGCCGCGCGACCGCCTGTGCCTGCGCGTGAGCGACACCGGCATCGGCATCGACGCCGAGCAGCAACGCCTGCTGTTCCAACCGTTCCAACAAGCCGACGCCGACACCGCGCGGCGCTACGGCGGCACCGGCCTGGGTCTGGCGATCTGCCGGCGCTTGGCCGAACTGATGGGCGGCGAGATCGACCTGCGCAGCGAACCCGGCGCCGGCACTACCTTGCGCCTGCGCGTGAGCCTGCCGCGCGCGCCTGCGCCCCCCGCCGCCGCCGACACCGACGCGGCCGTGCTCGCCGCCGCGCCGCCGGACCCGGAGCGCGCCGCGCGCGAAGGGCGCTTGGTGTTGTTGGTCGACGACCATCCCACCAATCGCCTGGTGATCGCGCGGCAATTGGCCTTGGCCGGCTACGCCTGCGAAACCGCCGACGGCGGCGAAGCCGGCCTGCAGCGCTGGCGCAGCGGCCGCTACGCGTTGGTGCTGACCGACCTGCGCATGCCCGGCGTGGACGGCTACGCGCTGGCGCGGGCGATCCGCGCCGAACAAGCGCAGGCCGGCATCGGCGAGGGCGACGCGCGGCGCACGCCGATCGTGGCGCTGACCGCCTCGGCGCTGAAAGACGAAGCCGATGCGTCGTACGCCGCGGGCATGGACGATTGTCTGGTCAAACCGGTGGCCGCGGCGAAACTCGCGGCCGCGCTGCGGCGTTGGCTGCCGCCGTCCGCGTCCGGCGAAAGCGCCACCGATTCGGCGCTGGCGCCCGGCACCGACCTGGGCCGCGTGCTCGACCTGGACGTGCTGCATTCGCTGCTGGCCGACAGCGGCGGCGGCGATGCCGACGCGGTGCTGGCCGAGTTCCTGGCCGCCGCCGACGAAGACTTCGACGGTTTGCGCGCGGCGGCCGAGGCGCAAGACGCGGTCGCGTTGTCGCGGCACGCGCATCGGCTCAAGGGCGCGGCCTTGTTGATCGGCGCGCAGGAATTGGGCGAAGCGGCGCAGGCGCTGGAGCGGGCGGCGCGGGCGCGGGAGTGGGGGTTGGCGGCGCCGTTGTTGGGGGATGCCGAGGCGGCGTTGCAGCGGTTGCGCAGGTTGCGTGCTTGATCGAGGCGCGCCTTACCCTTTCCCCAATCCTCCCCAACCCAACCTTCCCCTCAAAACCCTCCCCCTACAAACCCTTCCCCGTCATTCCTGCGAAAGCAGGAATCCATTTTGCCGTTGCTATTGCCGTTGCCGTTGTAGTTCGCTTTGACGCATCCCCAAGCAAAGCCCACGTCCCGCAGCCCCGGAGGGCGCGCGCATGGATGCGCACGTGCGCCATGGGGCAGGATGCCCCTTATGGCGCAGCCCCGCGCAACGTCGAGCCCTAGTGGCTCTTGATTCGAAAACAGGGAAAGCGCCTTTCTTTGGTTACTTTCTTTGGCAAGACAAAGAAAGTGACCCGGCCGCTTGCGGACGGAACGCTCTGGATTGTGGCTTGTCGTCACTCGTTGCTGCGTTGAAGGCAAAACCAACGGCAAAGTCAAAATGGATTCCGGCTTTCGCCGGAATGACGGAGTGCGAGCTGCGTTTCTCGCACGTGGCGGAGCACCCCACCCACCGTCATTCCGGCGAAAGCCGGAATCCATTTTGATGTTGCTTTCGCTTTCTCTGGTAAGAGGCGCACGACGACAAGCGAAGATCAAACGCTTAAAGCTTTCGTCCGCAAGCGGCCGAGTTACTTTCTTTGTCTTACCAAAGAAAGTAACCAAAGAAAGGCGCTTTCCCTGTTTTCGAATCAAGAGCCACTAGGTCCAGCACCGGGCGCGGGGCCGCGCCATAAGGGTCATCCTGACCCATGGCGCGCGCGCGCATCCATGCGCGCGCCCTCCGGGGCTGCGGAACGTGGGCCTCGGGTGGGGATGCGTCCGGTCAAAAACCAGAGCAAAGCTAGAGAAAGCAGAGCGCGAACAACAGCAACAGCAACGGCAGAACCTCACTTCCCCGCCGCGTTCTCCAACCCAATCCCCCGCTCCCCCAACCAATCCGCCACCGCCCCCCGCTCCGCCCGCGTCTTCGCATTGAGCAACCGATCCGGACTCATGAACATGTAGCGCTGAAACGTCGCCCCCTGCGCATTGCGCGCCTTCGGGTCCGCCCCCGCCCGCAGCAAGGCCAGGGCATGCCCGAATTCGTTGATCTTCGCCGCCACGTGCAACGGCGTATTCCCCACGCGGTCGGCATGCCCGGGATCGGCGCCGGCGGCGAGCAAGGCGGCGAAATGGTCCGCCCGCTCGGCCGTCAGCGCCGCCGCCAGCGCGTTCGCGCCGGTCACGGTGTTGGGCAGATTCGGATCGACCTTGGCCTCGAGCAACGCGCGCAGATACTTCGGATCGTCGGCCATCGCCGCCAACTGCAATACCGTCGTGCCATCGTCGGCGCCCCGCGCCGGATCGGCGCCGGCGGCGAGCAGCGCGCGCAGGCCGTCCACGCTGCGCTGATACAGCGCCCATTGCAGCACGGTGATGCCGCGCTCGCCGCGCGCGTTCGGGTCCGCGCCGGCGGCCACCAGCGCGCGCACCCGCGCGGCGTCGCCGTCGGCCGCGGCCTGCGCCAAACCTGCGGCGGCCGGTGAGGAAAACGCCTGGCTCGCGCGCATGGCTCGCACTCCGGGTTGGGCGAACGCGGCCGCGGCGCACAGCCACAGGCCGAGGACGGCGGCGAAGCCGCGCGCCGCGATGCTATGCCGGTGGTGGTGGTGCATGCGCGCCTCCGCCTCGCTGCGGTGGGAAGGCCCGATCCTAACCCGCGACGGCGGCGCCGCGCCGGTATCGGCGGCGGGGTTCGCGCCGCCGCGCCCCGTTGCCGCTTCGGGCGATTCCATGTTGCGCAGCCGCATCGCGCCGCTCGTCCTGCGAAATACGCGCGTTCAGCCGGCCGCGAACGGCCGCGCTCGACTTTCGGCCTACTCAGTTCCGCGCCGGCCTGCGCTATCGTCGGACGCTGTCCTGGGGAGTTCCGTCATGCCTTCTTCGATCACCGCCCGGCGCCGCGCGGCGTCGCTGCTCGCGCCGCTGGCGCTGGCGTGCGCCTTCGCCCTCGCGCCGGCCGCGCACGCCGCCGACCGCATCGGCGGCAAGACCTTCGCCACCCGCAGCGAGGTGTACGCGCCGCACGCGATGGCCGCGACCTCGCATCCGCTGACCACGCAGATCGCGCTGGACGTGATGAAGGCCGGCGGCAGCGCGGTCGACGCGGCCATCGCCGCCAACGCCGCGCTCGGGCTGATGGAGCCGACCGGCAACGGCGTCGGCGGCGATCTGTTCGCGATCGTGTGGGATCCGAAAACCAAGAAGCTCTACGGCTACAACGGCTCCGGCCGCTCGCCCCAGTCGCTGAGCCTGGCCGAATTCCAAAAGCGCGGGCTCAAGGAAATCCCGCCGCACGGCCCGCTGCCGGTGACCGTGCCCGGCGCCGTCGACGGCTGGTTCGCGCTGCACGAGCGCTTCGGCCGCAAGCCGATGGCCGAGAACCTCGCGCCGGCGATCCGCTACGCGCGCGAAGGCCATCCGGTGCACGAGGTGATCGCGTACTACTGGAACGCCTCGGTGCCGCGCCTGTCGAAGTGGCCGGGCTTCAAGGAACAGTTCACCATCGACGGCCGCGCACCGCGCACCGGCGAGATGTGGAAGAACCCCAACCTCGCCCACACCCTCGAACAGATCGCCCAGGGCGGGCGCGACGCGTTCTACAAGGGCGACATCGCCCGCACCGTCGGCGCTTACTTCAAGGCCAACGGCGGCTATCTGAGCTACGAGGACATGGCCGCGCACCACGGCGAGTGGGTCGAGCCGGTCAGCAGCAATTACCGCGGCTACGATGTCTGGGAACTGCCGCCGAACGGGCAAGGCATCGCCGCGCTGCAGATCCTCAATATTCTCGAAGGCTACGACCTGAAGTCGTACGGCTTCGGCAGCGTCGAGCACGTGCACCTGTTCGCCGAGGCCAAGAAGCTCGCCTTCGCCGACCGAGCGCGCTGGTACGCCGATCCGGCGTTCGAAAAGCGCTCGCCGGTCGCCAAGCTGATCTCCAAGGACTACGCCGCGCAACGGCGCAAGCAGATCTCGCTGGACAAGGTGCTCAAGGAAGCGCAGCCGGCGACGCCCGCGCAGCTCGACCAGGGCGACACCATTTACATGACCGTGGCCGATGCCGACGGCATGATGGTGTCGCTGATCCAGTCCAACTACCGCGGCATGGGCAGCGGCATGGCGCCGCCGGGGCTGGGCTTCATCTTCCAGGACCGCGGCGAGCAGTTCGTGCTCAAGGAAGGCCACCCGAACTCGTTCGCGCCCGGCAAGCGGCCGTTCCACACCATCATTCCCGCGTTCGTGACCAAGGACGGCAAGCCGTGGCTGTCGTTCGGGGTGATGGGCGGCGCGATGCAGCCGCAGGGCCACGCCCAGATCGTCATGAATCTGATCGACTTCGGCATGAACCTGCAGGAAGCCGGCGACGCGCCGCGCATCCAGCACGACGGCTCGACCGAACCGGCCGGGCAGATGGTGGCGATGAGCGACGGCGGCGAACTCGATCTGGAAACCGGC
Source organism: Lysobacter sp. K5869 (assembly GCF_018847975.1). NCBI lineage: Bacteria > Pseudomonadati > Pseudomonadota > Gammaproteobacteria > Lysobacterales > Lysobacteraceae > Lysobacter > Lysobacter sp. K5869. The sequence goes on along the minus strand of NZ_CP072597.1, from coordinate 1,234,655 downwards.
TTCTCCTACGAGACCGTGCGCGAACTGGTGCGGCGCGGGCACAGCGTGCGCTTCGCGCTGGGGCCGTACGGCGGGTATCAGGCGATCATGGTCAATCCGAACGGCGGCTACATCGGCGCGAGCGAGTCGCGCAAAGACGGGCAGGCGGCGGGGTATTGAGCGCCGCCTCGCAGGTAGGAGCGGCGTAAGCCGCGATCGCGGGGGCGCGGCTACGACGAAAGTCGCGTCGTAGCCGCGATGTCGCGGTCGCAGCTCACGCAGCTCCTACACTCGCCCCCTGTAGGAGCTGCGCAAGCTGCGACCGCGAACTCCTAACAACGACGAACCCCGCCTACCGCCGCACCGCACCGCACCGCACCGCACCGCACCGCACCGCACCGCGAAAAATTTTCGCGCGCCCCCAACCGACCCCGCGAAGGTTTCGCTATTTCGCCCCACGCGCGAATTCCGCGTTGACAGCCCGCCGCATCGCAGCGAACACTGCGCCGGCATCGCGACGCGATGCATCCACTGCGCGAACGCCGACACGGCGCCGCGCGTCCGGATCCGAGGGGTGCTGCGACGGGGCCGACGCTCCGCCACGCTCGGGCCGCGATGCCGAGCAAGGGCGCCCTCCCGATCATCCTGGAGGCGTCATGCCTGTTTCCGATCCGCACTCGTTCGTCACCGATCCGCACGCGCCGGGCTTCGCGCGCTTCGATCCCCCGCTCTCGCTCGCCCTGGTCGTCTCCGACGTCCAACCCGAACCGCACGAAGACGACGCCGGCCTGATCGCCGCGTTGCGCGCGCACGGCATCCACGTCCACGCCCGCATCTGGAGCGATCCGGCGGTGGATTGGGCCGCGCACGATGCGCTGCTGGTGCGCAGCACCTGGGATTACTTCGAACGCTACACCGAGTTCCTGCAGTGGTATCAGCGCATCGAGGCGCTGCGTCGCCCGATCGCCAATCCGCTGCCGCTGCTGGTGTGGAACAGCGACAAGCGCTATTTGCTCGAACTCGCCGCGCAAGGCGTGGCGATCATTCCGACCGTGCACGCGCGCGGCGGCGAGCTCGACGCCGCGCTGGCGCCGTTGCAGGGCGAGGTGGTGGTCAAGCCCAGCGTCAGCGGCGGCGCCTGGAACACGGTGCGCGGGCGCATCGGCGACGAGGCCTTCGCTCAAGCCGTGGCGCGATTGCCGCGCGAGCTGGATTACCTGATCCAGCCGTTCGTGCCGCAAGTGGTCGAGGAAGGCGAGTGGTCGCTGCTGTTCTTCGGCGGCCTCTACAGCCATGCCGTGCTGAAGAAGCCGGCGCAGGACGATTACCGCGTGCAGACCTACTACGGCGGCACGGCGGCGGTCACCGAGCCGCCCGCGCCGCTGTTGGCCTCGGCGCGGCGCGCGCTCGACGCGGTGGCGGCGCTGGGCTATCGCGATCATGCGTATGTGCGCGTGGACGGCGTGGTGGTCGAGGGCGAGTTCCAGCTGATGGAGCTGGAGTTCATCGAACCGTTCCTGCATCTGGCCGCGCACCCGCCGGCCGCGCGCTTGTTCGCCGCGCAGCTGGCGCAGCGTTGGTCGGCGTTGCGCGAGACCGCCGCGGCCTGAACGGCCGCGCACCGCACCGTCGTCGGCCGCGCGCGGCGATTGCGCGCGCGGCCGGCGCCGCTTAGCGTTCCGGTTCACGCACCGACGACGACATCGCCATGAGCGCCGCCCACGATCAACGTTTGTTTTCCTACGGCACCCTGCAATTGCCGGCCGTGCAGCAGGCCACCTTCGGCCGCTTGCTGCACGGCGAAGCCGACGCCTTGGTCGGCTTCCGCCGCGCGATGGTGAAGATCGAAGACCCGCAGGTCGTCGCCACCAGCGGCGAAACCCATCACCCCATCGTCGAGCCCAGCGGCGACGACGCCGACCGCGTCGCCGGCACGGTGTTCGCGATCAGCGCCGAGGAACTGGCGCGCGCCGACGCGTACGAAGTCGACGACTACCGCCGCGTCGAGGCCATGCTGGCCTCGGGCGGCCGCGCCTGGGTGTACGTGAAGGCTTAACCGGCCGCCGCCGCGTCGGCGGATTCGTCGCCGCCGGCCGCCGCGCGCGGGCCGCGCAGCAAGGCGCGCAGCGCCGGCACGCACGGCAGGTACAGCGCCGCGCCGATCACCCACACCCAGCCGTCCCAATGGCCGGCGCCGGCGACGTAGACCGCGCCGAACAGCAGCGGGCCGATCACCGCGGCGAGACTGGCGAGGCTGGCGAGCACGCCTTGCAGCGCGCCTTGGCGGGCTTCGTCGGTGCGTTCGCTCGACATCGCCAGCAAGGCCGGCCCGCCGATGCCGCCGCCGGCGGCGAGCAACAAGCCCGGCGCCAGCGTGGCGACGCTGCGGGCGAAGGCGAAGGCCAGATAGCCGAGCACGTCGGAAATCACCCCGCCGAGCAAGGTCTTGGCCGGGCCGAAACGTTCGCTGATGCGGCCGGTGGCGAAGGCCTGGAACAGCGAGTGGATGACGCCGAACGCGGCCAGCGACAGGCCGACCGCGGTCGGGTTCCAGCCGAAACGGTCGTGGCCGTAGATCGCCCACAGCGTGCCCGGCACCTGCCCGGCCAGCTGCATCGCCAGATACAGCCACAGCAGCGGCGCCAGATCCGGCAGGCGGCTCAGCTCGCGCAGCGAATGCCACGGCGCCAGCTCGCGCAGCGAGGGCGCGCGCGCCGGGGCGGCGTCGCGGGCGCGCGGCGGCTCGGGCAGCGCCAGCCACGCCAAAGCGAAGTTCAACAGCGCCAGCGCGGCCGCGGCCACGAACGGCGCGCGCAGCCACATCGCGCCGAGCACGCCGCCGATCACCGGGCCGGCGACCAAGCCCAGGCCGAACGCCGCGCCGAGCCAGCCGTAACGGCGCGCGCGCTGGGATTCGTCGGAGATGTCGGCGATGTAGGCGCCGGCCACCGAACCGCTGGCGCCGCTGATGCCGGCGATGGCGCGGCCCAGGTACAGCAGCGACAGCCACGGCGCGCAGGCCATCAGCAGGTAGTCCAGCGAGCTGCCGAACAGCGAGCACAGCAGCACCGGGCGGCGGCCGAAGCGGTCGCTGAGCGCGCCCAGCGCGGGCGCGCAGACGAACTGCATCAGCGCGTACAGCGCGGTCAGCGCGCCGGCGTGCAGGGCGAGGTTGTTCTGCAGGCCGAAGGCGTCGAGCAACTGCGGCATGACCGGGGCGATCAGGCCGATGCCGATGGCGTCGAGCACGACCGTGGCCAGGATCAGGATCAGGGCGAAGCGGGCGCCGGACGGGAGCGGGGGCGCGGCCGGCGGGGGAGCCGGGGCGGCGGCGGATTCGGCCGGCGCGGAGGAGGAGGTCGGGGTGCGCATGGCAATTCCCTATCAGTGATAGATTCGCCGCGAATGCTAATCTATCGCCGATAGGGGAACAAGCCCCCGGCCGCCTGGAGGACCGACCCGATGAAATTGCAGCGCGAGACCGTGGTCGCCGCCGCCCTGAAACTGCTCGACGAGGTCGGCATGGACGGCCTGACCACGCGCCGTCTGGCCCAGGAACTGGGCGTGCAGCAGCCCAGCCTGTACTGGCACTTCAAGAACAAGCGCGAACTGCTCGACGCCCTGGCCGAGGCGATGCTGGCCGAGCAGCAGCCGGCCGATCACGCCGACTACCCCGACTGGCGCGAGTGGATGGCCGCCCAGGCCCACGCCTTCCGCCGCTGCCTGCGCGCGCACCGCGACGGCGCCCGCGTGCACATCGGCACCCGCCCGCAGACCGCCGAGTTCGGCGAGGGCGAAACCGAGATGGCCTATCTGGTCGCCGCCGGCTTCACCCCGGCCGACGCCCTGCGCGCGCTGATTTCGCTGAGCTACTACACGATCGGCTGGCTGCTGGAGGAACAAGCCGCGACCGAAGCCGGCCGCGGCCCGGGGCAAGCGCCGCTGGCGCCGGACCCGCAGCGTTATCCGCTGATGGCGCAGGCGCAGACGGTGCTGAGCCAGAACGATGTCGACGCGGATTACGAGTACGGTTTGCGCGCGTTGATCGCCGGGTTCGAGGCGATGATGGCGCGGCGCGCCGGCTGAGCGGCGCCGGGCCGGTCGGGCGCGCGCGCCGGCGACTGCGCTAGATTGGGCGCGGGGATTGCCACCACGACCGGGATCAACGCATGTCCGTCTATGCCGCCGTGCTCGCCACCGCGCTGCAGTTCGCCGGCTGTCCGCCGTCGATCCTGGATCAACAGAGCCTGGCCAAGCCGGTGCCGCCGCAGTGGAGCGTCGAGGTCAGCCTGGGACGGCGCCATCTGGCCCGTGTTTGGGTCTACGACGGCCCGCCGGCGCAGCTGAAGATCGTGGACGGCATCAAGCGTGGCCAGGAATGGACCGAATGGCGCCCCGGCGAGGCCGACGTCTGGGTCGAATGCCGCTACCAGGATTCGGGGATCGTGCTCGCGCGCCATCTCGGCAAGGTGAAGTCGTGCCTGTTCGTTCCGCGCGGTTCGGGCGCCTCGTTCGATTGCTCGAACTGAGCAGCGGCGCGAACGACCATCGCGCGGCGCCGCGCGCGCACCGCGCTCAGTCCGCCGACACCGTCCGCCCGCGCGCCCACTCGCGCAGCTGGGTCACCTGCTCGCCCATCACCACCGACAGCGGCCGGGTCTGCTTGAGTTCGGCGCGCACCTGGAAATCCGAGAGCGCGGTGCCGGCGGCGTGCGCGGCGTACATCGCCGCGACGATGGCCTGTTCGATCTCGGCGCCGGAAAAGCCGTCGCTGGCCGCGGCGAGCGCGGGCAAGTCGAACCCGGCCGGATCGAGCGAACGCCGGCGCAGGTGGATCGCGAACAATTCCTCGCGCACGTCCGCCGCCGGCAGATCGACGAAGAAGATTTCGTCGAAGCGGCCCTTGCGCAGCAGCTCCGGCGGCAGCGCGTCGATCTGGTTGGCGGTGGCGACCAGAAACAGTTTCGAGCGGCGCTCGGCCATCCAGGTCAGCAGATAGCCGAGCACGCGGCGCGACACGCCGCCGTCGGTGTCGCCGCTGTCGGCCAGGCCTTTTTCGATCTCGTCGATCCACAGCACCGCCGGCGCCAGCTGCTCGGCCGAGGCCAGCGCGGCGCGCAGGTTCTTTTCGGTTTCGCCGTGGAACTTGTCGTACAAGGTGCCGAAGTCCAGCCGCACCAGCGGCACGCCGAAACCGGCGGCGACCGCCTTGGCGATCATCGATTTGCCGCAGCCCTGCACGCCCAGCAGCAGCAAGCCCTTGGGCGGATCGAGGCCGGGCGGCGGTTCGGCGCCGGTGAACACCGCGCGGCGCTGTTCGACCCAGCGCTTGAGCCGGCGCGCGCCGGCCACCTCGGTCATGCGCGCGCTGTCGTATTCGTAATGCAGGTGGCCGGAGCGGTTGAGCAGCTCGAACTTGAGCTTGGCCAGCTCGGGCAGGTCGTCGGCGTTGAGCGCGCCGTCGCGGAAGATCAAATGGCGCGCGATGCGGCGCGCGTCGACCGGGTCGATGCCTTGCAGGTTGCGCACGATCTGCTTGACCGCTTCGCCGTCGGCCTCGACCCGGCGGCCGCCGTTTTCGCGCGCGTAGTTTTCCGCTTCCTCGCGCACCAGTTTCAGCAAGGCGTTGGCGTCGGGCAGGCGCGGGGTGAAGCGCACCGCCAGCGCGTCCAGGTCCGGCGGCAGTTCCTGCTTGTGGCCGATCAGCACCAGCACGTGCGGCTCGCACTCGCGGCGCTGGGCGATCTCGCGCAGCAGGCGCTGGGTGCCGGCGTAGCCGAGGTAGGGATGGGCGTCGAACAGCAGATAGATGCCGCGCTGGTCGGCGTGGCGGATCGCCTGCAGCGTGGTGGAGATGTCGGGGGGCACGTCGGCCTCGTCCTCGCGATCCAAGTCGATCCGGCGCAGGCCTTCGGTGATCGACCAGCGGTACAGCGCGCGCCAGACGTTCATCAGCGCCTGCCGGAACAGCTCGACCACGCGGGTTTCGTCGCGGGTCTCGATCACGATCAACGGGGTGTTGGCGCGGATCAGCGCGGTGAGGTCTTGCAGGTCGCTCATGGGCCGGGGTCTTCCGTGGAAGGGGCATGATACGGCGGGCGCGGCGGATGGGCTCGGCTTGAGCGCTGCGGCCGTGTTCGGAGCGCGGATCTAGAGTCAGGAACGAGCGCAGAGGCGTGAGGAGCGAGTAAAAGCGGTAGGGCCGCGGCGTCTACTCACTCCTCTTCGCTCGTTTCCCGTCTCGATCCCGCCACACGCAAAGCGCGCCCTCGGCGGCTCACCCCGCCGCCTAAGCCGAAAGCCGTCTTGAGCCCGCGGCCGCCAGCCGCGACCATGGCCGTCACCGCCGCCGAGCCGCGCCCCATGGCCTTCGACGCCTTCGCCCTGGTCCTGGCGATGCTGGTGCTGGGCTATGCGTTCCAGCGCCTGCGCGCCCTGCCCGACAACGCCGCCCAGGTGCTCAACCTGGTCGTGCTCTACGTCTGCCTGCCCGCGGCGGTGCTGCGCTATGCGCCGCGCCTGCACCTGGAACCGGCCCTGCTCGGCGTAGCCGCGGTGCCGTGGCTGCTGCTGGCGGCGACCGTCGCGCTGGTCGGCCTGCTGGCGCGCGCGCTGACGCTGCGCCGCGACGAGCACGCGGTGTTGCTGCTGACCGTGGCCCTGGGCAACACCAGCTTCCTCGGCTACCCGCTGACCCGCGCGCTGATCGGCGAACACGCCCTGCCCTATGCCGTGGTCTACGACCAGTTCGGCGCGTTCCTGATCCTGTCCACCTTCGGCCTGTGGGTGCTGGCGCGCTACGGCGGCGACACCCGCCCGAGCGCGGCCGACATGCTGCGCCGGGTGCTGCGATTTCCGCCGCTGTGGGCGCTGATCGTCGGCTTCACGGTCATGCCCGCGCAGCCGCCGAGCTGGATCGCCGGCGGCCTGCAACGCCTGTCCGACGCGCTGCTGCCGCTGGCGATGCTGACCATCGGCCTGTCGGTGAAGCTGGCGCTGCCGCGCGAGGAACTCAAACCGCTGGCCGCCGGCCTGACCCTCAAGCTGGCGCTGATGCCGGCCCTGGCCTGGGCGCTGGTGCCGCTGCTCGGCCTGCACGGCGAAATGGCGCGCACCACGGTGCTGGAATCGGCGATGCCGCCGATGGTCACCGCCGGCGCGCTGGCCATCGCCCACGGGCTGGCGCCGCGGCTGGCGGCGGCGATGGTGGGCTACGGCTTGCTGTTGTCGCTGGCGACGCTGCCGCTGTGGGCGGCGGTCGGGTTAGCCTGACCGCTTTCGCCTCGCCCGATCCGATGACCCACGCCGCTGCGTTGCGGCCGCGCCCGGCCGCGGTCCGCCTGACCTGGATGTTGACGCTGGCGGCCGCGCTTAGCGGCTGCGGGCAAACCGCCGCGCCCGCGGCATCGACGGCGTCTGCTGCGCCCAGTCCGCCGCGCATCGCCGCCACGCCCGCTTCCGCGCCGGCGCCCGTTTCCGACGCCGCCGCGCAAACCGCCGCGAACGAGTGGCTGGACAAAGAGGTTCGCCGGGCGTTGCGCGCCCACACCGATGCGTTGAGCGCGCGCGGCGGCGCCAGCGATCGATTCGACCTCGCCCTGCTGCTGCCGCTGCTGCGGCCGGTGCCGGACAACCGTCCCGACGCCGGCGTCGACGCCGACGCGAACGCGCGCCGCGCCGCGTTCGTGAGCGCCGCCGATCTGCCCGGCCGGCAGGCGCTGGTGGCGTGGATGCAGGCGCTGGATTGCCTGGAGGCCTACCTGTGCGACGCGCAAGCGCCGCTGGCGCGGGCGCAACGGCTCGAACCCGACAACGCGGCGGTCTGGCTGCTGGCGATGGACTGGCCCGCCGACCGCCGCACCCGGCCGGAGGCGGCCGACACGCAGGCGCTGCTGGCGCGGGCCGCGAACGCGCCGCGCCACGACGACCATTTGCAGGCCATCGGCCGCGAAACGCTGCGCGCGTTGCGCGCCGCGTCCCTGCCCGCGCCGAACCCGGCGGCCGAAGCCGGATTGCGCCGGATGCTAGGCGCGGACGCCGCGCTGCCGGCCGCCACGGTGATCGACGCGTCGCTGGCGCTGCTCGCCGACCCGCGGCAGAAGCCGCAGTTCCATACCCTCGTCGCCGCGTGTTCGGCCGATCGCGCCCTGGCGCCGGACGCGCCGTCGCGCGCGCCCTGCCTCGCGGCGCTGAGCCGGATGGCCGACAGCGATTCGCTGGTCTCGCGCGAAACCGGCACGGTGCTGATGCTGCTGCTCACGCGCGGCGGCCCCGACGCCGCGCGCTGGCACGAACGCCAGCGGCGCTGGCAGTGGCTGCGCGCGAACGCGGCGCTGTCTTCGCCGGCGCTGATCCTGGCCTTCCGCGAACGCGGCCAAGCCTCGGTGCTGCAGGCCGAACTGGACCGGCGCGGCCAAGGCCGACCGCCGCCGGGTTGGCCGGACGAGGCGACCGGCCCGAACGACGCCGACGCCAGCGGACCGCCCCGCCTCACCATCGACCCGCCGGCCGCGACGCCCTGAGCGCGCCGGGCGTCGCCAGCGAAACGCCCGCGCGAGCGTCCGCCCGAACCGCCGCCGTCAGTAATCCGCCGGATTCGCGCTGAAGGTCACCGGCACGCTCACCGCCACGCAAGCGTTGTTCGGCAGGTTCACGCCGGCGACGCTGACGCTGCTGTCGCCGATCGCGCCGCCGCCGGCCGGGCAGGTGCCCGGCACCGGGCCGTTGCCGGCGCACGACCACGCGCCCGACAGGCGCACGCCGTTGGGCAAGGTGTCGGCGATGGTCGCGCCGTTGGCCGCGTCGGGCCCGGCGTTGCACGCGGTCAGCACGTAGGTGCCCGAGGTGCCGGGCGTGTAGCTGGTCGCGTTGTCGGATTTGCGCAGCGACAAGGCGGCGCACACCGCGTCCACCGACGCGCTGGCGCTGTTGTTGGCGTTGCCGCCGGGCGCCGGCGTGTTGAAGCCGCTCTGCGCCGAGGCGCCCTCGGCCACCGGCGCGCGCGCCGAGATCGTCGCGGTGTTGGCGATGGCCGCGCATTGGCCGGCGCCCAGGGTCGCGGTGATCGTGTAGGTCAGCCGTCCGCCCGCGCTGCCCGCGGCGCCGGCCGGCAGGGTCGCGATGCCGCCGATGGCGCCGCTGCCGCTGCCCGCCGGGCAGGTCGCGCCGCCGCTGGCGGCGCAGGTCCAGGACGTGAAGGTCAGCCCGGTCGGCACCGCGTCGGCGAGGTTCACCGAAGCGTCGTGGGCGGTGGTGTCGGCGACCGTCGGGCGCGAGGTGTTGTTGAAGAAATCGACGGTGAACTGGGTGTTGCCGCCCGGCGTCGGGGTCGCGTTGCCGACGGTCTTGGTCGTGGCCAGATCGACGTCGTTGTCGAGGATGGTCATGGTCGCGTTGACCTGCGCCGCCGCGGTGCAGGTCGAGGTCGAGCTCAGGGTGTAGGAACCCGGGGCCGGCTGCACGGTGAAGGTCACCGTCTCGTTGTCCTCGATGACGTTGTCGTCGACGATCGTGATCGGGATCGGGAAGGTCTGGTTGTCGTAGGTGCCGGCCGGGATGACCACGTTGACCTGGGTCGAAGTGCCGTTGTCGACGGTGTAGTCGCTGCCGACCGTGGCGGTGCCGCCGGTGATCTGGATCGGCACGGTGATGCCGCCGGCCGGCACGGTGCCGATCACGCGCAACTGCGGCAAGGTGCCGGGGGTGCCTTCGCGCACGGTGTAGGTGGTCGGATCGAATTCCAGGTACGGGGTCAGGGTGACCTGGATCTCGTCGAGGAAGTTGCCCGAGGAGATGTTGCCCAGCGCGCTGCTGACCGCGGCGAAGCCGAGCTGCTGCACGCCGCTGGTGCCCGAATAGGTGAAGGTGCCGCTGTAATCGCGCCAGCCGTTGACGGTGCCGCCGATGGTCAGCGTGCCCAGGCTGGCGAAGGACGGCGAGCCGCCGACGTTGATCCGGTCGGTGCCGTTGTTGGTGGTGCCGATGCGCGCGACCGGGGTGGTGATCGCCGAGCTGGTGCTGCCGCTGGCGTTGATGCCGAAGTCCATCACGTCCGGCACCGTGGCCGAGTCGCGGCCGCGGTGGCTCAGGCGCCAGTTGATGACCTCGCCGTTGGTCATGCACACGTTCTGGAACACGCGCGAAGCGGTGAAGGCATTGAGCTCGGCGTGCTGCTTGCCGGTGCGCGCGAGCACGCCCAGGGCGCCGTTGTTCCACAGCTCCAGCACCGGGCCGCTAGTCGGGTTGGGGGTGACGCCGCAGCCGCCGGCGGTCTGGTTGGTCTCGGTGGTGTTCCAGCCGGTGACCTGTTGCGGACCGACGTAGAAGCCCACGCAGGCCGCGGTGACCATGTTCGGGGCTTCGAACCCCAGGTTGACGAAGGTGCGCTGGACCTGCGCCGGCGCGGCGAAGCTGGCGGCGGCGAGCGCCGCGGCCAACAGCGGCGGCGCGTACCGCCGCGCCGGTCCGGCCGCCGCCGGATCGTGATCGGACTGCATGCGATGCCCCCCCAAGGAACTCTGGCCTACCGGACCCCATCGCCGCGGTAGCCGGATGCAAGACACATAAAGAGAGTTTTTTTAGCTTTTCTGCTTACGCAAAAACGTGCCGAAACTCCAAGTAACACATGCCCGGCACAGACACGGCCGCCCATCGCCCGCCGGCGGACCGCACGCCCGGCCCGGGTCCGGCCCCCCGCCGCGCACGCCGCGCCGCCACGTGATGACCCGCTGCACGAGGCCGGTGTACGCTGGGGTTCCGATCCGGAGGGAGCTCGCATGAAGACCGTGCTGGTGGCCAGTTCCAAGGGTGGTGTCGGCAAGACCACGATCGCGACCCACCTCGCCGCGCAGTCGGCGCTGGAAGGCTTGCGCACGGCCTTGATCGACGCCGATCCGCAGGGTTCCTCGACCCGCTGGGCGCAACGCCGCTCGGTCCTGGAAAGCGCGGTGCTGCCGCTGGACGGCACGCGCAAGAAGGCCTGGCGCAAGCACCTGCCCGAGGACGCCCAGCGCGCGGTGGTCGACGCCCCGGCCGGGGCCATGGCCGAGGATCTGGAATCCTTCCTCGACGTCGCCGACGCGGTGATCGTCCCGGTCCAGCCCTCGACCCTGGACATCGAAGCCACCGTCCCCTTCCTCGACACCCTGGCCCAGCACCCGCGGGTGCGCCGCGGCCAGCTGCGCGTGGGCCTGGTCGGCAACAAGCTCAAGCCCTGGACCAACGCCTCGCAGCAGGCGCTGGACCTGCTCAGCGAATGGCCCTACCCCGTGGTCGGCCAGATCCGCGACAGTCAGGCCTACGTGGTCATGACCGCGCTGGGCAAGAGCCTGTTCGACTACCACTCGCAACAGATCCGCGAGCATCAGGCGGATTGGGCGCCGTTGTTGAAGTGGCTGAAGAAATAAGGGAGCAGGAGATGGCGGATAGGAGTTAGGAGATAGCGAAAGCCGCTTTCTCTATCTCCTCACTCCTATCCGCCATCGCCTAGTCCGCTATCTCCCAGCCCATTCACCCACACCCGCCGCCGCACCCGCTACCCTGACCCGCCCTGCGTTCGCGCAAGCAACTCCCCCCATCCACACGATCCGTCAAGGCCTCATGCGCGAACTGATCCTGCTCCGTCACGCCCACGCCGAACCCGCCGCCAACGGTCAGGCCGACCTCGACCGCCCGCTCTCCGCCGAGGGGCTGGCCGAAGCCGAAGCCGCCGGCCGCTGGCTGGCGCAAAACAAACTCGTCCCCGACTGCGTGCTGTGTTCGCCCTCGCGGCGCACGCGCGAAACCCTGGAAGCCGTGCTCGGCGCGATCGGCTATGTCGAACAGCGCATCGAGCCGTCGGTGTACGAGGCCACCCCGGGCACGCTGATCACCCTGGCCGATACCCACCCGGAGGCGGAGCGGCTGATGCTGGTCGGCCACAACCCGGGCCTGGAACGGCTGGCCGCGCTGCTGCACAGCGGCCAGTCCGGCGACTATCGCGGCATGCCGCCGGCGGGCATCGCCGTGCTCAGCTTCGCCCCCGGCGCGGCTTTGGAACCGGGCTCGGCCCAGCTCAGCGCGTTTTGGTGGCCGTGACTGCGTCGCCGCGGCGCAGCCGCGGCGCGGCGACGGCGCTGCCTTGGGCGTGGCTGCTGCTGGCCGGCAGCGCCGGCGCGCAGTTGCCGCCGGCGCCGGGGCTGGCTCCGGCGCTGGGCGTCTTCCCCGCGCCGCCGGCCGCGCCCGCGCCCGCGCCGGGCCCGCGGGTGGTGAGCCAGACCGTTTTCGATCCGCTGCACACCCGTTTCAGCTTCGAGCTGCGCACCCGTTGGGGCCAGAAGGTCGAAGGCCAGTTCCCGCGCTACGACGGCGAAGTCAGCGTGCTCGCCGACGGCCGCCATCAGGTCCGCATCCGTCTGGCCACCGGCGCGGTGACGGTCGCCGAGTCCGAGCGCTACACCCGGCTCGCCCGCGGCGACCGGTTCTTCGCCGCCGAGCGCTACCCCTTCATCGAATTCCTGTCCGAACCGCACCCGGCCGATCTGGTCCGCACCGGCGGCGCGCTGCGCGGGCGCCTGACCCTGCACGGGATCAGCCGCATGGAAACCTTCGTCCTGAGCCCGGCCGCGTGCGCGCGCCCGGGCGAGGACTGCGACGCCATCGCCCACGGCAGCGTCAGCCGCGACGACTACGCCCTGGACGGATGGCAGTTCGCGCTGGGCGATCGGGTGCGTTTCACCATGCAAGTACGGCTGATTTCCACGCAAAATAAGCCTCCCCCGCCGCGGACTCCGCCGCCGCGGCCCCCCGAGACGGTTCCGGCCCGGCCGGAGCGCTGACCCACCGCCGCGGCCGCCCGGCCGCGACGCCAAGGAGCTGTACCGTTGAACCCCGTGTTGCGCGGCCTCGCGGCCCTGCTCGCCCTGTCCCTGTCGGCTTGCGCGTCGCTGAGCCCGGCCCAGCGCGACCGCGCCAGCGCGATCGCCGCCGCCGCGCGCTCGACCCAGATCGATTGCCAAGGCGAGCACGCCTGCGCCCGGCCCTCGCCGCTGTACGACCTGGGCCGCAAGGCGCTGGCCGAATCCGCGCCGGAGCAGCCGCGCCACTACGCGATCATCCTCGACCGCGGCCCCGACGCGCTGATGGCGCGGATCAACCTGATCCGCAGCGCGCGCCACACCCTGGACCTGCAGACCTACATCTTCGAGGAAGACGACGCCGCGCGGCTGGTGCTGGACGAATTGCTCGCCGCCGCGCGGCGCGGCGTGCGCGTGCGCCTGCTGATCGATCAGCTCGCGGCGATGCGCCACATCGACACGCTCGCCGCGCTGGCCGGCGCCCACGTCGATTTCGAGATCAAGCTGTACAACCCGGTGCTGCACCGCGCCCGCATCACCTACCCGCAGTACGCGCTGGCCGCGGCCTGCTGCTGGCGCCGGCTCAACCAGCGCATGCACACCAAGCTGCTGCTCGCCGACGGACAGGTCGGCATTTCCGGCGGGCGCAATTACCAAGACGACTATTACGACTGGGACGACCAGTACAACTTCCGCGACCGCGACGTGATCGTCGCCGGCCCGGTCGCGCAGGTGATGGGCACCGATTTCCAGGTGTTCTGGAGCGACCGCCGCAGCGTCCCGGTCGAGCGCTTGGCCGACGTCGGCCAGCGCATCATCGACGACGGCGTGCCGGCGCTGCCGCCGAGCCGGTTCGAGCGTCCGCAACGCGCGCAAGCCATGCGCGAGGCCGCCGACGACGAAGCGCAGGTGCGCGAGCGGCTGGTCGACCACGCGATCCCGGTCGGCGCGGTGCGCTACATCTCCGACACCCCGGACAAGCACCGCGAGGACGCGGAAACCAACGCCCTGGCCTCGGACTCGCTGCGCAACCTGATCGCCAACGCGCGCGACGAGGTGATGCTGCAAACGCCGTATCTGGTGCTGTCCAAGTCGGCGCAGGACCTGTTCCGCACCTTGCACGCGCGCCCCGACCGGCCGCGGGTGATCGTCTCCACCAACAGCCTCGCCGCCACCGACGCCTTCATCGCCTACGCGCTGTCGTACAAGTACAAGCGCCGCTACCTGCGCGAGTTCGGCTTCAACATCTACGAGTACAAGCCGTTCCCGGCCGACGCGCCGATCGACATCGCCGCCACCGGCGCCGATCTGCCCGACCTGGGCCTGCGCGGTCTGGCCGAACCCGAAGGCCGCGCCGAGCCCGGCGAGATCGACGGCGCCGGATTGGCCGAATCGCGGCGCCGCCGCGACGAGCCCGACCGCAGCAGCGTGCTGTACCGCCAGCGCTACCGCCAGCCGCTGACCCAAGAATACGCGGCGATGCGCTACGCGCGTCGCCGCACCAACGAACCGGTGCCGCTCAAGCGCGCCGGCGTGCGCATCGGCATGCACGCCAAGTCGATGGTGATCGACGAACGCATCGGCGTGATCGGCACCCACAACTTCGACCCGCGCGGCGACCACTACAACACCGAGAGCGCGGTGGTGATCGACGACCCCGCCTTCGCCCAGGCGCTGGCCGCGAGCATCCGCCGCGACATCGCGCCGGAGAACTCGTGGGTGATCGCGCGCCGCGACAAGCCGCCGATCTTCTCGGGGCTGGAATACTCGATCGCCAAGATCTCCGAACACCTGCCGATCTTCGACCTGTGGCCGGTGCGCTACGCGACCAGCTACGAATTCGTGCCCGGCCCGGATTGTCCCTCGCCGCTGTACCGCACCGACCCGGGCTTTCGCGCCTGCTACAAACCCGTCGGCGATTTCCCCGAAGTGAACCTGGGCGTGAAGAGCCTGACGACGCGGATGTTCACCGCGTTCGGCGCGGGGTTGGCGCCGATTCTCTAAGCCCACGATGCTCTGAGCCGCCGCTTCGGTTGGCCGCGCGCGTGGGCGCGGCGTAAGCCGCGATCGCGGGGTCGCAACCGCGAGGCATCGCGCCGCGCGGCGTTGCGATTCGTCGGCGTCCACAGACGAAAGCCGCGAGCCGGCGACGAATCGCGAGGTTCGTCGTCGTTGCGTTATCGCGGTCGCAGCTTACGCAGCTCCTACAGCCGGATACGAAACCCGCCGCAGCCCCTCCCTGTAGGAGCTGCGCAAGCTGCGACCGCGCCAATACCGCTACGGCGAAGCCCTTCGCGCCCGAACCGCCATCGCGGCTCACGAAGCCACCGCTTCGTTTCGCCGCGCGTGTAGGAGCGGCGTAAGCCGCGACCGCGCGGCCGCAACCGCAACACAACCTGCCACGCGCGTTGCGATTCGTCGGCGTCCGCACACGAAAGCCGCGAGCCGGCGACGAACCGCGAGGTTCGTCGTCGCTGCGTTATCGCGGTCGCAGCTCGCGCAGCTCCTACAGCCGGATACGAAACCCGCCGAAGCCCCTGTAGGAGCTGCGCAAGCTGCGACCGCGCCAATACCGCCACCGCGAAACCCTCACCGCGCCGGAACCCGCCATCGCGGCTCACGCCGCTCCTACCCCGAGCCCCGCACCACGACCTGCCGCCGCGCCTCCGGTCACACCCACCCCGCCCACGCCGTCTAGGTCATCAGTCATGGCAACCCCCACGGCCCCCGGCTCATCTCTATCCACGAACCCGGTCGATGCAGCCCCGCCGGCCAGCCCCAAAGACCCGCCGGGGCATGACCAAAGAGGCATATGACTTCCAGCACATAGCCACTTCCGCCCAGGTGTTGTACTTTACCAACACACCGAAGCACTACCACCCCAAGACAGACAGAAAGGACCCGACCATGAACGCCTCCACCGTCCGCACCGCCACCACCACCCACCCGACCGCCAAGACCCCGGCCGCCAACGCCCCGGTCCGCCACGTCCACCGCCAGCGCGACTTCGGCGTCGGCTACGGCAACTCCAGCGGCTACGCCAGCAACCGCAGCTACGCCAGCAACTGGGTCCAGCCGCGCTTCCGCTTCGCCTGATCGCGGACGCCGCGTCCATGGGTCGGTCGTCCACGCTTCCCTGGTCCGGATCGGCGCGCTAACGCTCCCTTTTCCCAAATTCGAGCCCCGCGCCGGTCCGGCCTCTTTTCCGGACTTCCCGCTCCCAGCCATCAGGTTCCAGGCAAGGCCGCTGCACCCGCACCCGAGTGGTCCCCGGCGCAAGCCGACACGTCCCGGCTGGTCCGGTCGCCGTCCCGCCGCTATCGTTTCCCGATGAGCGCATCCGACCCGACCAGCCCCGCGGCCCCCGCCGCCAAGCCGCTTTTCCGCGGCGCCACCACCGTCGACGACCTCAACCGGCTCTCGCGCAACACCGCGATGGAGCCGCTCGGCATCGTCTTCACCGAGATCGGCCCCGATTACGTGCGCGGCACCATGCCGGTCGACGCGCGCACCCACCAGCCCTACGGCCTGCTCCACGGCGGCGCCTCGGTGCTGTTGGCCGAAACCCTGGGCAGCAGCGCCGGCAACCTGTGCTGCCCGGACGGCAAGGTCTGCGTCGGCATCGAGATCAACGCCAACCACGTGCGCGGCGTGCGCAGCGGCACCGTCACCGGCACCGCCCGGCCGATCCACGTCGGCGCCAGCACCCAGGTCTGGGAGATCCGCATCGAGGACGAGGCCGGCCGCTTGGCCTGCATCTCGCGTTTGACCCTGGCCGTGGTACCCAAGGTCTGAGCCGGCGAGTAGGCTAGCGATTCGCGTGGCGCGGAATTCGCGCCCGCACCGCGCCCACCGCCGAGGTCCCGTGCGCCGACCCACCATCAAAGATGTCGCCGAACTCGCCCAGGTCTCGCTGAAGACCGTCTCGCGGGTCATCAACGACGAGTCCGGCGTGCGCGCCCGCACCCGCGCGCGGGTGCACGAAGCCATCGCCGAACTCGAATACCGTCCCGACCCGTCCGCGCGCAGCCTGCGCAGCGCTCAGCCGTATGCGCTGGGCGTGGTCTACGACAACCCGAACCCGTACTACATCATCAGCGTGCAGAACGGCGTGCTCGCCGCCTGCCGCGAGACCGGCTACGGCCTGCAGATCCATCCCTGCGATTCGTCCTCGCCGCTGCTCGCCGCCGACCTGATCGATCTGGTCCAGGGCGCGCGCCTCGCCGGATTGGTGCTGGCGCCGCCGATGTCCGAGCGCATGGAACTGGTCAGCGAACTGCTCGCCCACGGCATCAAGCTGGTGCGCATCGTCTCCGCCGCCGAAGACCCGCAAGACGGCGCGCCCTGCGTGTGGGTGGACGACCGCGACGCCGCCTACGACATCACCGAACACCTGATCCAGCTCGGCCACCAGCGCATCGGCTTCCTGTGGGGCGGCAAATCGCACCGTTCCAGTTGGGAGCGCTACAAGGGCTACGCCCAGGCGCTGAACGACTACGGCATCGGCGAGGACGAGAACCTCGTGCTGCCTGGCGACTACTCCTTCGACGACGGCTTCCGCGGCGCGCGGCGCTTGTTCGCCCTGCCCGACCGCCCGACCGCGATCTTCGGCAGCAACGACGAAATCGCCGCCGGCGTGCTCGCGGCGGCGAAGTCCTCGGGCATGCACGTGCCCTACGACCTGTCGATCGCCGGGTTCGAGGACAGCCCGTTCTCCAAGCAATCCTGGCCGACGCTGACCACCGCGCGGCAAGCGACCGAGGAAATCGCGCGGCACGCCGCGTACCGCCTGATCGCCGAGTTGCGGCGCGAGAGCGATACGCCGGTGGAGGCGCCGGCGAACGAAGGGTTCAGTCCGATTTTGGTGGTGCGCGGCTCGACGGCGCCGCCGCGGCCGCTGGGCGGCGCTTGATTCGAGCGTCGGTCGGTGTTCGCTCGGGGCGGGATCGGCCTGCGTTAACGGTGCGAATCGCGACATGGAAAAACGCGACTGCGGGGACGCATCCGGCGCAGCTACGTTGACGCGGTCGCGGCTTGCGCCGCTCCTACAAGGGGCTTCGACCGTTTCGCTTCCGACTGTAGGAGCGACGCGAGTCGCGACCGGGAAACCGCGACTGCGGTGAAGCATTCAACGTAGTTGCGTTGGCGCGATCGCGGCTTGCGCCGCTCCTACAAGAGGCTTCGACCGTTTCGCTTCCGACTGTAGGAGCGACGCGAGTCGCGACCGGGAAACTGCGACTGCGGTGAAGCATTCGGCGTAGTTGCGTTGGCGCGGTCGCGGCTTGCGCCGCTCCTACAACAGGCTTCGGCCGTTTCGCTTCCGGCTGTAGGAGCGGCGTGAGCCGCGACCGCGGACGATCCCGCTCGCGACGAAACTTTCGCTGCAGGCCAGCTGTCGCGGTCGCAGCTTACGCAGCTCCTACCGCGGCTTCGGTTGAGTTTCCGCCGCAGAACGGCCGCTCAGGTCAACGCCGCCGCGGCGCGCGCCAAGGCTTCGACCTGGGCCCAATCGCCCGCCTTCACCGCCGCCGCCGGCGCCACCCACGAGCCGCCGACGCACGGCACGTTCGCCAGCGACAGGTAATCGCGCGCGTTGTTCGCGCCGATGCCGCCGGTGGCGCAGAAGCGCAGTTCCGGCAGCGGGCCGGCCAGCGATTTCAGCGCGGGCGCGCCGCCGATGGATTCGGCGGGGAAGAATTTGAGCTGGGTGTAGCCCTGTTCCAGCAGCGCCATCGCTTCCGACGCGGTCGCCGCGCCCGGCAGCCACGGCAGGTCGATGTCGCGCGCCGCGGCGATCAGGCCCGGCGAACTGCCCGGCGACACCGCGAAAGTCGCGCCGGCCTTCAAGGCGTCGATGAAATCCTGCGGCCGGCGCACGCTGCCGACGCCGACCGCGGCGCCTTCGACTTCGGCGGCGATCGCGCGCACCGCGTCGAGCGCGACGGGCGTGCGCAAGGTCACCTCGATCGCCGGCAAGCCGCCGGCCACCAGCGCGCGCGCCAACGGCACGGCGTGGGCGAGATCGTCGATCACCAGCACCGGCACCACCGGCGCCAGCGCCAGCACCGCGCCGACGCGCTTTTGCAGATCCTGCATCGCAGTCATGGGTTCGTTCCTAGTCGAAAGCGGGTCAGGCGCGCGCGGCGACTTCGTCGATGTGCTTGAGCAGGTCGGCCGGGTCTTCGTAGACGCGGAAACCGCCGGCGCGTTCGAGTTCGTCCTGGCCGTAGCCGCCGGACAGCAGGCCGACGCCGAGCGCGCGGGCGCGGCGCGCGGCGAGCAGGTCCCAGATGCTGTCGCCGACCACCACCGAATGCTCGATGTCGGCGCCGAGCTTGTCGGCGGCGGCGAGGAACAGGTCGGGATCGGGCTTGGCGTAACGCACCATGTCGCGGGTGATCACCACGTTGCGCTCGGGGTCCACGCCGAGCGCGACGAGGTTGTGGCGCGCGGTTTCCATGCGGCCGCTGGTGGCGATGGCCCAGGGAATCTGGTTCTCGGTCAGGTACGCGAGCAGTTCCACCGCGCCCGGCAGCGGACGGATCTGCGTGGCCTGCGCGGCGTAAGCCTGCGCGTGCAGCTTGTGCAGACGCTCCACGCGCTCGGGAGTGATGTCGATGCCGGTCTCGCGCAACAGGATGTTGGTGAACAGCCCGCCGCTCATGCCGATCTTACGATGGATGCGCCACACCGACAGCGGGATGCCGTCGGCGTCGAGCGCTTGCTTCCAGGCCAGCACGTGCTGATAGACGCTGTCGACCAGCGTGCCGTCGAGGTCGAACAGGAAGGTGGTGCGGATGGGGGCGGGCATGGGGCGTTCCTGGGAATGAGGGGAACGGGGAATGAGGGGAATGGCGGGTTTGCGTGCGGCCTCGCCGTTGCGCGAGGCCGCGGGCACGAACGCTTCAGCGAGTTCGCGGCGGCGCTTCGGGTACGCGCTTTCGCGCGAACCGCGTCGATCCGGACGCGGACGACGGCGACCGAGCCGCCGATCTCACAACGGCACCGGCCCGAACACGCCCGCGCCCCGATCCGCCGGCGCGGCCGCGTCGCGGAACGCGGCGAACAGTTCGCGGCCGAAGCCGACGTGGTGCGAAGACAGATCGGCCGTCGCGTTCTCGCGCGCCGCCCAATCGGCCGGCTCGATCACGCTCAGCGTTCCGGCCACCGCGTCCAGCCGCAGCACGTCGCCGTCGCGCAGCTTGGCCAGCGGCCCGCCGGCCATCGCCTCGGGGGTGATGTGGATCGCCGCCGGCACCTGCCCGGACGCGCCGGACATGCGGCCGTCGGTGACCAGCGCGACGCGGTGTCCGCGTTTTTGCAGCACGCTCAGCGTCGGCGTGAGCTGGTGCAACTCGGGCATGCCGTTCGCGCGCGGCCCTTGGAAGCGCACGACCACGATCACGTCGCGATCCAGTTCGCCGCGCTCGAACGCCTGCTTCACTTCGTATTGTTCGGTGAACACGCGGCACGGCGCCTCCACCGTCCAGCGATCCTCCGGCACCGCCGACACCTTGATCGCGGCGATGCCGAGATTGCCGTTGAGCACGCGCAGGCCGCCGTCGGCGCGGAACGGCTCGGCCACCGGGCGCAGCACCGCGGTGTCGCAGCTCTCGCGCGTGGCCGGCACGTACTGCACTTCGCCGTCCTCGCCCAGCCGCGCTTCGACGCGATAGCGATCCAGGCCGTGGCCGGCGACAGTTTCGACATCGCCGTGCAGCAGGCCGTGATCGAGCAATTCGCCGATCAGGAACGCGAGCCCGCCGGCAGCGTGGAAGTGGTTCACGTCGGCGCTGCCGTTGGGATACACGCGCGCCAGCAGCGGCACCGCCGCGGACAGCGCATCGAAATCCTCCAGGCGCAGCTCGATACCGGCGGCGGCGGCCATCGCCACCAGATGCAGCAGGTGATTGGTCGAACCGCCGGTGACGTGCAGGCCGATCACGCCGTTGACGATGGCGCGCTCGTCGACGATCCGGCCGATCGGCCGATAGTCCTCGCCCAGCGCGGTGATCTGCGCGGCGCGGCGCGCGGCCAGCGCGGTCAGCGCGTCGCGCAGCGGCGTGTTCGGGTGGACGAAGCTGGAACCCGGCAAATGCAGGCCCATCATCTCCATCAACATCTGATTGGAGTTGGCGGTGCCGTAGAAAGTGCAGGTGCCCGGGCCGTGGTAGCTGCGCGCCTCGGCTTCGAGCAGTTCGTCGCGGCTCGCCTCGCCGGTGGCGTAGCGCTGGCGCACGCGCGATTTTTCGTCGTTGGGCAGGCCCGAGGTCATCGGCCCGGCCGGCACGAAGATGCCCGGCAGGTGGCCGAAGTGCAGCGCGCCGATCAGCAGGCCCGGCACGATCTTGTCGCACACGCCCAGGTACAGCGCGGCGTCGAACATGTCGTGCGACAGCGACACCGCGGTCGACATCGCGATCACGTCGCGCGAGAACAGCGACAACTCCATGCCTTCGCGGCCCTGGGTGACGCCGTCGCACATCGCTGGCACGCAGCCGGCGACCTGCGCGGTCGCGCCGGCCTCGCGCGCGGCGGCCTTGATCAGGTCGGGAAAGCGCTCCAGCGGCTGATGCGCGGAAAGCATGTCGTTGAACGAGGTGACGATGCCCAGGTTCGGCGCCGCGCCGCTGCGCAGCGCTTGCTTGTCGCCGACGCTGCAGGCGGCGAAACCGTGGGCGAGATTGCCGCACGACAAACGCCGGCGGTGCGGACCGCTGCCGCACGCCGCCTCGATGCGGGCGAGGTAAGCGGCGCGGCGCGCGCGGCTGCGTTCGACGATGCGTTGGGTGACTTGCGCGACGACAGGATGCAGTTGGGTCTTCACGTGAACCTTGGTCGATGCGGGGCGCCGGCATCGGCGCCTGGCCGTGAATCTGGAATGCGGCTCCCTTCGCGAAAAAAGGGAGAGAGGGGGGATTTGCTCTTCCTACACCTTCCTAAGAAGCACCGGCAAAAGCAAATCCCCCCGCGCCCGCGGTGCGGACGCGGCCCCCTGCGAGAGGGGGCGACAGCAAAAGCCTTAACTGGGAGGGGAGGGAGTCAGGGCTTGGCTGTCTGCGGAACCCAAAGAAAGCGGGCTCCAATAAAAAGTGCGGGTTACGGACTCCAATACAAGGTCGGCACGTTCGGCGCGCCGGCCAGCGCCGCGCGGATCGGCAAGGTCGAACGCGGGTCGCGCTGCGCGGCTTGCAGCAGCGCGAGCTTCTTCTCGCCTTCGATGTGCAGATACAGCGCCGGCGCGGTGAAGATCGCGCTGAGCGTCAAGGTCATGCGCGGCTCGGGCATCGCCGCGGTGCGCACCGACATCACCGGCGCGCGGCCGCGCGGCTGCAAGCCGATCTCGCGCAGCGCCGGGTTGTCGTGGCCGAGGTCGGGAAACAGCGACGCGGTGTGGCCGTCCTCGCCCATGCCCAGCACCGCCACGTCCAGCGGCAAGCCTTCGTTGGCGATCTTGGTCAGCACCGGCATCAGCGCCATTTCCGGCGTGTCCACCGGACGGTACAGCGGCAGGAAGCGCGCGGCGGCGGCGTTGTGCTGGAACAGGTTCTCGCGCAGCAGGCGTTCGTTGGAGCGCGGATGATCGCCCGGCACCCAGCGCTCGTCGATCGGCAGCACGGTCACCCGCGCCCAATCCAAGGTCTGTTGCGAGAGTTGCTGGAAGAAACGCTTGGGCGTGTTGCCGCCCGACAGCGCGAGGCTCGCCTCGCCGTGGCGCGCCAAGGCCGCGCGCAGATCGGCGGCGACCTGACGCGCCAGCGCCGACGCCAGCTGTTCGCTGTCGTCGAACAGTTTTTCGTGCAAGGGCAGCGGCAAGGGTTCGATCACGGTCAATCGCTCAGCCTGCATCTTCATGCCACGTCCTCCCATCGCGTTCGATCAGCGCCACCGCGGCGCTCGGTCCCCAACTGCCGGCGGTGTACGGGCGCGGCGCTTCCGCGCTCGCGGCCCAGGCCGCGCGGATCGGGTCGATCCACTTCCATGCCGCGTCGACTTCGTCGCGGCGCATGAACAACATCGGATTGCCGCGCACCACGTCCATCAGCAAACGCTCGTAAGCGTCGGCCTGACGCCCGCCGAACGCGGCGGCGAAACTCATGTCCAGCGGCACGTGGCGCAGGCGCAGGCCGCCGGGGCCGGGCACCTTGTTCATCAGCCACAGCTTCACGCCTTCGTCGGGCTGCAGGCGCAGCACCAGCTTGTTCGGCTGCAGGCGGCTGGACGGGTCCTGTTCGGTCAGGCCTTCGAAGATCGAATGCGGCACCTGGCGGAAGGTCACCACGATCTCCGACACGCGCTCGGCCAGGCGCTTGCCGGTGCGCAGGTAGAACGGCACCCCGGCCCAGCGCCAGTTCTTCACTTCGGCCTTGAGCGCGACGAAGGTTTCGGTCAGCGATTGCGCGCCCAGCTCCTGCGCGTAGCCCGGCACCGCGCGGCCTTCCACGGCGCCGGCCTTGTACTGGCCGCGCACGGTGAACTGGGCGGCGTTGCCGTTCTCGATCGGACGCAGCGCGCGCAGCACCTTGAGCTTCTCGTCGCGGATCGCGTCGGCGGCCAGCGACGACGGCGGCTCCATCGCCACCAGACACAGCAGCTGCAGCAAATGGTTCTGGACCATGTCGCGCAGCGCGCCGGACTTGTCGTAGTACGGCGCGCGCGATTCCACGCCGACGGTCTCGGCCACGGTGATCTGCACGTGATCGATGTGCTCGGCCTTCCACAGCGGTTCGAACAGCGCGTTGCTGAAACGCAGCGCGGTCAGATTCTGCACCGTTTCCTTGCCGAGGTAATGGTCGATGCGGAAGATCTGGGTTTCGTTGAACACCCGCGCCAGCGCGTCGTTGATCGCATCGGCGCTGACGCCGTCCTTGCCCAGCGGCTTTTCCACCACCACGCGGGTCTTCGGATTGACCAGCCCGTGCGATTGCAGGCGGTCGGCGACCACGCCGAACAGGTCGGGGCCGACCGCGAGGTAGAACACCCGCACGCGCTCGGCGTCGTCGAACTCGGCGGCGAATTCGGGCCAGCCGCTGTCGGAACTCAGGTCCAGGCGGCGGTAGGACAGCAGCGCCAGGAAGCCGTCGAGCACGTCGGTCTGGCGGGCCTGTTCGCCGGCGAAGTCGAGCAGCGCCTCGCGCACCTTGCCGCGGTAGGCCTCGTCGCTGCGCTCGTCGCGGGCGATGCCGACGATGCGCGCGCCGGCGACGATCTGGCCATCGGCGTAGCGGTGGAACAGCGCCGGCAGCAGCTTGCGCAGGGCCAGATCGCCGGTGCCGCCGAAGATCACCAGATCGAACGGCGCCAGCGGCGCCAAATGCGGGGGTTGCGAGGGGGAAGGCACGGAATAGACGCTCATGGACGGTCCGGCGGGGTCTCGACTGGTCTCGGTGAAACCATACCAGCAAAGATACCAGTAAGATACCACCTTCGCAAAACAACCATAAATCAATGGCTTAAACATATTTAGCAGACCTTTGTTGCCGCCAATGGTCTGCCACTGGTATCTTTTCCCTCATGCAGGACTATCTGCAAAGCGAATTCCGCCGCCAGTCCGACGCGCGCCGCGCGCCGGCTTATCAACACCTGCGCCGCACCCTCCAGCACGCCATCGAGAACGGCGAACTCACCGCCGGGCAGGCGCTGCCGGGCGAACGCGAGCTGGGCAAGCTGCTGGACCTGTCGCGGGTGACCGTGCGCAAGGCCATCGCCGGCCTGGTCGGCGACGGCCTGCTGGTGCAGCGCCAGGGCGCCGGCACCTTCGTCGCCGAGCGCATCGTCAAATCGTTCTCGCGCCTGACCAGCTTCACCGACGACCTGCGCGCGCGCGGGCTCGATCCGCGCTCGACCTTCCTCGAACGCGGCCTCGGCGAGGTCACGCCGGAGGAAGCGATGGCGCTGAACCTCTCGCCCGGCGCGGCGGTGATCCGCTACTACCGCCTGCGCACCGCCGACGGCGTGGCGCTGGCGCTGGAACGCACCGTGGTGCCGGCCGCCGTCATCGGCGATCCGGATCTCGTCGAAAACTCGCTCTACGAAGCCTTCGCCAAGCTCGGCATCCGCCCCACCCGCGCGCTGCAGCGGTTGCGCGCGATCGCCTTCGACGCCGAGCAGGCGCGCCTGATGAACCTGCCCGAAGGCGCGCCCGGATTGTTCATCGAACGCCGCACCTTCCTCGACGACGGCCGCGTCGTCGAGTTCACCCGATCCTTCTACCGCGGCGACGCCTACGACTTCGTCGCCGAACTCCAGAGCGAACCCACCCCGTGAGCGCCGACACCCTGCTCGACCCGACCACCACCCGCATGTACGCCGAAGCGCAGGAAGCCGGCGACGCGGTCGCCCGCCAGTTCGCCGCCAACGCCGACATCGTCGACGAACTGGCCGAACGCCTGCGCGCGCAGCCGCCGCGCTTCATCGTCACCTGCGCGCGCGGCAGTTCGGACCACGCCGCGACCTACGGCAAATACCTGTTCGAGACGCAGCTGGGCTTGGTCACCGCTTCGGCCTCGCCGTCGGTGGGCTCGGTCTACGCGGTCCAGCCCAAGCTGGAAGATTCGCTGTTCGTGGCGGTGTCGCAGTCGGGCAAGAGCCCCGACCTGGTGCGCAACGCCGAAATCGCCAAGCAAGCCGGCGCGCACGTGCTGGCCTTGGTCAACGTCGCCGATTCGCCGCTGGCGCAGGTCGCCGACACCGTGCTGCTGCTGCACGCCGGCCCGGAAAAGAGCGTCGCCGCGACCAAGAGCTATCTGTGTTCGCTCGCCGCGATGCTGCAGCTGACCGCGCGCTGGAGCAGCGACGCCAAACTCTTCGACGCCGTGCACGCGCTGCCCGGCGCGCTGCGCGAGGCGTTCGCGCAGGATTGGTCGCCGCTGGTGGACGGCCTGCGCGAGGCGCACAACCTGTTCGTGATCGGCCGCGGGCTCGGCCTCGGCGCGGCCCAGGAAGCGGCGCTGAAGTTCAAGGAAACCTGCGGCCTGCACGCCGAGGCCTTCAGCAGCGCGGAAGTGAAGCACGGCCCGATGGCCATCGTCGGCCCGGGCTTCCCGGTGCTGGCCTTCGCCCAGGACGACGGCACCGGCGACGGCACCGTGGCGGTGGCGCGCGAGTTCCGCCAGCGCGGCGCGCCGGTGTGGCTGGCGGCGCCGGGCGTCCACGGCGGCGATGCGCTGCCGCTGGCGCGCTCGCTGCATCCGGCGATGACCCCGCTGCTGACCGTGGCCAGCTTCTACAAGGCGGCCAACGCGCTGTCGGCCGCGCGCGGCTTGAATCCCGACGTGCCGCCGCATCTCAACAAAGTCACCGAGACCGTCTGAGCGCCATGACCGCCACCGCCTTCGTCAACGGCCGCGTGCTCAGCGAGCGCGGCTTCGAGTCCGACCTCAGCGTGATCGTCGAGGACGGCTACATCGTCGCCGTGCTGCCGGGGCCCGCGCCGGCCAACGCGCAGGTGATCGATCTGCAAGGGCGCTACCTCGCGCCCGGCTTCATCGACACCCAGGTCAACGGCGGCGGCGACGTGCTGTTCAACGACGTTCCCACGGTCGACGGCCTGCGCACCATCGCGCAGGCGCACCGCAAGTTCGGCACCACCGGGATGATGCCGACGTTGATCAGCGACGACGTCGAGGTGATGCTGCGCGCGATCGCGGCGGTGCGCGAGGCCATCGCCGCGGGCGTGCCCGGCATCCTCGGCATCCATCTGGAAGGCCCGTACCTGGCGCCGGCGCGCAAGGGCGTGCACAACCCGGACAAGTTCCATACCCCGGGCGAAGACGAACTCGACCGCATCGCCTCGCTCGACAACGGCAAGACCATCCTGACCCTGGCGCCGGAGCGCTTCGACGACGCCACCCTGCGCGCGCTGGCCGCGCGCGGCGTGCTGCTCAGCGCCGGCCACACCGCCGCCGACTACGAGCGCCTGCGTTCGGCCTTCGCCAACGGCGTCAGCGGCGTCACCCACTTGTTCAACGCGATGACCCCGCTCGGCAGCCGCGAACCCGGCGGCGTCGGCGCCTGCCTCGACGATCCCGATTCGTGGTGCGGCGTGATCGTCGACGGCGAACACGTGCACGACGCGTCCCTGCGCATCGCCATCGCGGCCAAGCCGCGCGGCAAGATCCTGCTGGTCACCGACGCGATGCCGCCGGTCGGCGGCGTCAATGAAGATTTCGTGCTGTACGGCGAAACCATGACCTGCCGCGACGGCAAGTGCACCACCGCCAGCGGCACCCTCGCCGGCTCGGCGCTGGACATGGCCGGCGCGGTGCGCAACACCGTGCGGCGCCTGGGACTGCCGCTCGATGAAGCCTGCCGCATGGCCTCGACGTATCCCGCGCAGTTCCTCGGCCTGGGCGAGGAGCTCGGCAAGATCCTGCCCGGTTATCGCGCCGATCTGGTCGCGTTGGACGACGATTTGCTCGTGCGCGACAGCTGGATCGCCGGCGCGCGCTGAGCGCGCCGCCGCATCAACCGCCCAGGCGCACGCCCTGGCAATCGCGGCGCGCCTGGCCTTCGCGCTGCGCGCTGTCGCTCGCGTTCGCCTGGCGCATCTGTTTGATCGAATGCGCGCAGCGGTCGCGGCGGCTGTCGTGCATCCCGCGGTCGGTTTCGTTGGGTTCGCTCCAACGCATCAGCGGTTGCGGTTGCTGCAGCTCGAACGACGATTCGCCCGACTCGGCCAAGCGCGCGGCCGCGGGGCTGCGGCGGTAGAGCGCGTCTTGCGGATGTGCGGGCTCCGGCGGCGGCGGTTGCAGCGCCGGCGACACGGCGTTCGCAGGCGCGATCTTGGAGGCGGCCGGCGCGGCGGGTTTCGGCGCGGCCTTGGCCGCGGGCGCTTGCGCGAAGGCCGGCGCCGACAACGCGAGCGTCAGCGCGAGGGCGATGGGAAAGCGGGGCATGGTCCTGATTCTCTTTGCGCCGGATCGTCGCCGGCTCCACGAATGTAGCGGCATTCGCGCGGCGTGCGCGGCTGCGCGCGCGGCGGGTTCATGGCGATTCATCGTTCTTGCGCGGATGCGCGTTGCGGCGTCGCGCGCACGGCGTGGCCGCGCGAGCGATGTCGGCGTTATCGCGACGGCGCCGTGTCGGCGACGACGGGCTTCCGGGCTTCGTCGTCGAGCCGCCGACGCTCGAGAAAACGGCGCTTGCGACGCCCTTCGCCGTGATGCGCCAACAACGCCGCGACGCGCTCCGGCCGATCCCGCTCGATCGTCGCCATGGTCAAGCGGATCAACCAATCGATGCGGTCGCCGCGTCCTTCGAGCAGGGTCGCGATCAACGCATCCGCCACCGGCGCGCGCAACGAGGCATGCGCGCTCGTCGCCGCGAGCAGCGCTTTCAACGCATGCGCGCGCCGCAATCGGTGCGGCTCGGCGGCGGCGATCTTCAACAAGCGCGCGATATGCGCGGCGGCGATATCCGGCTGGGTCTGGGCCATCGTGCGCAGCGGCCGCGCCGACAAGACGACGCGACGGTTGATCTCGTCCAATCCGTCGGCGATCCGCAGCGCCTCATCGAGCAAACCGGCGCGGCGGCCGGCATCGGGCCACTGCTCGGCCACCGCGCACAAGGCCTGCACCCGGTACCACGGCTCGCCGATCGCGCGCGCGATCTCCCACGCCGCGCGCGGATCGCGCGACGCCAGCCGCTCGGCCCGCTTCCTCAGCGCGAGCGCCTCGGCCCTGCGCCGCTCGGCCGCGAGATTCCGCTTGAGTTCGTCCGCCGCCATGTCTACGTCCTTGTTCTGGCTCGGCCCATGCCGAATTCCGCGGCCGCGGTCGCATTCGCCGCGCCCTGTTCATTCTGCGCGTCCCGCAAGGCACCGCCCGCTCCGCATATCGGTATACGAATGGCACGCCCAGCCCGTCTGGCGGCCCGATTCCGCACACAGGCTATAATTCCGAGTCTTTGCTCGGCTCCCGGCGCGCCACACCGGACCGCACGGACGACCGCCGCAACGCCCCCGCCAGCCCATCCGCGGCAACGCCGCGAGAGCCCGCCCATGACCAGCACCGCAGAACTCAGCTCGCCGTCCTCGGCGAACACGGAACTCACCAACTCCGTGCTCGATCCGGACTACACCCTCGAGCACAAGTACACCCGCCAGGAAGGCCGCATCTATCTGTCCGGCGTGCAAGCGCTGGTGCGCTTGCCGCTGATGCAGCGCCTGCGCGATCAGGCCGCGGGCTTGAACACCGCCGGCTTCATCTCCGGCTACCGCGGTTCGCCGCTGGGCGGGTTCGATCTGGAGCTGTGGCGCGCGCGCAAGCATCTGGAAGCCGCGGGGGTGAAGTTCACCCCGGGCCTCAACGAAGACCTCGGCGCGACCATGGTCTGGGGCACGCAGCAGACCAACCTGTTCCCCGGCGCCAAGGTCGAGGGCGTCTACGGCATGTGGTACGGCAAGGGTCCGGGCGTGGACCGCACCGGCGACGTGTTCAAGCACGCCAACGCCGCCGGCACCAGCAAGCACGGCGGCGTGCTGGCGCTGGCCGCCGACGACCACGCCTGCCGCTCCTCGACCCTGCCGCACGGCTCGGAAGGCGAGTTCACCAGCGCGATGATGCCGATCCTCAACCCGGCCGGCGTGCAGGACATCCTCGACATGGGCCTGATCGGCTGGGCGATGTCGCGCTACACCGGCCGCTGGGTCGGCTTCAAGACCATCGCCGAAACCGTCGAGTCCTCGGCCTCGGTCGACGTCAATCCGCTGGCGCTGCAGATCGTCGCGCCCGACGACTTCGTCATGCCGGCCGGCGGGCTCAACATCCGCTGGCCCGATCCGCCGATGGATCAGGAAATGCGCCTGCACCAGTACGCGGTCAAGGCCGCGCAGGCGTTCGCGCGGGCCAACAAGATCGACCGCATCGTGGTCGATTCGCCGAACGCGCGCTTGGGCATCATCACCACCGGCAAGAGCTACCTCGACGTTCTGCAGGCGCTGGAATACCTGGGCCTGGACGCGCGCGCCTGCGCGGATCTGGGCATCCGCGTGTACAAGGTCGGCATGACCTGGCCGCTGGAACCGGTCGGCCTGCGCGCGTTCGCGCGCGGCCTGGACGACATCCTGGTGGTCGAGGAGAAGCACGCCTTCATCGAAAGCCAGATGAAGGAATCGATGTACAACTGGGACGGCGGCCGCCGCCCGTCGATCGTCGGCAAGTACGACGAGAACGGCGAATGGATCCTGCCGTCCACCGGCGAGCTGACGCCTGCGCGCATCGCCGGGGTGATCGCGCGCCGCATCCAGCGCTTCCACGACAGCGAGCAGATGCAGAACGTGCTGCGCTGGATGGAAGAGAAGGAAAGCGAACTCGCGCTGCCGCGCGCCGCGTTCCCGCGCGTGCCGCACTACTGCTCGGGCTGCCCGCACAACACTTCGACCGTGGTGCCGGAAGGCTCGCGCGCGCTCGGCGGCATCGGTTGCCATTACATGGTCACCTGGATGGACCGCGACACCAACACCTTCACCCAGATGGGCGGCGAAGGCGTGACCTGGTGCGGCCAAGCCGGTTTCACCGAAACCGAGCACGTGTTCCAGAACCTCGGCGACGGCACCTATTTCCACAGCGGTTCGCTGGCGATCCGCCAGTCGGTCGCGGCCGGCGTCAACATCACCTACAAGATCCTCTACAACGACGCGGTGGCGATGACCGGCGGCCAGCCGGTGGACGGCCAGTTGTCGGTGCCGCAGATCGCCCATCAGGTGCGCTCCGAGGGCGTGCACACGATCATTCTGCTGTCGGACGACATCGCCAAGTGGAACCGCCGCGAGCTGTTCCCGAGCGACGTCGAATTCCACGACCGCAAGGAACTCGACGCGATCCAAAAGCGCCTGCGCACGGTCAAGGGCGTCAGCGTGCTGATCTACGACCAGACCTGCGCGACCGAAAAGCGCCGCCGCCGCAAGCGCGGCAAGATGGTCGATCCGCAAAAGCGCGTGATGGTCAATTCGCTGGTCTGCGAAGGCTGCGGCGACTGCGGCAAGAAGTCGTTCTGCGTGTCGGTGCTGCCGAAGGAAACCGAGTTCGGGCGCAAGCGCGAGATCGATCAGTCCAACTGCAACAAGGACTACTCCTGCGTCAACGGCTTCTGCCCGAGCTTCGTCACCGTCGAAGGCGGCGGCTTGAAGAAGAAGAAGGGCTCCTCGGCCAAGGATCGCCTCGCCGATCTGCCGATGCCGCAGCTGCCGGCGCTCGATCAGCCCTGGAACATCCTCATCACCGGCGTCGGCGGCACCGGCGTGGTCACCATCGGCGCGCTGCTCGGCATGGCCGGGCATCTGGAAGGCAAGGGCGCGACCGTGCTCGACCAGACCGGCCTCGCCCAGAAGGGCGGCGCGGTCACCACCCACATCCGCATCGCCAAGACCCCGGACGACATCCACGCCGTGCGCATCGCCGCCGGCGAGGCCGACCTGGTGCTGGGCTGCGACATGGTCGTGGTCAACGACTACTGGGCGCTGTCGAAGATCCGCGCCGGCCGCAGCCAAGTCGTGCTCAACAGCTACGAAGCGATGCCGGGCACCTTCACCACCCGTCCGGACATGCAGTTCCCGGCCACCGACATCGTCGCGGCGATCAAGCTCGCGCTCGGCGACCAGGACCCGCATCTGGTCGATGCGACCCAGCTCGCCACCGCCCTGCTCGGCGACGCCATCGCCGCCAACTTGTTCATCCTCGGCTACGCCTGGCAGCGCGCGCTGGTGCCGATCGCGTTCGACGCGCTGATGCGCGCGATCGAACTCAACGGCGCGGCGATCGAGATGAACAAGACCGCGTTCGCCTGGGGCCGTCTAGCCGCGATCGATCCGCGCGCCGTGGCCGAAGCCGCCGGCGTCACCCGCAAGGTGCCGACCGCCGCCGAAGCGACCCCGCGCGATCTGCCGCACCTCAAGCCGGGCGAGTGGGAAGGTACCGAATGGGGCGCGACCTCGGCGCCGCGCGCGACCCGCAACGAAGACGAACTGCGCCATGTGCCGGCCAAGGCCGACGGCGACAACGTCGCCTTCCTGCCGCTCGACGACCTGCGCCTGTCGCGTTCGCTCGACGAACTGATCGCGCGCCGCGTCGCCTTCCTCACCGACTACCAGGACGCCGCCTACGCCAAGCGCTACTCCGACTTCGTCGCCAAGGTGCGCGAGGCCGAGCAGAAGAAGGCGCCGGGCTCGACCGATCTGGCCGAGGCGGTGGCGCGCTACTTCTTCAAGCTCATGGCCTATAAGGACGAGTACGAAGTCGCGCGCCTGTATACCAGCGGCGAATTCCAGCGCCGCCTGGAGCAGCAGTTCGACGGCGACTACAAGCTCAAGTTCCACCTCGCCCCGCCGCTGCTGGCGAAAAAGGACGCGCAGGGCCGCCTGATCAAACAGGAATTCGGCCCCTGGGTGTTCACCGCGTTCAAGTGGATGGCCAAGCTGCGCAAGCTGCGCGGCGGCGCCTTCGACATCTTCGGCCGCACCGAGGAGCGCAAGATGGAGCGGCGCCTGATCGGCGAATACGAGCAGACCGTCGGCGGCCTGCTCGACGCGCTCGACGGCGGCAACGTCGATCTGGCCGCGGAAATCGCCAGCATCCCCGAGCACATCCGCGGCTACGGCCACGTCAAGGAAGACCACCTGCACAAGGCCAAGGAACGCGAGGCGGAGCTGCTGAAGGAATTCCGCAATCCGTTGCGGATCGTGCAGGCAGCGTAAGGCCGGGCCTTCGGGCAAAGGTTTTCCGTTTCAGATCGCGGCGCCGCCGCCGCAGCGAACGCCCCGCACCCGCGGGGCGTTCGTTTTTGTGCGCTTGCCGCGATGCGCCGCGCGGGCGGACACTGCGGGTTCGATCCCGGCGAGCTATCGGCGATGAAACCGCCCCTGTGCCACTTGTGCGGCCGCGACATGCGCGGCGAACGCGCGCCCGAAGGCGCCGATCTGGTCGCCTTCGCCGACTACCGGCCGCTGCCGACGGGCGTGGCCGGGCATCCGCATGGGTGCGAATGGTTCTGCGCCGAGCATCTGGAGGCGGCGCGGGAACTGAAGTCGCTCGATTACGCCGAGGCGATGGCGCGGTTGCGCGAACGTTACGGCATTCGGCTTTGAGCGATGGCGCCGATTCTTGCGGGAGCGGCTCTCGCTGCAGCGGCTTCGGCGCCGAGGCGGTTCGGCCCGGTAGCCGAGTCCGATCGCGCGAGACGAAAGCGCCGCGAATGAAGCTCCTGCCAGGGCCGCTTCAAATCGCCGACAACGCCCGCCGCACCACCTGCGCGCTGGCATCGTCGCCCGCGCTCACCATCGCGTAGTTGTAGTCCCCGCGCGACCAGTACTGCGCCAGCAAGGCGCCGTCGCGGCGGTCGCCGCGCGGCAGCATGTGATGGCGCGGTCCCGGCGGGCGGATGTAGAAGCTGATCGCCGCGCCGGCTGCGTCCTGGTACATCACCAGCGCCGCGGGGCCTTGGTCGGTGGCGAGCGCGCGCGCGCCGACCGGGCGGTAGCCCGCGCCGCTGAGGTCGGGCAGGCGCATGGGTGCGCGGAAATTCGCGTCGAGCCACGATTGCACGTCGCCGCCGGCGATGTCGCTGCGCAGGTCGTGGCGCGCGGCGAACAGGCGGTGCGCGGCGATGGCGTCGGCCATCGGCGCGATGCCGGCGAGCATCGGCGCGGACGGGCGGCTCCATTCGCGCGCCTGCCAACCGCCGACCGCGCCCAGGCCGAGGCTCAGCAGCACAGCGGCGGCGACCGCGTAGCGCGCGTCGCGGCGGCGGCGCAGGCCGGCGCGCAGTCGCGCGGGGTCGAGCGCGGGCTCCGGCGCCGGCGCGGCGCCGGCGAGCGCGGCGCGCAGTTGCTGGGCGTCGCGCTGCCACGCCTGCAATTCGGCCAGCCGCTCGGGCTGGCGCGCCAGCCAAGCCTCGACTTCGGCGCGCCGCGACGGGTCCAGGCGGCCGTCGATGTAAGCGTGCAGGTCGTGTTCGTCGGGCGGTTGGATCGGCGGCTGATTCATGGGGCACTCGCGAACGAAAACGGCGGACGGTGGCGGAACGCGGCGCTCATTTGAGCAACCTCAGCGGCGGGGTCGCGGTCTCGCCCTCGCTGAGCCGGCGCAGCGCCTGCCGCGCGCGCGACAGCCGCGACATCACCGTGC
This sequence comes from Lysobacter sp. K5869, assembly GCF_018847975.1. NCBI lineage: Bacteria > Pseudomonadati > Pseudomonadota > Gammaproteobacteria > Lysobacterales > Lysobacteraceae > Lysobacter > Lysobacter sp. K5869. The sequence goes on along the minus strand of NZ_CP072597.1, from coordinate 1,200,721 downwards.
CGATGGGGATCTCGAGAATCTCGGCCACTTCTTGATAGCTCAATCCTTCGACCGATACCCACAGCAGCAGGCTGCGCTGCTCCACCGGCAACTGCTGCAAGGCTTCCAGCGTCGAGCGCGCGATGAACTCGCGCTCGGCCGAGGGCTCGCTGTCCGGCGCGCCCAGGCCGATGCGCGCGAGCAGCCCGGCGTAGCGCTGGGCGCGGCGCTGGCCGTCGAGGAACTGGCGGTAGACGATGGAAAACAGCCACGGCCGCAGCGCCGCCTCGTCGCGGCGCTGGTGCCAGCCGGCCAGGGCGCGTTCGAGCGCGCTCTGGACCAGATCGTCGGCCGCGTGCGGATCGCGCGCCAGCCAGCGGGCGAAACGCCGCAGCGAGGGCAGTTGTTCGCGCAGCGCTTGATCGAGTTCGTGCGGGGACATGGGCGCGGTTCGCAGGGGTTCGTCCGGTGGGACGCCGCCGCGGGCAGTTTATTCCCGCGCCGCCGCAACGCGATGTTCAGGGAATAAGCCGCGCCGCCGCGCGTCGTACCAGCGTATCCCACCACGCCCAAGGCCATGAACGAGCCCCTCGCCCCGCCCCGCCCGCCTGTCCCGCTCGCCCGCTGGGCGCTGATCGCGCTCGCGGTCGGCGGCCTCGCCGGCGCCTTCGCTTATGTCGCCGGTTATCTGGATCCGCAGCGGCTGACGCCGACGCGGCTGGTCGATCAGCTGCAAACCAACGGCGGCCTGCACCCGGGCTATCGCCGCAACCACGCCAAGGGCGTGTGCGTCATCGGCCGCTTCGACAGCAACGGCGCGGCCGCGCCCTACTCGCGCGCGGGCTTGTTCGCCGCGGGCGCGAGCACGCCGCTGGTCGGCCGCTTCGCCCTGCCCGGCGGCAATCCGTACGCGCCCGACGGCGGCGTGCCGATCCGCAGCTTCGCCCTGCGCCTGACCCAACCCGACGGCCAGCAATGGCGCACCGGCATGAACAACATGCCGGTGTTCCCGGTCGCCACGCCGCAGGCGTTCTTCGAGCAATTGCGCGCCACCGCGCCGGACCCGGCCACCGGCAAGCCCGATCCGGCCAAGCAGAAGGCGTTTTTCGACGCGCACCCGGAAACCGCCGCGTTCCGCGCCTGGGCCAAGGAGCGCAAACCCTCGGCCAGTTACGCGACCGACAGTTACTACGGCCTCAACGCGTTCTATTTCGTCGGCGCCGACGGCGCGCGCCACGCAGTGCGCTGGCGGGTCGAACCCGACAACGGCGCGGCCGCCGCGCCGCTGAGCGCGCAGGATGTCGACACGCTCGCCGCCGAACTGGAACGCCGCCTCGCCCAAGGGCCGCTGCGTTGGCGGCTGTGGGCGACGCTGGCCGCGCCGGACGATCCCGTGGACGACGCGACCCAGACGTGGCCCGCGCAGCGCGAGCAGATCGACGCCGGCACCGTGGTGATCGAACGCGCGCAGGATCAAAGCAGCGGCGAATGCCGCGACATCAACTACGACCCGCTGGTGCTGCCCGACGGCATCGTCGCCTCGGCCGATCCGCTGCTGCCCGCGCGTTCGGCCGCTTATGCCGAGTCCTACCGCCGCCGCACCGCCGAAGAAGCGCGCGCCGGCGGCCGTCCGCCGCAGGAGGCCGCGCGATGAGCGAGTATCGCAACGACGAGACAATGTTCTGGTGGCCGGCGCGCGTACTGCACTGGCTGATGGCCTTGATGATCCTGACGATGCTGTTCGTCGGCGCGGGCATGGTGGCGAGCGTGTCGGAGCGCCACGCGTGGTTGCTGGCGCTGCACAAGCCGCTCGGGATCGCGATTCTGGCGCTGGCGGTGTTGCGGCTCGCGTTGCGCCTGTGGCGGCGTCCGCCGCCGCTGCCGCGCGAATTGAGCGCGGCGCAGCGTTTCGCCGCGCAGGCCTCGCATTGGCTGCTGTACGCGTCGATGCTGGCGATGCCGCTGATCGGCTGGGCGATGCTGTCGGCGGGCGGCTATCCGATCGAACTCGGCGGCGGCGTGCGCTTGCCGGCGATCGCGCCGTTCGATCCGAGCTGGTTCGCGGCCTTGCGCTGGCTGCATCGGACTTTGGCGTATGCCTTGTTCGGCTTGGTGCTGCTGCATCTCGGCGCGGCGTTGCATCACGGCTTGATTCGCCGCGATGGGGTGTTGCGCAGCATGCTGTGGCGGCGGGGCGAGGCGGCGACGCGCGAGGGCGATGCGGTGGAGTGAGCGGGCCGCGATTACGGCATCGGGGTTGCGCCGCGACCGGCTGCTGCGCGGTCGCGGCTCACGCCGCTCCTACAGGGAGCCGCCCGACTTTCGCGCGGCAACGCAAACCGATGGTAGGAGCTGCGTAAGCTGCGACTACGACACCGCGCATACGACGCGACCTGTCGCCCCGCGGTCGCGGCTCACGCCGCTCCTACAGGCAGCTACCCGACTTTCGCGTTGCAACGGAAACCCACTGTAGGAGCTGCGCAAGCTGCGACCGCGACACCGCGCATACGGCGCGACCTGTCGCCCCGCGGTCGCGGCTCACGCCGCTCCTACAGGGAGTCGCCCGACTTTCGCGCGGCAACGCAAACCGACGGTAGGAGCTGCGTAAGCTGCGACCGCGACACCGCACCGACGACGCCACTCGGTCGCGCAGCCGGCCTCTCAGGCGACCGGCACCGCAGACAACCGGCTCAGCGCCGCTCGCGCGGAAAAGGCTCGCGCCCCAACGCATACGGCAACAACTGCGCGATGTTGCGCGCGTCGTCGATGCCGCGGTGGTGGGTGCCGGCGAACTCCAGCCGCGCGCGGCGCACGCCGCCGTCGAGGCCGAACTTTCGGCCCGAGCCTTCGCGCTGGGCGAACATCCGCTTGATGTTGCGGTGCTCGGCGCCGACCGGGTCGGGCACGCGGTGGAAGCCGCAGTCCTGGCGCAGCTGATTGCGGTCGTAATCGCCCCACGAGCCCCAGATCAGATCCGGGTAAGCGGCGCGCCACGCCTTCAGCGCCGCCGCCGCTTCGGCGAAGCCGGGCGCGGCGTCGACATCGGCTTGAGTGATGCTGGTGAGCTGGGTGCAGAACGCGGTCAACTGCGGATGGCGCACCGGACGGACGAAGCGTTGGAATTCGTCGACCACGCGCAGCGAGGCGGTTTCGACCATGACCGCGCCGATCTCGATGATCTCCATCTGCTCGCGCGGCAGCGAGCGGTCGTCGGAGCAGGTGGCCTCGAAGTCGATCAACAGGTAATGCGCGGGTTCTCTTTCGATAGGTTCGTTCATGACGCGACATTGTCGCGCGAGCGGCGGCGCGGGCGCGCCGCCGCCGGTCGGACGCCGGACGGTCGCCGGCCGATGCGGATGCGTCGGCCCGTCCGCGCCACCGCGCCGCTTACTTCGGCGCGAGAATCTTCGACAGCCGGTCCGGCGCGCCGTCGATGCGTTCCAGGCGCGGATAGCGCAAGCCGCCGCGATAATCGATGCGCACGCTGCGCACCACGTCGCCGTTGCGCACGATCAGATCGATCGGCTGCTTGCCGTCCTTGTTCGCGCTCACCGCGTCCTTGAGCCGCTCGCCGCTGGCGCTGTAGCCGTTGATCGCCAGCACCGTGCTGCCCGGCGCGATGCCGGCGTCGAAGGCCGGGCCGTCCCAGCGCACCGCGCCGACGTTGTTGTCGTTGGACAAGGTCATGCCCAGCGAATAGGTCAGGTCGGTGTGCTTGCGGTCGCTCTCGGCGAGCTTGCCGGCTTCGCTTGGCGTATCGCCGAAGCTGAGCCTCCAGCCGCTCGCGGCCAGCCCGTCCAGCGGCGCGGCGCGCGCGTCCAGGCGTTCGCGCAGGAACCCGGCCCAGTCGAACGGCGCGACCTTGTCGAGCGCGGCGACCACGTCCTCGAATTCGTACGGCTTGACCTCGTAATCGCCGTCGGCGCCGTGGAAGAAGCCGCGGGCGAAGTCGTCGAGCGAACGCTTCTCGCCGGTCAGCGCGCGCAGCTTGGCGTCCACCGCCAACCACACCAGCTGGCCGCCGCTGTAGTAGTCCTCGCTGAGCTGATAGCTCGGGTACGACTTGGACCGGCGCATCGCGATCACCGGATCCAGCGTGGTGTCCTGCAGCGTGCGCCAGCCCAGGCCCGGACGATCCTCGGCGTAGCGCGCGACCACCAGCGCCAGCGCGTCGCGCGCGAACTCCGGCTTCCACAAGCCCGAACGCGCGGCCAGCACATAACCCCAGTACTGGGTCTGGCCTTCGTAGACCCACAGCAGGCTGTCGCCCAGCGGTTGATTGAGGTTGCCCTTCACCAGCCCGGCGGGACGGCGGAATTTGCCGTTCCAGGCGTGGGTGTACTCGTGCGCGAGCAAGTCGCGGCCGAGCTGGCCGGCGCCGTCCCAGCCGGTGAAATAGTCGGCGTCCACGCCGTTTTCGCTGGAGCGGTGGTGCTCCAGGCCGATCCCGCTCATCTGCCCCGACAGCGACAACAGGAAATCGTAATGATCGTAAGGCTGCGAGCCGAACAGCTTGACCGCCTGATTCACCAGTTCGCGATGCGGCTTGAGCTGCTCGGGCTTGGCGTCCAGGAATTTGGCCGCGTCGGCGACGACGTTGAGCCGCACCGGAATCTTCGCGCCCGGCGCCAGATCGATCTGCTTGTAGTGGCGGCCGGCGAACACCGGCGAATCCATCAAAGTGTCGAGCGGCACCGGGCGGAAACGCAGGGTGTCGCCCTGACGCGCGTCGAGTTCGAGCGCGGTGCCGGCCTGCCAGCCGGCCGGCAGCTTCAGGCTCGGCGCCACCTGGATGCCGCGCGCGTAGTAGCCGGCCGGATACAGCGCGACCTGATTCCACTGCACGTTGAGCATGTCGGCGGTCATCACCACCCGGCCCTGATTGCTCGCGGTCGGGGTGAGCATGTCGAACTCGATCTCCAGCTCGCTTACGCCTTGCGGCACTTCGAGCTTGAACGCGTACACGTCGAGCGGATCGCGGGTCCAGGCGATGGCCTGGCCGTTGCCGCGCACGCGCAGGCCGGCGAGCTTGTCGATCGGCCCGGTCGGCGAGTGATTGCCCTGGATCCACTGCGGGAACAGCAAGGTCAGCGGCCCGGCCTGCACCGGCAGGCGCTGGCGCGCGCGCAGCACGCGCCGGGCGATGTCGCTGGCGTCGACATCCAATTGCAGCGTGCCGGGATAAGGCGTATCGCGCGGCGCCGCGGTCTGCGCGCGGGCGGCCGACAACGGCAGCGCCGCGGCGATCAGCAGCGGCAGCAGGGCTAGGGAGGGTCGGGACATGGCGGACTCCGGCGCGGCGCACAAGACGGGATCGGACATCCTAGCCAACGCGCCGCGCTTGCCCCCTGCCATTGGGCATGGACTCGCGCCGCCGGTACGGGGCGACCGATTGCGCACATGGCGTGCGCAAGCCGGGGACAATCCGGGACGCGCCCGAACAGGCGCATCGGCCCGATCCGAATCCGGTCGCGCTGCGCCGCAACGACCGACGGCGGACCCGATCGTCGCGCCGCCTCACGCCACCGCGCCGCTCAGGCCGCGCGGTCGATCCCGCCCAGCAGACTCATCGCCACCGCCTCGGCCGCCTTGATGCCGTCCACCGCCGCCGACAGGATGCCGCCGGCGTAACCGGCGCCCTCCCCGGCCGGGAACAAGCCGCGGGTGTTGAGGCTGTGGCCGTCGGCGCCGCGGGTGATGCGTAGCGGCGAAGACGTGCGCGTCTCCACGCCCGTCAACATCGCGTCGGCCATGGCGAAGCCCTTGATCTGCTTGTCGAACGCCGGCAGCGCTTCGCGGATCGCCGCGATCGCGTAATCGGGCAGCGACTGGCCCAGATCGCTCAAGCGCACGCCCGGCGTGTACGAAGGCTGGACCGCGCCGAGCGCGGTCGAGGCGCGGCCGGCGAGGAAATCGCCGACGCGTTGTCCGGGCGCTTCGTATTCGCCGCCGCCGAGCGCGAACGCCTGCGCTTCCCAATGCCGCTGCAGGGCGATGCCGGCCAGCGGCGAGATCCGGCCGGGCTCGCTGTCGCCGTGGTAAGGCAGATAGTCCTGCGGCGAAATCCCGACCACGATCGCGGCGTTGGCGTTGCGTTCGTTGCGCGAGTACTGGCTCATGCCGTTGGTGACCACGCGGCCGGGCTCGCTGGCCGCGGCCACCACGGTGCCGCCGGGACACATGCAGAAGCTGTAGACCGAACGGCCGTTGCGGCAGTGATGCACCAGCTTGTAGTCGGCCGCGCCGAGAATCGGATGGCCGGCCTGCGGGCCGAAGCGCGCGGCGTCGATCACCGACTGCGGATGTTCGATGCGGAAGCCGATCGAGAACGGCTTGGCCTCCATGTAGACGCCGCGTTCGTGCAGCATCTTGAAGGTGTCGCGCGCGCTGTGGCCGAGCGCGCAGACCACGTGATCGGCGCGCAGCTCGCTGCCGTCGGCGAGGATCACGCCGCGCACCTGCCCGTTCTCGATCAGCACATCCTCGACGCGGTGCGAGAAACGGATTTCGCCGCCCAGCGATTCGATGGTCGCGCGCATGTTCTCGACCATCGACACCAGGCGGAAGGTGCCGATGTGCGGCTTGCTGACGTAGAGGATCTCTTCCGGCGCGCCGGCCTGGACGAACTCGGTCAGCACCTTGCGGCCGTGGTGCAGCTTGTCGCTGATCTGGCTGTAGAGCTTGCCGTCGGAAAACGTGCCCGCGCCGCCTTCGCCGAACTGCACGTTGGATTCGGGATTGAGCACGCGCTTGCGCCACAGGCCGAAGGTGTCGACGGTGCGCTCGCGCACCGCCTTGCCGCGCTCCAGCACGATCGGGCGAAAGCCCATCTGCGCCAGGATCAAGGCGGCGAACAGGCCGCAGGGGCCCATGCCGATTACGATCGGCCGCAGCGGCAGGGACGCGGGCGCGCGGCCGACGAACTTGTAGGCGGTGTCGGGCGTGGGCAGGACCTTGCCGGTGCTCGCCGACGCCGAGGATTTGCCGGCCGGTTTGCGGGCCGCGGGTTTGCCGGCGGCCGGTGCGGCGGCGCCGGGCTCGGCCGCGTCCTCGCCCAGACGCGCCAGAATCTCGGCCTCGCGCGGCGTATCGATGTCGAGCGAATAAATCAGCTCGATGCCGCCGCGCTTGCGCGCGTCGTAGCTGCGCTTGGCGATGGTGTGGCCGGCGATGTCGGCCGAGGCGATGCCCAGGCGGGCGGCGATGGCGTCGGTGAGCGCGCGTTCGCTGTGATCCAGCGGCAGGCGAAGGTCGGTGAGTCGAAGCATGGCGATATTCTAAGACTTCGCGGCGCGGGAGCGTTTCCGACCCATTCCGGGCTCGGGCCGAACCCCGTTGCCCCGCGCCGCATCGCCGGCGATGCGGGCGGCGGTTCGCCCGGCGCCGGACTCCGACCGCGTTCGCGTTCGCGGCGCGATGCCGGCCCCGGGATGAAGGCCGCCGCCCACGCGATCCGCCGCCGGGCTCGACACCGGCCTAACCACCGCCCCGGCCGGATTGGCTAGCATGCTCATCCCCCCGTCACGACGTCGCCTGCCCCATGATCCGACGCCAGTTCCTCAAATCCGCGGCCGCCGCCCTGGCCTCGTTCGGTCTGCCCCTGCCCGCGCTGGCGCTGGCCGGCCCGGCCGCGCCGAAGAAGCTCGGCGCGCCGCAGCCGTTCGATTACGCCACGCTCAAGGGCCAGGCGCGCGCGCTGGCGCAAAAGGCCTACGTGCCGCGCAGCACCACGCTGCCGCCGGCGCTGGCCGCGCTCAACTGGGATCAGTACCAATCCATCCGCTTCCGCCGCGACCACGCGCTGTGGGGCGGCGGCGACGGCAAGTTCCTCGCCCAGTTCTTCCACCTGGGCCTGTTCTTCAAATCGCCGGTGCGCATGTTCGAGCTGGCCGACGGTCAGGCGCGCGAGCTGGCCTACGACCCGGAAATGTTCGACCGCGCCGCCAGCGGCCTCAAACCCGGCACGCCGCTGCCGCCGGACCTGGGCTTCGCCGGCTTCCGCCTCAACACCCGCAAGGACCCCGAGCGCGACTTCGCCGCGTTCCTGGGCGCCAGCTACTTCCGCGCGGTCGGCGTGGAAGGCCAGTACGGCCAGTCCGCGCGCGGTCTGGCGATCGACACCGGCAGCGGCCACGCCGAGGAATTCCCCGACTTCGTCGCCTACTGGCTGGAACGTCCGGCCAAGGACTCCGACACGGTTGTGGTCTACGGCCTGCTCGACTCGCCCAGCGTCGCCGGCGCCTACCGCTTCGCCATCACCCCGGGCGAGGTGCTGCTGATGGACATCGACTGCGCGCTGTACCCGCGCAAGACCATCGAACGCCTCGGCCTGGGCCCGTGCACCAGCATGTATCAAGTCGGCGAGAACGACCGCCGCATGGACTGGGACTGGCGCCCGGAAATCCACGACACCGACGGGCTGGCGATGTGGACCGGCAGCGGCGAATGGATCTGGCGCCCGCTGTGCAATCCCGAATACCTGCGCTTCAACATGTTCGCCGACGACAACCCGCGCGGCTTCGGCCTGCTCCAGCGCGACCGCAACTTCGACCATTACCAGGACGACGGCGTGTTCTACGACAAGCGCCCCTGCCTGTGGGTCGAACCCAAGCACGGCTGGGGCGCGGGCTCGGTGCAGTTGGTGGAGATTCCCACGCTCGACGAAACCTTCGACAACATCGTCGCGTTCTGGAACCCGCGCGAAAAACCGCAAGCCGGGCAAGAACTGCTGTACGGCTATCGCCTGTACTGGGGCGCGCAGCCGCCGGCGGTGCCCAAGCTCGCCCACTGCGTCGCCACCCGCACCGGCCTGGGCGGACGCATCGGCTTCAAGCGCGACACCTTCTCCTGGCGTTTCGCCGTCGACTTCGCCGGCGGCGAACTGGCCGCGCTGGCCCAGCGCGACGCCACGGTCGAACCGGTGGTGCAGATCTCCAAGGGCAAACTGGAGACCGTCTCCTGCCGTCCGCTGCACGAAATCGGCGGCTACCGCGTCATGTTCGACGCCGTCCCGCCCGGCGACGGCACCGACCAACTCGACCTGCGCCTGTTCCTGCGCGACGCCCGCGGCGCGCTCAGCGAAACCTGGCTGTACCAGTGGTCGCCACCGCCGAAGAGCGAACGCAAGCTGTATTGACGAATCGCGGCGCGACCGCGCCGCCCGACCTTCGCGCAGTTCCGAAAACCGGCTGTAGGAGCTGCGCAAGCTGCGACCGCGACATCGCGCCTGCGACGCGACCGGCTACTCCGCGGTCGCGACTCGCGTCGCTCCTACAAGGCGCAACCCGACATTCGCGCAGCTCCGGAAACCGACTGTAGGAGCTGCGCAAGCTGCGACCGCGACACCGCGCCTACGACGCGACCGGCTACACCACGGTCGCGACTCGCGTCGCTCCTACAGGACGCAACCCAACATTCGCGCAGTTCCGAAAACCGACTGTAGGAGCTGCGCAAGCTGCGACCGCGACATCGCGCCTGCGACGCGACCGGCGACTCCGCGGTCGCGACTCGCGTCGCTCCTACAGGGCGCAACCCGACATTCGTGCAGTTCCGAAAACCGACTGTAGGAGCTGCGCAAGCTGCGACCGCGATACCGCGCCTACGACGCGACCGGCTACACCACGGTCGCGACTCGCGTCGCTCCTACAGGGCGCAACCCGACATTCGCGCAGCTCCGAAAACCGACTGTAGGAGCTGCGCAAGCTGCGACCGCGACACCGCGCCTACGACGCGACCGGCTACACCACGGTCGCGGCTTACGCCGCTCCTACCCCCGCAACCGCGATATCGATTCGTCGCGAATGCGAAAACAGGCAGACCGGCGCAGAACCGCAACGAGGCTGCACCCTCGCGCATCCCCGCCCCACTCACGCCACCCGCGAACGCCGCGCGCGCGTGAGGTGCACCAGCAGCAAGGAAATCGCCGCCGGCGTCATCCCGGGAATGCGCTGCGCCTGCCCCACCGTCTGCGGCCGCACGCGCTCGAGCTTCTGCTGCACTTCGGCCGACAAGCCGCGCACGCCGGCGTAATCGAACGCTTCGGGAATCGGCGTGTTCTCGTTGCGCTGCTGGCGTTCGATCTCTTCGCGCTGGCGGTCCAGGTAACCGGCGTACTTCACCCCGATCTCGACCTGCTCGGCCACCTCAAGCTCCGCCACGCCCGGCCCCAACGAGGCCACCTGCATCAGCTTGGCGTAATCCAGCTCCGGCCGCTTGAGCAAATCGCGCGCGCTGCTTTCGCGGCTGACTTCGATGCCCAGGGTCTGCGCGACTTCGCGTCCCAGCGCGTTGTTCGGCGCCGCCCACACCGCGCCCAGGCGCGCGGTTTCGCGCTCCACCGCGTCGAGCTTGCGTTCGAATGCGCTCCAACGCGCGTCGTCGACCAAGCCCATCTCGCGCGCCGCCGGCGTCAAGCGCTGGTCGGCGTTGTCCTCGCGCAGCTGCAAGCGGTACTCGGCGCGCGAGGTGAACATGCGATAAGGCTCGCTGGTGCCGTGGGTGATCAGATCGTCCACCAGCACGCCCAGATAGGCCTGATCGCGGCGCGCGCTCCAACCTTCATCGCCGCGCACGAAGCGCGCGGCGTTGAGGCCGGCCAGCAAACCCTGCGCGGCGGCTTCCTCATAACCGGTGGTGCCGTTGATCTGGCCGGCGAAGAACAGGCCGGCCACGGCCTTGGTCTCCAGCGTGCTCTTCAACCCGCGCGGGTCGAAGAAGTCGTATTCGATGGCATAGCCCGGCCGGGTCAGATGGGCGTTTTCGAAACCGCGGATCGAGCGCACCAGGGCCAGCTGCACGTCGAACGGCAGCGAGGTCGAGATGCCGTTGGGGTAGATCTCGAAGGTCTCCAGCCCTTCCGGCTCGACGAAGATCTGATGGCTGGCCTTCTCGGCGAAGCGCACCACCTTGTCCTCGATCGAGGGGCAGTAACGCGGGCCGATGCCCTCGATCTGGCCGGTGTACAGCGGCGAGCGGTCGAGCGCGCCGCGGATGAGCTCGTGGGTCCGCTCGCTGGTGTGGGTGATCCAGCACGAGACCTGACGCGGATGGTCGGCCGGACTGCCGATGAAGGACATGACCGGACGCGGATCGTCGCCCGGCTGCTCTTCCATCACCGAGTAGTCCAGGCTGCGCCCGTCGATGCGCGGCGGCGTGCCGGTCTTGAGCCGGTCGACCACGAACGGCCCCTCGCGCAGACGCGCGGCCAGCGCGGTCGCGGGCGGGTCGCCGGCGCGGCCGGCGGCGTAGGTGGTCTGGCCGACGTGGACCTTGCCGGCGAGGAAGGTGCCGGCGGTCAGCACCACGGCCGGCGCGCGGAAGCGCAGCCCGGTCTGGGTGACCACGCCGGTCACCCGGCCGCTGTCGAATTCGATGTCGTCCACCGCGGCCTGAAACAGGCTCAGGCCCGGCTGGGCCTCCACGGCGCGGCGGATGAAGGCGCGGTACAGCGCGCGATCGGCCTGGCAGCGGGTCGCGCGCACGGCCGGGCCCTTGCTGGCGTTGAGCCGGCGCCACTGGATGCCGGCGGCATCGGCGGCGCGGCCCATGATCCCGCCCATCGCGTCGATTTCCTTGACCAGATGGCCCTTGCCGATGCCGCCGATGGCCGGGTTGCAGCTCATCGCGCCGACCGTTTCGATCGAGTGGGTCAGCAGCAAGGTGCGCGCGCCGGCGCGGGCCGCGGTCAGCGCGGCCTCGGTTCCGGCGTGGCCGCCGCCGACCACGATGACGTCGAACTGATAGAAGGAATCGCTCATGACGGCGGACTCGGCTGCGCGAAGACGCTAAGGCGGCGGAAAAGGGAACGCCCGCCGACGCGGACGAACGCGGGCGTGGCGAGGCAAGGTGCGGGTCGACATGATCGCACGCCGCCCAGCGGCACGACGTTCACGTGGTTGGCACGGTTCATGCTTGGATAACCATGCACCTTGCGGGGCAGGCGCTAGACGCCGGCTGGAATTGGAACAGGGGCTGGCCAAGCGCTCGCGGGGGAAGCCGGGGGCCGAATGTCGGGGGACATTCGGCCCCTTTTTATTGCCTGCGTTTTGGCCGATGCCGGCCCGCCTTGCGCCCTCGCGGCCGCCGCGACGCCCGTTCCGGGCCTTCGCCCTAACCCTTTGACCCAAAAAGAAAAGCGCGCGTAGATACGCGCGCTTTCCGATCGCACCCACGCATGGGGCGGAATGGGCGCCGACGCCTGACGGGGACGGAACAGGGGGGATCCGTGATTCCTCGCCAGGCGCCGACATAGAAGCCTGTGCTTACCGAAAACGTCCAAATACGACGTAAGCGGTCAGTAGCGGTAGATTGCTGTCACTTCGTCAGGAACGCAAGTGCGCACCGTTCCAGTTCCGACGAAAAAGGGGCCCGTAGGCCCCTTGTAGCGTCTTGAACGGTCGTAAACGGCCGATGGCCGGTGTCCGATTCAGCGGATTCATCCGCCTCCGCCTATTCAGCGCTCCACGTCGCGCCAGGCGCGGCCGCCGTCGCGGCGCGCGGAAGGCATCGCTGGGGCGCGCGGCGTCATCATTTGCGGCTGCTGCATCGAGCGCGGCTGCTGCATGCCCGAGCCCGGATTGCGCGGACCCCAGGCGCCGCCGCCGACCGGGCGGGTGTCGCGCCACGGCATGCCGCCGTCGCTGCGCGGCGGATTGTTCGAAGGCGGGTTCGGCTGGTGCGGACGGCTGGGGTAGTAGCGCGGATAGCCGTAGTAGTACGGGTAACCGCCGTAGCCGTAGTACGGGTTGCCGTAGTAGCCGCCGTAGCGGAAGCGATAGGACTCGCCGTACGGATAATAGCCGTAGCCCGGGCCGTAATAGCCGCCGTAGCCGCCGTAATAGTTGTAGTCCACGCTCGGGCGGCCGTAGTAATACGTGCCCGGACCGCCGCCGCCGCGGACGGTGTAATCGGAGACGCAGCCGGCCAGCAGGCCGGCGGCGAGAAGCGGAATTGTCAGTTTGCGGATCATGGCAGACCCCCCGGATAGGGTTTCAGATTCTGCCTGAAGCATTGAACTCGGGCTTAATTCGCCCGACCCGGAATTGTCAGTTTCAGGCCCGTTCGGGCTGCGCGGCCTGGCCGCTGAGGTCCACATGCGACGCGCCCTGCTGCTTGGCGGTGGGGTCGATGCCGGGCGGCGGATAGCAGCCAGTGAGCAGCACCAGGCACAGAATCAGACCGACCGAGAACTTACGCATGGGAATTCCCCCTGAGATGAGCGCCGACGCGAGCGCGTGGATCGTGGTGGCCGAACGCGCGGACGCGTCCGGGTGGCGGGCGGCCATCGTGGCCTGTCGATCCGTGAGTCCGTTCGGCAGATCGGCCGGCGGAATCGAAAGCGGCCTTGCGGCACGCATCCGATCCGCCTGCGCCTGTTCCGCGATGGAAGAGCTCGGCGGGTCGATCCATAAACTATCGATGAAGACCCGCGCGATTGCGGTACGGGTTCACATTCCTAGTTCATGAATCGTTGCCCGCCGCGCCGGGCGGACACGCATGCGCGCGGCGCCGCCGCGGCCGCCGATACAACTTCTGACAAAAGGGGGATTGCGCCGACCCGCGCCGGCGCGGGAACCTTCCTCGGGCGCGCCGGGTCGCAACCACGACGGCGGCACCCGCGCGGCGTTCCTTTCACTTAATCCCGGCCCGGTTATCGATGATCGAATTGGATGCGGTCCATCGTCGCTACGAAATGAATGGGCAAGCGGTGAATGCGTTGGCCGGAGTGGACCTGAAGATCGGCGCGGGCGAGTTCGTCGCCATCACCGGCGCGTCCGGCTCGGGCAAGTCGAGCCTGCTCAACATCCTGGGCTGCCTGGACCGGCCGACCCGCGGGCGCTATCTGATCGAAGGCCGCGATGTCGCCGAGTTCGACGACGAAGCCGCCAGCGACATCCGCAACCGCCGCATCGGCTTCGTGTTCCAAAGCTTCCATCTGCTGCCGCGGCTGACCTTGCTGGAAAACGTGCTGCTGCCGCTGCGCTTCCATCGCCAGCCGCCGGCCGAAGCGCCGCGGCGCGCGCTGGATTTGCTGGCGCGGGTCGGCCTGGGCGAGCGCGCCGGCCATCGGCCGAGCGAGTTGTCCGGCGGCCAGCAACAACGCGCCGCGATCGCTCGCGCGCTGCTGCTGCAACCGGCGCTGCTGCTCGCCGACGAACCCACCGGCAACCTGGATTCCAAAAGCGCGGCCGACGTGCTCGACCTGATCGGCGAAGTCCACGCCGGCGGCCAGACCGTGGTGCTGGTCACTCACGACCGCGACCTGGCCGCGCGCGCGCCGCGCGAGGTGCGCTTGCACGACGGCCGGATCGAACACGACAGCGCGCATGCGCGGGCGGCCTGAGCGCATGGCCGCGCGCGGGCTCGTCTTCGTGGCCGCATTGGCGTTGGCGCCGGCGGCCTCGGCCGTGGTGCTGACCGGCGAAGTGCGTTCGGTCGGCGCGCAGCCGATCTACACGCCGCAGGCCAACACCGCGCCGGTGTCGATCCGTTATTACGTGCCGGAAGGGCAGGCGGTGAAAGCCGGCGAGGTGGTGCTGCGCATCGACCCGGGCCAGGCCGGCACCCAGATTCCCGAACTCGACGCCAAGATCGAACAGGCCCGCGCCAAGTCGGCCAAGGAACTGGCCGAACTGGAAGTCAAAGCGGTCGACGCCGAAGTCGCGCTGGCCGAGGCCGATGCGGCGTTGGCGACCGCCAAGATCGAGGCGGCGATTCCGCGCGGGCTGATCTCGCAACTCGATTACGACCGCCATCAAGGCGAGCTGGACAAGACCACGCGCGAGCAGCGGCTCAAGCGCGAACTGCTCGACGCCGCGCGCGCCGCGGTCGCGCGCCGGCGCCAGGACGGCGATCTGGAGACGCGCAAGCTCGCCGTGCAGCGCGATTACTACGCCGTGCTGCTGCGCCAATCGGAAGTGCGCGCCGAGCGCGACGGCATCGTCCTGCACGGCTTCAACAACAACTGGATCGGCGGGCGCATCGACGAAGGCAGTTCGACCATGCCCGGCAGCAAGGCCGGCGAGGTGGTCGGCAGCGGCGGCGCGATGCAGGTGCGCGCGTGGGCGCTGGAGCCCGACCGCACCGGCCTGCGCGTAGGCCAGGACGTAACGCTGAGCTTCGACGCCTTGCCCAAACGCGACCTGCGCGGGCGCATCAGCGCGATCGCCGGCGCGCCCGACCGCAAGTCCGAATGGGGCGAAGGGCGTTATTTCGCCATCGACATCGACCTGCCCGCCGGCCACGGCCTCGCGCTGCTGCCGGGCATGAGCGTGCGGGTGACCGCGGCGGGAGCGCGCCGATGAGCCGCCTCGTCGCCGCAGCCGCCGCGCTCGCGCTGAGCGCGATGTCGCTCGCCGCCGCGGCCGCGCCGCTGCGCGTGGACGGCGAGGTCTACGCGCGCCGCTCCTCGCCGCTGATGCCGCCGAACATCGAGCGCATGTGGCAGTTCAACATCACCCAGCTCGCGCCCGACGGCACGCCGGTCAAGCGCGGCCAGCCGGTGATCAGCTTCGACAGCAGCGACGTGATCAAGCAACTCACCGAGAAGCGCAGCCAGCTCAAGGAAAAGCAGAGCGAGCTGCAGAAGCTCGATCTGGAACTGGCCGACCGCGAACGCACCGAACGATTGGCGACGGCCGAAGCGCAGGCCGCGCTGGAGAAGGCCAAGCGCAAGACCGAACAACCCGCCGAACTGATCGCCGGCATCGAGTACCGCAAGCTGGTGGTCGCGCGGCAACAGGCCGAACGCAAGATGGAATTGGCGCGCAAGCGCGAGACGCTGTCGGCCGAACAGCGCAAGCAAGAGCGACGCTTGCTCGCGGCCGAGCGCGATCAGCTGCAGGCCGACGTCGATCGCCTGCAGCGCTCGCAACAGGCGCTGGAAGTGATCGCGCCGCGCGACGGGCTGATGATGCACCGGAGCAATTTCGAGGGCGAGAAATTCGACGTCGGCTCGCAGGTCTGGGTCGGCCAGGTCGTCGCCGAGATTCCCGACATGGGCACGCTGGCGGTGCGCGCCGAGTTGGCCGAGCGCGATCTGGGGCAAGTGAAGGTCGGCGCGCCGGTGCGGATCGTGGTCGAGGGCGGCGCTGGCAGCGTGGTGCGCGGCAAGGTCGCGTCGGTCGGCCGCGCGGTGCGCAGCAAGTCGCAGGTGCAGCCGGTGCCAGTGTTGGATCTGGACGTGCAGCTCGACGATCCGCGCGCGCCGCTGCGGCCGGGCCAGGCGGTGCGGGTGGAAATCGCCGCGGGGGCAGGGCGATGAGGCGCGCGGCGACTTGCGCCGCGCTCGCGGCCGCGCTGGCCTTGGGGCTGAGCGCGTGTTCCAGCGAGATCGCGCCGGCGGCGACCGAAACCCTCGCGCCGGCGCCGCTGCGCCTGAGCGTGCGCGGCGAGGGCGAACTCAAATCGGCCAAGGCCACGCCGCTCAACGTGCCGGGACGCAACTGGGCGACGCGGCAGGTCGAATGGATGCTGCCGGAAGGCAGCGCGGTCAAGAAGGGCGATCTGATCGCGCGCTTCTCCGCCGACCAAGGCAAGCAGGAACTCGCGCAAACGCTGATCGACTTGCAGCGCAACGAACTCGCGCGCGCGGCCAAGCAAGGCGATCTGAACACCGCGCAGAGCAAGGTCGCGGTGGATCTGTCGCAAGTCGCGGTGCAGCTCGCCATCGCCGAGCGCTACGCCAGCGCCGACCTGAGCACGCTGGCGCGCAACGAAGTGCTCGACGCGGTCCAGGACCGCAGCTTCCTCACCGCCAAGCAAGACATCCTGCAATGGCAGCGCGGCCAGTCCGGCGTGCGCGGCAACGCCGAACTGGCGGTGCTCGACGCGCAGCGCGCGACCTTCGACATCGCCGCCAAGACCCGCCAGTCCGATCTGGACGCGCTGGAGCTGCGCGCGCCCAACGACGGCGTGCTGATGCTCGCGGTCAACTGGCAGGGCGACAAGGCCAACGTCGGCGCGACGCTGCGCGCGGGTTTCGACTACGGCAGCCTGCCCGACGCCTCGGCGATGGAACTCGACCTGAGCTTGCCGCAGATCGAAGCGCAGGGCGTGAAAGTCGGCAACGCCGTGGAGATGTTTCCGGTCGGCCGGCCGGAGCAAAAGATCGTGAGCGAACTGTCGTGGGTCGCCAGCGCGGCCAAGGTGCGCAATCAGCAGAGTCCGGTGAAGTATCTGAGCATGAAGGCGCCGATTCCGGCCGAAGCGATCGCGCGCTACCGGCTGGTGCCGGGCCAGCAGTTGGAGGCGCGCGTGGTGTTGCTCGACGCGCCCCAGGCGTTGAGCGTGGCCAACGTCGCCATCGACAGCGACGACGGCCGCGATTACGTCCGGGTCCGCGACGGCGCGGGTTTCCAGCGTCGCGAAATCAAGCTCGGCGTGCGCGGGCCGGCGCGTTCGCAGGTGCTCTCGGGTTTGCGCGCGGGCGACGAGGTGTTGCTCGCCGAGGCCGGCGCGATCGACGCGCCGACGGCCAAGGCCGAAGACGCGGCCAAGGAAGCGGCCGCGCAGGAAAAGAAAGAAACGCCGAAGGCCTCGCCGGCCAAGGCGGTGCGTCCGTGAGCCGCGCCTTGAACTGGCTGCCGCCGATTTGGCGCGAAGCGGTCGAGGAACTGTGGCGGCGGCGCTTGCGCACGCTGCTGACCTTGCTCGGCCTGATCTTCGGCGTCGGCGCGATCGTGGCGATGCAGGCGGTGGGCGAGGGCAGCCGGCGCGAGGCGCTGCGCTTGGTGGAGAGCCTGGGCCTCAACAATCTGATCGCCGAAGCCAAGGTGCAGCAGGACGAGAACAGCCTGCGCGAAGTGCGCGCGCGCAGCCTCGGCCTGAGCCTGGCCGACGCCGACGCGGCGCTGGCGGTGGTGCCCGGCGCGCAGCGCTACGCCGCCGAGAAACCGATCCGCACCCATTCGGTGTTCAGCGACAACGGCCACAGCGACGCGCAGGCCAGCGGCGTGAGCCCGGACTATTTCGAACTCTCTTCGCTGCGCGTGGCCAAGGGCCGCGCGCTGACCGGCGACGACGACCGCGCGCTGGCGGCGGTGGCGGTGCTCGGCCATCAGGCCGCGGCCGATCTGTTTCCCGGCCTCGATCCGCTCGGCCGTTATCTCAAGGTCAATCACGTGTGGCTGCAAGTGGTCGGTGTGCTCGCCGATCGCGATTTGAGCAAGGACCAGTTCGAGGGCGTGCAGCTCGGCTTGGAGAGCAACCGCGTGTACGTGCCGCTGGCCAGCGCGCGGGCGCGGTTCAAGTTCAATCCGCAGGAGGACGAGGTCGACCGCTTCCTGCTGCGGCTCGGCGACCCCTCGCAACTGGCCGCCGGCGCGCGGGTGCTGTCGACGGTGCTGGGCCAGCGCCATGCCGGCAGCGCCGATTTCCGGCTGGTGGTGCCGCAGCAACTGTTCCAGCAGCACCAGAAGACCCAGCGCATCTTCCGCGTGGTGATGGGCGCGATCGCCGGCGTGAGCCTGTTGGTCGGCGGCATCGGCATCATGAACATCATGCTCGCCAACGTGCTCGAACGCCGGCGCGAGATCGGCCTGCTGCGCGCGCTGGGCGCGCGCCGGCGCGACGTGGTCGCGCAGTTCCTGCGCGAGGCGACGGTGATCTGCGTCGCCGGCGCGGCGCTGGGCCTGTTGTTCGGCGTGTTGCTGGCGTACCTGATCGCCGCCTTCGCCGGTTGGCAGGTGGCATGGGCGCCGCTGCCGGTGCTGCTGTCGGCGACGTTCTGCGCGGCGGTGGGTCTGGCGTTCGGCGTGTATCCGGCGCGGCAGGCGGCGCGGCTGGATCCGATCGCGGCGTTGCGACACGACTGAGCGGGAGCGGGAATAGGAGCAAGAGCGGGAATGGGGGTTGGGGAACTGGGGGGGCTGGCGTGGGTGGGGATCTTCTTGGTCGGGCGGGTGTTGGGGTGGCGGGGCTGCGTTACGCTTGGGGGATGAACGCACTCGACTCTTCGCTTTCCGTCGCCGGCGCGCCGGCGTATACCGACATCCTCGCCGCGGCCGCGCGCATCGCCGCGCATGCGCACGCCACGCCGGTGCTCACCTCGAAGGTGTTGGACGAACTGGCCGGCTGCCGGCTCTACTTCAAATGCGAGAACCTGCAGCGCGGCGGCGCGTTCAAGTTCCGCGGCGCCTGCAATGCGGTGTTCTCGCTCAGCGACGAAGAAGCCGCGCGCGGCATCGTCACCCAAAGCTCGGGCAATCACGGCGGCGCCATCGCGCTGGCCGCGCGCTTGCGCGGCACCCGCGCGACCGTGGTCGCGCCGCACAACACGCCCAAGGTCAAGCTCGCCGCGATCCGCGCTTACGGCGCCGAGATCGTGTTCTGCGAACCCGGCCAGGCCTCGCGCGACGAAGTCACCGCGCAGGTGCTGGCGCAAACCGGCGGGGTGCTGGTGCACCCGTTCAACGACCCGCGGGTGATCGCGGGGCAGGGCACGGCGACCTTGGAACTGATGGCGTCCGCGCCCGGCCTGGACGCGGTGATCGCGCCGGTCAGCGGCGGCGGCCTGCTGTCGGGCACCGCCATCGCCGCGCAAGGCGCCGACCCCGGCATCGCGGTCTACGGCGCCGAGCCGCTGGGCGCGCGCGACGCCCACGACTCGTTGGCCGAAGGCCGGCGCATCACCGGCCGCGTCGCCGACACCGTGTGCGACGGATTGCGCGCGGAGTTGGGCACGCTCACCTTCCCTATCCTTCGCTCACGCGTGCGCGAGGTGTTGTTGGTCGACGACGCGCAAGCGCTCGCGGCGATGCGCTTGATCTGGGAGCGCATGAAACTGGTGGTGGAACCGTCCGGCGCGGTGCCGTTGGCGGCGGTGCTCGCCCATCGCGAATCGTTCTCGGGAAAACGCGTCGGATTGATCGTCTCCGGCGGCAACGTCGATCTCGATCTGGCCGCGCAATGGTTCGCCGCGAACGCATCGTGACCGGTTCGCGATGTGCTTTGCGTTTGTTATGCGGCGCGTGTTGAGCAGACGAACACGCGCCGCATAAAACGCACAAAACCAGGGCTTTTCTGTGATCTGCGTTAGTGTTTTTTGTTAACGCAACTGGCACGCTGCGCCATCGCGCGCCAGTCCCTGTCATGACGCGCCGAACGCCCGAACAGGGTGCCACGGACCCGCGCACAGGCCAGGGGAGTTCTGCATGGTGGATGTCGAGTTTCGCGTGGTCTCCGAGCGCCGCGACGGCTTGCTGCTCGCCCTGGGGCAGGTCGTCATCGCCAACGGTTTCACCCTGCTGCGCCAACGCATGCTCAACAGCGACGAAGGCGTGGTGCTGGTGATGGTGGTGCGCGGTCCCGCCGAGCAGTTGCTGGTGCTGGAAGAGAAGCTGGGCACCCATCATCTGGTGCAGAGCTTCGAGGCCTCGCCTTACGAAGGCGCGCCGAGCGCGCCGGCGCAGCCGGCCGCGCGCGCCAATGGCAACGGCAACGGGCATGGCGACGGCCACCACGCGCCCGCCGCGGCCTCCGCGCCGCCGGTCGCGCCCGCGCCGCCGATGCCGGCCGGCGCCGCCCCGATCGACATGCAACGGGTGGAAACGCTGCTGCCGCAGCTCGCCCGCAACTATCCCAACATCCTGCTGCAGCTGGTCGCGCTGGAGCGCGAGCTGCCGCCGGCCCAGCGCGAGGCGACCTTGCGCTACATCGGCCAACGCGTCGGCGCCTGGGTCTACAAACGCGATTTCGCGCTCGGCGGACAACTGCCCCTGGGCGACTCGGTGCGCCGCATCGCGCTGCCGGCGATGCGCCAGCTGGTCCAGGCGGAACTGCAGGACGACGTCCTGCGCGTGCGCAACAGCCCCTTCTGCCATCGCGGCGAACATGGCGAGTGCTGCCATTTCCTGCGCGGCATGCTCGGCGGCCTGCTCGAAGGCCAGCACGGCGGCAACGTGCGGGTGGTCGAAAGCCAGTGCCGCAACACCGGCGCGGAGACCTGCCGGTTCGAGTTCGAAGCCTGACCGGACAGACCGGTCGACCGCCGCGGCCGGGATCGCCGCGGCGCCACGCGCCGACGCACGCGCCGGCGTGGGATGCCGCTTTGGCGCGGGACGGCGCCTGAGCAGCCGATTGCCGTTCCTATCCCACTACAACCCATCCACCAGGGGGTTCGCCATGCCGCTCGATCAAGCGATTCAATGCGTCCACGACCCGTTGCTCGTCATCCTTTCCTATGTGGTGTCGGTGCTCGGATCGTTCACCGCCCTGCAGTTGGCGATCGGCATTCCCGGCGCCACCGGCGGCGCGCGTTGGCGCGCCATCACCGCCGCGGGCATCGCCATGGGCGGCGGCGCGATCTGGGCGATGCACTTCATCGCCATGCTCGCCTGCCGCATGAACGTGGAGGTGACCTACGACCTGCCCGTCACCCTGGGCTCGGCCGTGGTCGCGGTGGTGTCGTGCATGGCCGGCCTGGCCATCGCCGGCACCGGCGTCTTCAACTGGGGCAAGCTGATCGTCGGCGGCGTGCTGATGGGCCTGGGCGTGACCGGCATGCACTACGCCGGCATGGGCGCGATGCTGATGCCGGCCGACACCGTCTACAACCAGAGCCTGGTGGTGGCCTCGGCGGCGATCGCCGTGGTCGCCTCGATCGTCGCCCTGTGGCTGGCGTTCAACCTGCGCGGCTGGGGCCAGATGCTCGGCAGCGCGCTGGTGATGGGCGTGGCGGTGTGCGGCATGCACTACACCGGCATGCTCGCGGCCAGCTTCATCCCCGACAAGACCGCGGCGGCGGCCGGCGGCGTCAGCGGCGGCTATCTGGGCGTGGGCATCTTCGTGGTCACCACCGCGCTGCTCGCGGCGGTGCTGACCATCAGCCTGCTGCGTCAGCGGCAGCGCGCGATGGTGCGGATCTGAACCGCGTGCGGTCCTGAGCGCGGCGGCCGCTCGCCGCATCGCCGACGAAAGCCCGCCTCGCGCGGGCTTTCGTTCGTTGGCGCGACTCGTCGCCCCGGCGCGAATGCGCGATCATGCGCCTGCCCCGCCCCGACTTCCGCAGGACCGCAGACGATGACCGAAGGCCCGCGCCGCCACGACCTCGCCACCGAACGGGTGCTCTCCTACTACGCCGCCTTCAACCGCGGCGACTGGGACGGCATGCTCGACACGCTCGCCGACGACGTCGTCCACGACCTCAACCAGGGCGCGCGCGAAAGCGGCCGCGACGCGTTCGCGGCGTTCCTGCGACGCATGTCGCGGCATTACCGCGAACAGCTGCGCGACATCGTGGTGATGGCCTCCGCGGACGGCACCCGCGCCGCGGCCGAGTACGTGGTCCACGGCGAATATCTCGCCACCGATCCGGGCTTGCCGGAAGCGCGCGGGCAAAAGTACGCGCTGCCGGGCGGTGCGTTCTTCGAGATCCGCGACGGCCGCATCGTGCGCGTGACCAATTACTACAACCTCGATCATTGGGTCGCGCAGGTCGGCGGCTGAGCCGGCGGACGGCGTGGCCGGCGCGGGTCGACTGAGGCGGCGGGTCCGCCGCGCTTGCGCGAACGCAAGCGGGAACCTCGGATGCGTTCGCGAAAAAGCCGACGAGACGGCCGCGGCAGCGGCGGCGCGGGCGCGCTACCAGGTCGCGCCCGCGCACTGCGCGGCGGCCGGAACCCAATGCCGTGCCGCGCAAGCCGCCGCGACCGGCCCGTCGGACCGAGGAAAGCGGCGCCGCGGCCTGCGCGGCCGCGGCATGCAGGAACCGACCGCCCGGGCGCGCCGCGCGCGCCCCACCGCGAGGAGCGCGCGACGCGTCCCGGGCGAATCGATTCGTGGACGGCGCGGCGAGGACGCCGCGCCGTAAGCGTTCAAAAGGACCGACGAGCGACCCGCGGCGGTTGAGAGAGGGGAGGGGCCGCGCCGCGGGCCGGAGTCGTCGGTCGGAAAAAGCCAGGGAACGGGGATTGGGGAACAGGGAAGGGTGAGTGTCGGAGGTGGGTGTCGCTTACGGCGCGATTTGTCCGCAACGCGTTGCTCGACATCGCGAGGTCCGACGGATCGCTAACGCGACCCGCCATTCCTCGCTCCTATTCCCTATTCCCGCTTCACCATTCCCGCTCGATCACCGCCGCGCCACGCCCTCGCGCACCGGCTCGCGCGAAGACCAACCACCCGCCATCGCCTTGTACAGCGCGATGGCGCCGGTGACCGAACGCGTGCGGCCGTCGGCGAAGGCGTCCTGCGCCTGCAGCTGGGTGCGTTCGGCGTCGAGCACCTCGAACAGGTCGGCGGCGCCGGCCTCGTAGCGCACGCGCGCGAGCTTGGCCGCCTTCAGGCTGTCCTGCGCGGCGCGTTCGAGGTGTTGATCCTCGACCCGGGCGCGGGCGTAGCGCACCAACGCGTTCTCGGTGTCTTCCAGCGCCAGCAGCACGCTTTGCTGGTAACGCGCCAGTTCGCCCTCGGCGGTGGCGTCGGCGGCCTTGATCCGCGAACGCACCCGGCCGATGTCGAGGAACGACCAGTCGATGCCCAGCGCAACCAGACGGGTTTCGCTGGCGCGCTCGAACAAGGCGCTGGTGTCGATGGCCTGCGAACCGATCAAACCCGACAAGGTGAAGCGCGGGAACAGATCGGCGGTGGCCACGCCGATGCGCGCGGTGGCCGCGTGCAGGCGGTGCTCGGCGGCGGCGACGTCGGGACGGCGGCGCAGCAGCTCGCCGGGCGTGCCGGCGTCCAGCCGCGCCGGCAAGGCCGGCAGCGGCGTGGCCTGATCGAGCTCGGCCACCAGCGAATCGGGCGTCTGCCCGGTCAGCACGGCGAGGCGATGCTCGGTCACCGCGACCTGGGCTTCCAGGTTCGGCACCCGCGCCAAGGTCGCTTCGAGCTGGGCGCGGGCGCGCGAGGTGTCGAACTCGGTGCCGCGGCCGGCGTCGAAGCGCGCCTGCACCAGACGCAGGGTTTCCTTCTGGTTCTCGGCGTTCTCGCGCGCGACCCGCAGGCGTTCCTGCAGGCCGCGCAACTCGACGTAGCTGCGCGCGACTTCGCCGACGATGGACACCTGCATGGCCTGCAGGTCGGCCGCGCTGGCCCAGGTGTCGGCACGCTGGGATTCGACGTTGCGGCGCACGCGGCCGAACAGGTCGAGTTCCCAGCTCACGTTGGCCTGCGCGCTGTAGCTCTTGTTGTCGCGGGCGTCGTTGCTCGCGCCGGGCATCTGGTCCGAGCTCGAACGCGTGTCGCTGCCGGTGGCGCTGGCGGTGATGGTGGGGAAGCGGTCGAACTTGGCGCCGCGCAACAGCGCGTTGGCGCGGTCGTAGTTGGCCAGGGCGATGCGCAGGTCGTGGTTGGCGCCGAGCGATTCCTCGACCAGGCGCGTGAGCACCGGGTCGTTGAACTCGCGCCAGAACTCGGCGGCCGGATCCGGCGCCGCGGTGCCGTCGGTGGCGGCCTCGGCGTCGGCGCGGGCGAACTTGTCCGGCGTGGCCAGGGTCGGCCGGACATAGTCCGGACCGACCGCGCAGGCCGCGAGCGCCAGGGTCAGCAGCGCGACCGCGGGCAGTTTGAGATTACGCATGGACCGTCTCCGAAACATTGTGGTGGTCGCCGTGCGAGACCAGCTTGTTGCCGACCAGCTTGCGCAGCGCCACGTAGAACACCGGGGTCAGGAACAGACCGAACAGGGTCACGCCGAGCATGCCGGCGAACACGGTGATGCCGGTGACCGAGCGGACCTCGGCGCCGGCGCCGTGCGACAGCACCAGCGGCACGGTGCCGGCGATGAAGGCGATCGAGGTCATCACGATCGGACGCAGACGCAGGCGGCAGGATTCCAGCGCGGCTTCGACGATGCCCTTGCCCTGCAGTTCCAGTTCGCGGGCGAACTCGACGATCAGGATCGCGTTCTTACACGCCAGGCCCATCAACACCACCAGACCGACCTGCACGAACACGTTGTTGTCGCCGCCGGTCAGCTTGACGCCGAGCAGGGCCGAGAGCATGCACATCGGCACGATCAGGATCACCGCCAGCGGCAGGGTCCAGCTTTCGTACAGCGCGGCCAGCACCAGGAACGCGAGCAGGATGGCGAGCGGGAACACGATCAGCGCCGCGTTGCCCTGGCTGGCCTGCTGGTAGCTCAGGTCGGTCCACTCGATGTCCATGCCATTGGGCAGGACCTTGGACGCCACGTCCTTGACCACGTCCATGGCTTGCGCCGAGGACATCACGCGCGGATCGACGTCGCCGGCGATGTCGGCGGCCGGGTAGCCGTTGTAGCGCAGCACCGGGTCGGGACCGAAGGTCTGCTTGATCGTGACCATCGAACCGATCGGCACCATCTCGCCGCGGTCGTTGCGGGTACGCAGGTTGGCGATGTCTTCGACGCTGTCGCGGAAGTTGCCGTCGGCCTGGGCGATGACCTGCCAGGTGCGGCCGAACTGGTTGAAGTCGTTGACGTAAGCCGAACCCAGGTAGGTCTGCAGCGTGTCGAACAGCTCGGTCAGCGGCACGCCTTGCGCCTTGGCCTTGACGCGGTCGACTTCGGCGTCGAGCTGCGGCACGTTGGCCTGATAGGTGCTGTTGGCGTAGCCCATGCCCGGGGTCTGCATGATCGTGCCTTGGAACGCGCTCACCGCGTTCTGCAGCGCGCCGTAGCCGAGGTTGTTGCGGTCCTGGATGAACATCTGGTAGCCCGCGCCGTTGCCCAGGCCGAGGATCGGCGGCGGCATCAGCGCGAAGGTGAAGCCTTCCTGGAAGCCGCCGATCTTCTGGTTCAGCTCGGCGGTGATCTCCACCGCGCTGCGGCTGCGCTCGCTGAAAGGCTTGAGCGGCAGGAACGCCACGCCGGTGTTGGGCGTGTTGGAGAACTGCACCGCGTTGAGGCCCGGGAAGGCGATGGAGTGCTGCACGCCTTCGGTCTTCATCGCCACGTCGGTCACCTTGCTCAGCAGGGCGTCGGTGCGGGCGATGGAGGAACCCTCGGGCAGCTTCACCGCGGCGATCAGGTACAGCTTGTCCTGCAGCGGGATGAAGCCGGCCGGCACGATCTTGAACATGAAGCCGGTCGCGACCAGCAGCACCGCGTAGACCACGAACACCGCGCCGCGCTTGCTCAGGGTGCGCGAGACCGCGCCCTGGTACTTCTCGGAACTGGTGGCGAAGAAGCGGTTGAACGGACGGAACAGCCAGCCGAACAGACGGTCGATCAGGCGGGTCGCCGCGTCCTTGGGCGCGTGGTGCGGCTTGAGCAGGCGCGCGGCCAGAGCCGGCGACAGGGTCAGCGAGTTGATCGCCGAGATCACCGTGGAGATGGCGATGGTGACCGCGAACTGCTTGTAGAACTGGCCGGTCACGCCCGACAGGAACGCCATCGGCACGAACACCGCGCACAGCACCAGCGCGATCGCCACGATCGGACCGGACACTTCCTTCATCGCCTGATGCGCCGCGTCGAGCGGGCTCAGGCCTTCCTCGATGTTGCGCTCGACGTTCTCGACCACGACGATCGCGTCGTCGACCACGATGCCGATCGCCAACACCAGACCGAACAAGCTCAGGGTGTTGATCGAGAAGCCCAGCAGGTACAGCGCGGAGAACGTGCCCACCACCGACACCGGCACCGCGATCAAGGGAATGATCGACGCGCGCCAGGTCTGCAGGAACAGGATCACCACCAGCACCACCAGCAGCACGGCTTCGAGCAGGGTCGAGACCACCGCCTTGATCGAGTCGCGCACGAAGATCGTGGTGTCGTACACCGCTTCGTACTTGATGCCGTCCGGGAACGACTTGGAGAGCTGGTTCATCGTGCCGATGACCTGCTCCTGGATCTGCAGCGCGTTCGCGCCCGGCGCCTGGAAGATGCCGATGCCGACCGCGTTCTTGCCGTCGAGCTGCGAACGCAGGCTGTAGTCGCCGGCGCCCAGTTCCAGGCGGGCGACGTCGGACAGACGCACCACTTCGCCGTCGTTGCCGCGCTTGATCACGATCTCGCCGAATTCCTTCTCGTCGCGCAGGCGGCCCTGGGCGTTGATCAGGGTCAGGAAGTCGCTGCTGTTGGGCATCGGCTCGGCGCCGAGCTGGCCGGCGGAGACCTGCACGTTCTGCTCGCGCATGGCGCGGACCACGTCGCCGGCGGTGAGGCCGCGCGAGGCGACCTTGTCCGGATCGAGCCAGGCGCGCATCGCGTAGTCGCCGCCGCCGAAGATCTGCGCGTCGCCGACGCCCGACAGGCGCGCCAGATTGTCCTTGACGTGCAGGCGGGCGTAGTTGCGCAGGTACAGCGTGTCGTACTTGCCGTTGGGCGAGGTCAGGTGCACCACCATCAGGAACACCGGCGACTTCTTCTGCGTCGTCACGCCCTGGCGGCGCACGTCCTCGGGCAGTCGCGCCAGCGCTTGGCTGACCCGGTTCTGCACGCGCACGGCCGCGTCGTCGGCGTCGGTGCCCGGCTTGAAGGTCACCGTGGTGATCAGCACGCCGTCGGAACCGGCGACCGACTTGATGTACATCATGTCTTCGACGCCGTTGATCGCTTCTTCGAGCGGCGTGGCGACGGTTTCGGCGATGACCTTGGGGTTGGCGCCCGGATAGACCGTGCGCACGACCACCGAGGGCGGCACCACTTCGGGATATTCGCTGATCGGCAGAATCGGAATCGCGATCAAGCCGGCGGCGAAGATCACGATCGACAGCACCGCGGCGAAGATCGGCCGGTCGATGAAAAATTTGGAAAAGTCCATGACGGATTCCTTGGTGCGGCGATGAGCCGCATGGGTCCCCGGCCGGCCCGTTGGAGGCGGGATCGGCCTTGATTGCTTTTGAACCGGATCGGGCGGAGCGCTTGCGCCGGTCATTCCCGCGAACGCGGGAATCCGAAGGCGTCAAACGTTCCCGCCCGGAAAGCCCTGGGTTCCCGCGTGCGCGGCAACCGCAGCGGACGGCTCAACCGGTTCGGAAGGGTGTGTTCGATCGCGGACTCACTTCGACCCGGCCGCCTGCGCGGCCTGCGGCACCGGCGCGGGCGCGCCCATGGCGATGGTCTTGGGCTGGACCGGCATGCCCGGGAAGAACACCTTCTGCACGCCGTGGACGATGACCTTGTCGTCCGGCGCCAGACCCGACTGGACCACGCGCAGGCCCTCGATCATGCGGCCGAGCACCACGTCCTTGCGCAGCGCGGCGTTCTTCGGGCCGAGCACGTAGACGTACTTGCGGTCCTGATCGGTCAGCACCGCCTTGTCGTCGACCAGCATGGCCTTGAAGTCGCCACTGCCTTCCATCTGCACGCGCGCGAACAGGCCCGGCGACAGCACGCGGTCTTCGTTCGGCAACACCGCGCGGGCGCGGATGGTGCCGGTGTTGGCGTCGAGCTGGTTGTCGGTGAAGTCCACGGTACCGGCGTGCGGGTAGCCGCTCTCGCCGGCCAGGCCGACGCGCACCGGGTTCTTGTCGCCGGCGCGCTCGCCCTTGCGGGCCAGATCGTTGTAGCGCAGGTAGGTCTGCTCGTCGGCCTCGAAGTACACGTACATCGGGTTCTGCGAGACCACCGTGGTCAGCACGGTCTGATCGGCCGAGGCGAGGTTGCCGACGGTGATCAGGGCGCGGCCGGCGCGGCCGCTGATCGGCGAGCGCACTTCGGTGAAGGTCAGGTCCAGCTGGGCCGAGGCGACCGCGGCTTCGGCCGCGCGCACCGCGGCGTCGCCCTGGGTGCTGGCGGCGCGGCGGGTCTCGAACTCTTCGCGCGAGATCGCCTTGGCCTCGACCAGGGTCTGGGCGCGCTTGTCCTGGGTCTGGGCCAGACGCGCTTCGGCGCGCGCGCGTTCCAGTTCGGCCTGGGCGCGGGCGAGTTCGGCGCGGTAGCGGCGCTGGTCGATCACGAACAGCAGGTCGCCCTTCTTGACGTCCTGGCCTTCCTTATAGGCGACGCGATCCACGTAGCCGCTGACGCGGGCGCGCAGCTCGACCGATTCGGGCGCGCTGACCCGGCCGGTGAACTCGTCCCACTGCCGGACCTGCTTGCTCAGGACCTGGGCGACGCTGACTTCCGGCGGCGGCGGCGCGCCGCCTTCGTGCGGAGCGGCCTGACTGCCGCAACCGACGGCCGCCAGGGCGATGACGAGACTCGCGGTCAACGCGAGCACGGAGAGTCCGACGCCGGGCTTGCCGGAGCGGACGGAAAAGTGACGGGTGCTCATCGTGGGGTGGGTTCCTGTTTGGGATTCGGTGCGGTCAGCGACTTCAGCAGGGCGCGCGCGTCGTGCAGACATCGTTGTTGGGTGTCGTCCGGCGAACAATCCGGTTCTTGCGCAGTTGCCTGAAGCGGGACCGTCTTGGGTACGGTGTGGCGGCTGGTAGTGGGCGGGGCGGCGGAGCGCGGAGCGGGGTCGGCGGAGCGGGCTGGCGAGGCGTCGTCGACGCGGCTGGCGGGCGGAGGGGGGACGCTCGCCCGCGGCGGCAGCAAGGTCGGCGCCGGCATGCGCAACGCATACGGCACGATCGGACGCGGCGGTTCCTCGCTCACGTCGTGATCGATCAATGCCATCGCGCGCTGGCCGACCGACAGCGCGCTGGGCCATTCGGGGCAGGAATGGCGTTGGTTGAACTCGGTGCACACCGGCGTGTCCACGGCCAGCAGCTGCACCCGCACCGCCAGTTGGCGGGCTTCGTCGTGCAGCACGCGCGCGAGCATGCGCAGCGCGGCGGCGCCGATCGAGCGGTGGCCGTAACCGGCCCACGGGTGTTCGCTGCCGGGACCGCCGATCAGCACATACGTGCCGCCGCGGTCGCGTTCGGCCAGCAGGGGCAGCAAGTGGCGCGCCGCGGCGAGGTGGGGGAGTAGGTCCTCGTCGAGCTTGCGCCGCAGGAACTCGGCCGGGTTGTCGAGCAGGCGGCCGCGCTCGGCGCCGCCGCACACCGCCGCGACCACGCCGGCGAGCGGGCGGCCGAGCTTGCGCAGGGCGCGCGCGAGCTTGGCGCCGGCCGCGTCGTTGGCGACGGAACCGGTGACGACGGTCAGGTCGGCGTCGGGGTAGCCGGCCTTGAGCGCCTTGAGTTCGCTGGACCGGCGCGCGACCGCGATGACCGGGCGGCCGCTGTCGATCGCGGCCTGCACGACCCCGCGGCCAACGCCGCCGGTGGCACCGAGTACAACCAAAGGGGCTTTCATTGTCCCGCCCCTGGGACTTTCTCTCCCACAACCGGGACGATCCCGTGACGCTTGTCATCCCGGGTGTAGTGCGCGAGCACAGCGCCGACGGCCGGCATCAACAGCATGGCCGCGGGCAGGGCGATGGTGAAGGCGAGCACCCAGGCCAGCATCCACGCCTCTTCGGCGCCCTGGGCTAGGCCTTGGCGGAACACGACCACGGCCAACCCGATCAGGGCGGACATGGCCACCGACATCACCGGCAGGAAGGCGTATCGGGCTTGGCGTGGAGTCAACATGGCGGGGGGACCTCGTGACGATGTGCGGCAAAGAGTAGAGACGCGAACGGGTCTTGATTAGCCCGGGATTCAGGGAATAATTGTCCCGGCAACGGTCCAATCTCGGTCCGGCCCCCTTGAAGGCCGGGTGGCCCGCCCCCAACCCAAACTTCGCGGAAGGGGCCCGCCACGCGATGCTTCGCACGACGGCGCCACTTTCGGCGTTCGCCGTCGACGGCGGCAGTGGAGGCGATCAATCCACGCCGGTGACAGCCGTCATCACGTACACCGCGCCGGCAGGAGCCGGCGGGCGCCAACCCAATGGACTGCGCCGGTCCCATTCCGGCGGGCCGCGTCCGGTACCGCGTCGCCGACGCGCCCGCCACGACCGCGCATCGCTGCCGACCCCGCGTCATCGCTGCACGTACACATCGACACAACTTCCGTCTCGCGTTCGAACACAATCGCTGACCGATCCCGGGCATGCGGCGCTGTGTTCCGGCCATCGAACCAGGAGTCCATACCCCCATGGCTCACGATCTCAACGACACGCTGATCTTCGTCAAAGTGGTCGAAAGCGGCAGCTTCATCGCCGCCGCGCAGGCGCTGCGCCTGCCCAAGACCACGGTCAGCCGCAAGGTGCAGGAACTGGAAACGCGCCTGGGCGCGCAGCTCCTGCACCGCACTACCCGCAAGCTCGGCCTCACCGAGGCCGGCAACGTCTACTTCGAACACTGCCAGCGCATCGCCCGCGAATTGAACGAGGCCGAAAGCGCGGTCGGCCAGTTGCAAGGCGGCCCGCGCGGCTGGCTGCGCATCACCGCGCCGTACTCGGTCGGCATCACCTGGATCGCGCCGCTGCTGGGCGAATTCCACGCCCGCCACCCGGAAGTGCGGGTGGAGATGAACCTCAGCAACGAAACCGTCGACATGATCGACCAGGGCATCGACGTCGCCCTGCGCGTCGGCGCGCTGCCCGATTCCAACCTGATCGCGCGCAAGCTCGCGGTGTTCCGCACCCAGATCTACGCCAGCCCGAACTACCTGGCGCGCCACGGCGAACCGTTGCACCCCGACGACCTGCGCCACCACCGCACCCTGGCCATGCCCAAGTCGCGGCGCAGCAACAACGAATACGTGTGGCCGCTCAGCGACGGCGAACGCACCGTCGATTACGTGATCGACCCGGTCATGGTCGCCAACGACCCGGGCCCGCTGCGCGGCGCGCTGCTGTGCGGCGAAGCGCTGATGCTGGCCGCCGACGTCACCGTCAAGGCCTTCGCCGAACAAGGCTACGTGCAGCGCGTGCTGGCCGGCTGGACCGGCCCGGAGTACGAGTTCAACGCCGTGTTCCCGCGCGGCCAGGTGCAATCGCCGAAAGTGCGCGCCTTCGTCGACTTCCTGGTCGAACGCCTGAACTTCGACGCCGACTACATGCAGGTGCTGTGCCCCGACGCCAAGCGCTTCCGCAAGGCTTCCGAGGAAGCCGAAGCCGCGCTCGCCCACGGCTTCGCCAAGGAAGCCGGCGAAACCCGCACCATCGCGGTGCCGGTGGTGGAAGCGATCGAAGCCATCGCCGAAGCGGTGGACGGCGGCAAGCGCCCCGGCAAATCGCGCGGCGCGGCCAAACCCGACGCGCCGGCCAAGCGCGACGACACGCCGAGCGACGAGGACGCCGCGCTGGCGTAACCCGCAGGCGCTGCGCGCCGAACCAGTTCGTTGTGTGGATCCCCCGTCGTCTCGCGGTCGAGGCGGCGGGGTTTTTTTTGGGTGGCTGTGTGAGTTGCGCGCACCGCATGCTTTTTGCGCTTGAACGATACCGGCAAATCACGCGCATCGCGACGCACAAAAAATCAGCCTTGCATCACGATTTCAGCTCCTGCGATCATCGCGCCGGGGCAGGCCACGGACGCCCTGAACGATCGACTCCAGCCGCAACGGCCGGATCACACGGATGAATTCATGAATTTTATGAACGCACGATTTCTTCGCAGCGACGCGCTGCGATTCGGTTTCTCCTGGACGCTGTTTTTCGCTTTGGCGTTCGCGCTCAGCCCAGCGCGCGCCCAAAACACCGACTGGCCGAACGAGTACGCCAAGCGCGTGCGCGCCACCGAGAACGTCTCGCCCCTGTCGGACGACGCTTTCGGCGACAAGGTGAATCTGTTCAACGGGACCGTGCGCTTCAGCCACGACGTGATCTCGCTGCCGGGCAACAGCGCGCTGCTGGTCGCGCTAGGCGTCTTCCTCGATCCGCACGACATCACGGGCGGACCGCTGAACGGCAACTGGGATCTGGACATCCCCTATGTCGGCGCGGTGCATCACAGCAAAAGCGCCGAGGCCAACGGCTGGGTGCCGGTGCCGTCGCCGGTCAACAACGGCTACGTCGACTTCGACTACTCGATGTTCTGGAGCGGCAACCGCCTGACCCTCAACGGCGGCGGCGGCGGCGATTTGCTCAAGATCACCGACGATCCCAAACGGGTGAAGCCGAACAATTCGGTGACCTACACCTTCGCCACCAAGGACGGCTGGTACTTCTCCGAACTGCCCAGCGTGCAGAACGGCCCCGGCAAAGGCCTCGTCGGCTATGCGCCCGACGGCAGCAAATACACCTTCGACTGGCTCGTTTATCGGCGCTATTCGTCGATCACCCATCCCTGGGGATACAACGTCTCCAATGCCTTGCTCCACCGCTACAAACTCAAGCTCTACGTCACCAAGATCGAGGACCGCTTCGGCAACTGGGTGAAGTACGAGTGGGAGTACGACCATCCCAAGCGGATCTACGCCAACGACGGGCGCGAGATCACGATGACCTACACGGATCCGGCGCCGTACCTGTTCGCCGGGAACGTGCAGACCAACCTCCTCTCGGCCACGGCCAACGGCCGGACCTGGTACTTCGCTTATCCGTCGGGCGACGGCGGCAACATTCAAAACCCGGACGGCACTGCCTGGAAGTACGAAGGCCCTGGACAACTCGGCACCTTCCGGCTCGACGTCGCCGAGTATCTCCTCAATCCCGACACCAATCAGACCTATATCAAACAAAACGTGCCCTGTTCGCCGGGCGCTATTTTGAAAGACACCCTCAGCAAGGCGCGCATCACCCATCCCTCCGGCGCCGTCGCCGAGTACGTCTTCAAGTCGATGCGGCATGGTCGGACCAACGTGCCCTTCTCTTGCGAGACCGGCATCAACGACAACAGTCCCCGCAACCGCTACTCCACCTTCCACGACACGTGGTCGATCGTCGAGAAGCACGTCAGCGCCGCGGGCGTCGCCGAGAAGGTCTACCGCTACGGCTACGACGGCCTGGGCGAGGGCTATCAAACGCAGGACGAGTCGCGATGGGATATCGGTGCGGGCTGGAACGCCAAGTACGCGCCGCCCGCCCCGAACTACAAGACCGTAACCGTCACCGAGCCCGACGGCACCCAAAACGTCCACACCTTCGGGCGCGACCGCGACATCAACGAGGGGCAACTGCTCAAGGTCGAAACCAAAAAGGACGGCACGACCTACCGCACCGCGCTCAACACCTATGTCGGCGACGCCGAAGCCGGCGGCATGCCCTTTCCCGATTGGATGGGCACGAACGGCGATGAATACGCGGACAAGCTGCCGAATTCCAACCGGCCGCTCAAGAACGTGTCCACGCAACAGGACGGCGCCGCGTTCAACCGCGCCATCAATGCCTTCGATGCACTGGCGCGGCCGACCAACACGACGGCATGGTCCTCCGGCACCGCCAACGACGGCAGCCGCACCACCGCCACCGAGTACCACGACGATCTCGCCCTGTGGGTGTTGGGGCAGCCCGCCAAGGAAACCAACTCCGACACCGGCTGGGTAACGTCCCAAACCGCTTACGACGCGCAGGCGCGGCCTTCGCAACGCTACGCATTCGGCCGCTTGATCGAAAGCTACGGTTACAACGCCGACGGCACTCTCGCGACGGTCACCGACGGCGCCGGCAACGTCACCACTCTGGGCTCTTGGAAGCGCGGCGTGCCGCAATCGATCCAGTACGCGGACGCCAGCAGCGATGCGGCCGTAGTCGACGACAACGGCTGGCTGAGTTCGGTGACCGACGAAAACGGCTACACCACGAGCTACGCCTACGATCCTGCGGGCCGGTTGAATACGGTTACGCCGCCGACCGGCGACACCAACACATGGAGTTCGACCGAGATCAGCCTGACCCGCCGGGACACGACGGAGTACGGCCTCGCACCGGGCCACTGGAAGCACACCACGATCGTCGGTGGACGCTACTGCAAGAACGTGTTCCTGGATGGCTTCTGGCGGCCGGTCCTCACCCACGAATGGGACTGCGCCGACATCCCGGGTACGTTGCGCGCGAGCGTGCAACGCTACGACGAAAAAGGGCGCACGGTTTTCGCTAGCTATCCGCTGGGCTATGCCGAAGCCTTCCCCGATGTCTTCTCCACGACGTTGAAGGGCGCCTACACCGACTACGACACCCTCGGCCGCGTTTCGCTGGTTCAGCAGGACAGCGAATTGGGTCGGTTGAGCACGCGCACCGAGTATCTGGCGGGGTTCCTCACCCGCACCACCAACCCGCGCCAGTCCCAAACCACCACGGCCTACCAGACCTTCGACCAACCCAGCACCGACGCGCCGGTGTCGATCGTTCATCCTGAAGGGGCGCGCACCAACATTTGGCGCGACGTTCTCGGCGCCGCGACCGCGATTCGTCGCAGCAGCGAGGATGGAGCGACGCAGGTCACCCGAAGCTACGTCTTCGATGGCCAGCATCGCCTGTGCAAGACCGTCGAACCCGAAACCGGCGCCACCGTGGTCGGTTACGACGCGGCCAACAATCCCGCCTGGAGCGCGTCCGGCCTGTCCTTGGGGGCGACCGACAACTGCAATCGCGACGAGGCCTTGGCCTCCGGCCGCGCGGTCGGCCGCACCTACGACGCGCGCAATCGCGTCAAGACCTTGAGCTTCCCGGACGGCCGCGGCAACCAGACCTGGACGTACTACCCCGATGGCCTGCCTAAGGAAATCGCGACTCAGAACAAGGCCGGCGGCGACACGGTCACCAACCGCTACTCGTACAACAAACTGCGTTTGCCGACCGCCGAGCAAATGATTTTCGACAGCTTCGAGTGGGGTTTCGGACTGGGCTATACCAACGAGGGGAAACTCGCCTCGCACACCTATCCCAACGGGCAACAGATCGCCTACGACACCAACGGCCTCGGCCAACCCACGCGCTCGGGCAGCTACGCCAGCGAGGTGAGCTATTTCGCCAACGGCGGCATGGCGCGCTTCGTCTATGGCAACGGCATCGTCCATACCCTGCAGCAGAACGCGCGCGGCCTCGCCGAGCGCAGCCGCGACGCCGGCACGGCCACCGTGCTGGACGACAGCTACGACTACGACGCCAACGGCAACGTCGCCGCCATCAGCGACGGCCGCGCGGGCGCGCCGGGCAACCGCAGCATGACCTACGACGGATTGGACCGGCTGACGGCCGCCGCGTCGTCGATGTTCGGCAATGCGTCCTACAGCTACGACGCGCTCGACAATCTGCGCACGGTCGACGTTGCCGGCACGGCGATCGTTCCGGGTCGTCAGCACGTCTACCACTACAACGGATTGAACCAGCTCGAACTGGTCAAGACTCCGGCCGGCGCCGGCGTAATCGGCCTGGGTTACGACGAGCAGGGCAACCTGCGCAACAAGAACGGCCAGTCGTTCGATTTCGACTTCGGCAACCGCCTGCGCGAAGCCAAGGATGCCGAATCCTATCGCTACGACGCCCACGGCCGTCGCGTGCTGTCCACCAGTCCCTCGCTCGGCCGCATCGTCTCGATGTACAGCCAGGACGGCGTGCTGCGCTATCAGCGCGACTTCCGCAAGGAGAAGGACACCGCCTACTTCCACTTGAACGGGAGCTTGGTGGCGAAGGCGACCGCGCCGACGGCCCCCGATGTGCCGGTGTTGTCCGCGCCCAGTTATGTCTCGCAAACCAGTTACACCGTCACCTGGAGCAACGTTACCGCTTCCGGCAGTTACGAGTTGCAGGAACGCACCAACGGCGGCGCCTGGCAGGCGCTATACAGCGGCACCGAACGCAGCCGCGCGATTTCCGGGCATGTCAGCGGCGGCTACGGTTATCGGGTGCGCGCCTGCAACGGCAGTGGCGGTTGCGGCCTGTGGAGCGTGGAGGCGACCGTGCAAGTGCAACGCCCCCCGACCGAAGCGCCCGTATTGGCCGCACCGTCCACGGCATTGAACGGGCTGTACAACGTCAGCTGGGCCGCGGTCGGCGGCGCTACCGACTATGCGCTGGAAGAGAGCTTCAACAGTGGCGCTTGGAGCACGGCCTACAGCGGCGCAGCGCTCGCGCAGGCGTTCTCGGCCAAGCCTTACGGGGAGTTCGCTTATCGCGCGAAGGCCTGCAACCCGGCGGGCTGCGGTCCGACCTCAGCCGTCAGCAACGTCTCGGTTCTGTACCCGCCGGGTTCGGCCCCGACCTTGAGCGCGCCGGCGCAGAGCGATCGCGGCAGTTTCGTCGTCGCGTGGAACGCTGTCGGCGGGGCGAATCGCTATCAACTGGAGCAAAGCGCGCTGGGCGGCGGTTGGACGCTGATCCAAGAGTCGGCGGACACGAGTCGCACCATCGTCGGGGGCGATACCGGAACCTATCGTTATCGCGCGCGCGCCTGCAACGCCGCCGGCTGCGGCGCTACTTCGGCCGAGGTCAGCGTCGCGGTGACGGGACCGCCGACCACCGCACCCTCGATCAATCTGGAGGCCACCAGCAACGCCGGCACCTATGCATTGAGTTGGAACATGGTCGCCGGCGCCACGTCCTATCAATTGGAGGAAAGCCGCGAAGGCGGCGCCTGGACGATGGTGTACCAAGACTGGGCGCCGAACGCGACCATCAGCGGCCGCGGCGACGGCCGCTACGCCTACCGCGCGCGTGGATGCCACTACCCCGGCTGCGGACCGTATTCGGAGGCGCGCTTCATCACCGTGGACCTGCCGCCCGCGGCACCCGCCATCACGCTGGCGGACTGGTTGCGCAATACGTTGCGTGGGCGCGTGGTCAACGACACCTGCACGGTGCGCTGGAACGCCTCCGCGAAAACACAGAACTATGAGTTGCAGTCGGCGGATACCGGCGCGCTGCTGTATCGCGGCGCGGCGACGCAGGTGGCTTCGGCCTCTAGCGGACAGTACTGCGCGTTGAACTATGCGGTGCGCGCTTGCGGGACGGGTGGGTGCTCGGCGTGGTCGACGCCGGCATATCCCGCGACCCGACGCACTGAGCCGATGGATTGAGGCGAATACAATGAAAAGGAACATTCCGAAGTGGGCGTGGACCGTAGCACTTGTAACTTCTTCGCTCTCAGCTCGAGCTCAAGTCGTGGTGGAGTACATCCACACTGATGGGCTGGGTTCGCCGGTCGCCGTGACCGATAGCAGCCAGAACGTGGTCGAACGTAGCGAATACGAACCATACGGGCGCCTAACCAATCGCCTTCCCTCGGACGGCCCTGGATACACCGGGCACGTAAGCGACTCGGCAACCGGCTTGTCCTATATGCAACAACGCTACTTTGATTCAGAAATCGGACGATTCCTTAGCGTCGACCCGGTAATGACCGATACAAAAACCGGCGGTGGATTCGGCCGCTACACCTATGCATTGAACAACCCATATAAATTCACTGATCCGGATGGGCGCTGTGAGCCGCGCACAGGCACTCGCATCTGCTTCAATACAAAGACCTTTTCGGCGAGTGACATAACGGTTATTCAGTCGTACAACGCTCGGTCGCAAACACCAGTTCCGCTAGCAACTGGATCAAATAAAGCCGACGAGCTTTATCCCGAACGGGAAAAAGCCGCTGACGCACTCAACCGCGCAGGAAAAGAACTAGGCGAACGGGGCTTGAACGAGCACGTCCAAATATTCAACAAAATGAGTGTTTATATGTCCGTGGAGCAAACCGGAGCTGAGAAGGCCTTCGTTACAAAGCCGCCCACTTACGACATGATCATTAACGCCACGCCGTTCTCAAATTTATGGGCGGGCTTCCATTTGGGCATGATGCTCCATGAGATCCATCACTTCACTGCCGGCAACGTCCTAATCTACAATGAACAACGCGACGCAAGGATGCATATGGGCCCTGGATCAGCGTATGAAATTGACGCGGACAACTTCCAGAGGTCGCTTGGATTTCCTGCCGGGGGACATCGGAATATCGATCAAAAGGACAAACAGCAATGAAAATGGTGCCCGTTGTTTTTCTTATTCTTCTTGCAGTTTCCGTCGAAAGCCACGCGGAGAATGGCATTACTCGCCCACTCAGTTCGGTCTACGAAGATGCAGATACCGTAGTATCCGGCCTTGTTGTCAGCGCAAGCCTCGGCTCATGCGCTGGTGAAAACCCTAACGCCATATATCTAATGAGAGTTCGGCAGGCGCTAAAAGGCGATATCCGCCCTGGAAGAAAAGTAAAGCTCTGCGGGCCCGCCCCGATCTTGATTTCGGAGAACTACATCATCGCCGGGAAAATAAATAAATCGAAGGAAATAGTTTTCTCGGCGGATGCTGTAGTGCTAGCCCAGCCGCGCAACACCTATTTCAGACTTATTTCCTATGACACCCCTTATGTCACATCCGAATTGGGCAAGACTTACGGCATAGGCATCGAGGAGCCGGATTTCTTTGAGCGCTTCGGAAAGAAGCTTGGGATCGTACAAACCGCGGCGGAGAAGCTGCCTAAGCTCACGCCGTAGAGGTGGCGCGGACAGTCGCATCAGTCTTCGATGCTGACGCTCCGACGAGAGAGATCGCCATGCTCGCGCATTGGAATTCCATTCCCTACTGCAGTCTTTTAGGGACGCCGATTGGAGCCTGATTTCAGCGATGGCATGGCCCCTAAGCAGCATGCGGGCTCGTCCTAAGTTCCACGAAAAATGCCGCCGGCTCCAGCGCATAGTCGGCCGAAGTCGAGACCTCAGGTGACCTCCCGCGCGCACGGAGCACCATCAATGCCTGCATGGAAGGAAGTTGCGATGACGGTCAGCGCAAGTGCTACATCGATCCGATCGGCAGCCCTGGCCATTTTTTTAACGACCGCCTGCTCTTGCACGCAACTGCCTCGGACTCACTCTAATAATTCGACTCAAGGAGAATTGCCATCGTCATCTTGTGGGCTGTCCACGACTTCGGTCGAATTCAAGTCTGGGCATCCGCGGACGAACGAGTCACTGGCGTCGGCATTGGCTAGCCGCAGCTTCGATTTGAAAGCGTTGGTAAGGGACAAGCAGATCATAGAAAACAATCCGCACCTAAAGTTCGATGTGATCGGCTACACGGATTACAACGAATGCAACGCAGTCGCGTGCAAAGACCTGTCAGCCGCGAGAGCGGAATTGGTTTACCGGTGGCTGATTTCGAGAGGCATATCTCCGAAATCGCTCAATCCTCCCAATGGAAGAGGCAGTGTCATGCCACTAGATATAGGCGAGACCGCTGAAGGAAGAGCCAGAAATCGGCGAGTGGAAATTTTGCAGTCTGTCGATTGAGCGAACATACGAACTTCGCTATACAAGCCGATCCGCATAGGTGCTAAATCACGTCGTTCTTCGGATTCCGTTGGGTATAGAGAGGGGCCTGAGCAAGTACGATCTTCTTTCTAACGACGCATGGCCGCGAGCGCTCCAATAAGACAATCCGGCACCTCGACGCTTAGCGGCGATCCACCCTCGAACAAACGACCCAAACAATCTACGCAGCGGTTCTTCTATGCCTGAGGCGCGACGCATGAACATCGATCAAGGAAGAGCTTGCTCATGACATCTTGCCGGCACATCACTTTGATTGCGATCGCATGTTTTGCATTCGCCATTTTCGCGCACGCGACCGAGCGAGTTCCCTCATCCTCAATAAGCGACAACGTCCATCGGATCTATTTTTCCGACCCCGCCGACTTCATCGGCATCACATTCAAGGCGGGCCGACCTCGCGCCGGCGAGACGCCCTCCCTTGCGGCGCTTCAATCGCCCGCCGACGAAGCAGCGCTGAAAAGCGACTTGGAACTGCTCAAAGCGGCGCCCACCGACATCGCTCTGGGAACCGCCGGCTTCGCCGATTCGGCCGAGTGCTCCGGGGTCGCTTGCCGTGAGTTGTCCCTGCGCCGGGCCAAGTTTCTGGCCGATTGGCTCGTCGATCACGGCGTGCACAGAACGAGGCTGTCCCGGCCACAAGGCTTCGGCACAGAACAACCCATCGGCGACAACGTGACTGAAGCGGGGCGCGCGCTCAATCGGCGCGCATATATCAGCTATGAGTGAGGCAGACCCGTACTTGAGGGCTTCATGATATCGACGAATGCGATAGCGCATATCGAGTGCGGCGCCACTGCCGATCGAATCGTGCGGGCGGCGGCATCAGCCGTTCTACTCGCCTTTCTGACCTCTTGCGCGGCCTCGCACGTACGCTACGCGGACGTGCTTTACCCGGAGGGACCGGAATTCTTCTCGCCACAGTTCCGCAGCGGCCACCCGGTGGCGGGCGAGCGCCTATATCAATCGATGATGGGACCCGGGCTCATGCGCGCGCACATGCGCGACAATCTCAGGCTGATCGAGCGCCTGGGTTCCATGCCCGTGAAAGTGGTCGGGTCGACGGACGATATCGAATGCGCGGGCGCCGAATGCATCGCGCTGTCGCAGCGGCGCGCGCAGGTACTGATCGATTGGTTGGTCGCGAACGGAATTTCGAGATCGAGGCTGAGAGCGGTAGGTAATGGTCCTTATATGGGCTCTGTAATCTACGCCGAAGGCGATCGAAATATCTCGCGTCGCGTCGAGGTCTGGATCGACGAAGAACCTGTGTCGAAGGAATTACCCGCGGACCGTACTCAGGTCTTCATCAACGCCGACGACTTCCACGGTATCCATTTCGAATCGGGCGAACCTCGAATCGATGAACCACTGCTGCCGGCATCGGCGCCTCTGCCGAAGCTGTCGGAGGCCGCGCTACGGCACGATTTGGCCATGATTCCGACGGTGCCGGCTGACGAGCGGCTGCGCGTCGTCGGCTACACCGACACCGAGGAGTGCGGTGGCGAAGCCTGCGTACGCCTGTCGCTGCGCCGAGCCGAACTGATGCATCGATGGCTCATCGATCACGGCATACCACCGGCGCGGCTGAATCCCCCCAAGGGCTTCGGCGCGGCCCGCCCCATCGGCGACAACGCTAGCGCGGAAGGACGGGCGAAGAATCGCCGTGCGCACATCGCTTACGAATCCGAAACCACGGACTGAGCGTCTCACCCCAACCGCCAAGCCAACCCCGACACCCGCGCCGCATGCCGCGACAGCGCCAGCCGCAGCACGGTCTCGCTCGCGGCCAGATGCAGTTCGCCGCGGGCGCGGGTGAGGCCGGTGTAGACCAGCTCGCGCGACAAATGCCGCGCGTCCTGGCGCGGCAGTTGCAGCCACACGCGGTCGAATTCGGAGCCTTGCGATTTATGCACGGTCATCGCGAAGGCGCCGCTGTGGGCGGGCAGGGCGGAGGGGTGGAAGGCGCGCGGGCCTTGGGGGCCGCCGGGAAACCAGGCGAGGGTGCCGGCGGCGGGGTCTTCGCGGCCGTCGGCGGCGCGCGCGCGCAGGCAGACGCCGATGTCGCCGTTGAACAGGCCGTGGCGGTAGCTGTTTTCGGTGATCAGCAGCAGGCGGCCGTGGAAGTAGGCGGGCCGGTGGGCGCCGGCCAGCGCTTCTTCGATGCGCGCGTTGAGCGGCGCGGCGCCTTGGCCGCCGTCGCGCAGCGCGGTCAGCAGGCGCAGGCGCGCGGCCAGGGCCAGCGCTTGTTCGGGATCGTCGGCCTCGCCGATGGCGCGCCACGCGGGCAGCAGGCGCTCGCGGCCGCCGCTGGCGAGCGGGTCGTGCACGTCTTCGTGGAAATGCACGCCGCGCAGTTCGCCGCCGCGCAGCAGGGCCAGCGCGACGTCGGCGTCGCCGGCGCGCACGGCGTCGGCCAGCGGCGCGAGTTGCAGGCTTTCGGCTTGGCGGTAGCCGCGGCGCAGGTGCGCGCGGCTGGCGCTGAGCCGGGTCGGCGCGGGCGACACCGGCACGGCGTCGCCGAGCAACGGGCGCAGCGCTAGCGCTTGCGCGGCGGGCAAGCCGTCGTCGTCGCCCGCGGCATCGACGATGGCGGCGAGCACGTCGCCGGCTTCCACCGACGGCAATTGATCGCGGTCGCCGAGCAGGATCAGCCGCGCGCCGTCGGGCACGGCTTCGACCAGCTTGCACATCAGCGGCAGATCGACCATCGAGGCTTCGTCGACGACGACCACGTCGAAGGCCAGCGGGTTGCGCGCGTCGTGGCGGAAGCGCGGGCGGTCGGGCACGACGCCGAGCAAGCGGTGCAGCGTGCCGGCTTGCTGCGGCAACGCGGCGAGCAGATCGGCATCGACGCCCGGCAATTCGCGCAAGCGCTCGGCGGCGTTGCGCAGGCTTTCGGCCATGCGTTCGGCGGCGCGGCCGGTCGGCGCGGCGAGCGCGATGCGCGGCGGCGTCACGCCGTCCAGGCGCGCTTGCGCGATCAGCAGCACCAGCAGGCGCGCGATGGTCGTGGTCTTGCCGGTGCCGGGGCCGCCGGTGGCGAGCAGCAGCGATCGCAGCAGCGCGAGCGCGGCCGCGCGCGCCTGGCGGTCGTCGTCGTGCGCGTGTGGAAACAGTTGCGCGAACAGCGGCGCCAGCGCGTCCAGATCGGCCGGCGGCGGCGCGAACTCGGCGATCCGGCGCAGTCCGGCGGCGAGGCGCCGTTCGTATTCGCGATAACGGCGCAGATACAGCAGGCCGCGTTCGAGCACCAAGGGCGCGGCAGCTTCGGAGGCCTCGTCGGCGGCGGGCGTCGCGACCCAGCGCGATTGCGCCAGCGTCTCCAGCCACGCGTCGGGCTCGGGCCATTCGATCGCCGCTTCGCTGAGCAACTGCGGGCGGCGCGGATCGAACGCGGCATGGCCGCGCGCGATCGCCTGCGAGGCCAAGGCCGCGGCGGCCAGCACCTCGTCGGGCGTGTCGCGGTCGAGCCGGCGCAGCGCCTGCGCCAGGGCGTGATCGACCGTGCGCAGCGCGCCGTCGCGGAACAGGGCGTCGAGCAGACTCATCGCGGGCCTCCCGCGAACGCCGCGTCCATCGCTTCGATCAAGGCGAACGGCGGCTTGGCCGCGTGCAGGCCCGCGTTCGGATCGCTCGCGTCGAGGCCGCGGCAGAACAGATAACGCACGCCGCCGAAATCGCGTTCGTAGTCGTAGGCCTCGCCCAGACGGAAACGCAGCCAGCGGTGCAGGGCCACGGTGTAGATCAGCGATTGCAAGTCGTACTCGCTTTCGGCCATCGCCCGTTCGACCTGCGCGGCGTCGAAGCCGGGCAGGCGGTTGGTCTTGTAGTCGAGCACGTAATAACGGCCCTCGTGCGCGTAGACCAAGTCGATCTTGCCGGTCATCAAGCCTTCCAGGCGCCGGCGCGAGCCGAACGCGCGGCGTTCGCGCACTTGCCCGTGCGCGTGCAGCGCCGCCAGCAGCGCGTCGACCGGCGCGGCGTCGAGCGCGAAGTGGAATTCCATTTCGCTGCGGCGCGCGGGTTCGGGCACCTCGCACAGACGCGCGCCTTCCGGCAGCGGCGCGACCAAGGTGCGGCCGACCAGCGACGTCAGCAGTTCGACGCCGTCGGCGATTTCGGCCTCGGCGTAGCCTTCCTTCGCCATCGCCGAGGCCAATATTTCGGCTTGTTGCGGCGGCGCCGGATCGCCTTCGCGCCACTCGCGCCAAGCGCCGAAATCCACCCGTTCCAGCGCGTTGTGGACGACGTTGCCGAAGCGGCTGCCGCCGAAGCGCGCGTCGCCGGGCAGCGGCGCGGCGGGCGCGGTCTCCGGTTCGTCCTGGGCGCCGCGTTCGTCTTGCGCGGCCGGGTCGAAGCCGGCGTCTTCGTTGGTGAGTTGGGTGAAGCTGTAGACCCACCAGTCGCGCGCGGCCTTGCTGCGCGCTTCGCGCGCCGGCGGCACCGCGCCGTCGGCGGCCGGCGGCAACGGCGCGGGCGGGGGTTCGATCGCGCCGGCGTCGATGGCGACGCCGGGTTCGCGCGCCAGCGCTTCGATGTCGGCGAGCATCGGTTGCAGCGGCGACAGCGGCGCGTGATAGAGCGGGCCGGTGGCGATCCACAGCGCGTGACGCGCGCGGGTCAGGCCGACGTAGAGCAGGCGCGCATCCTCGGCGCGGGTTTCCAGCGCGGCGCGTTCGCGCGCGGCGTCCCAGTCCGGCGCGTTCGGGTCGAACAGCTCGCTCTGCAACTGCATCACCCGGCCGTGTTCGGGATCGGGATATTCGCACCAGCGGCCCGCGCGCGGTTCGCGGCCGAGCGCGACGAACGGCAGGAACACCAGACCGAATTCGAGG
Organism: Lysobacter sp. K5869; assembly: GCF_018847975.1. Lineage (NCBI taxonomy): Bacteria > Pseudomonadati > Pseudomonadota > Gammaproteobacteria > Lysobacterales > Lysobacteraceae > Lysobacter > Lysobacter sp. K5869. Next base: position 1,155,908 of record NZ_CP072597.1, on the reverse strand, counting down.
CCTTTGCTCTTGTGCAGGGTCAGGATCTGCACCCGGTGCGCGTCCGATTCCAAGCGCAGTTGCTGCTTCTCGTCGCCGTCGTCGGCCTCGGCGATGCGCAGGCGCAACCAGTCGCGCAGGCCGTGCAGGCCGAGCGCGCGGCTGTCGGCTTCCTGCAGGGTTTCGGCCAGTTGCAGCAGGTTGGTCAGGCGGCGCTCGCCGTCGTTGAGCGCGAGCAGGCGCGGCGCCTGCTGCGCGCACAGGTCGGCCAGCAACGCCAGCGGGCCGTGGCGCTGCCAGCGCTCGCGCCATTGCAGCGCCTGCGCTTGCCAGCGCGCTTGTTCGGTTTCGTCGGCGGCCAAGCGCGCGACCTGCGCGCCGTCCAGGCCGATCAACACCGTCGCCAACGCCGCGCGCAGGCGGCCGCTGTCGCCGGGATGCAGCAACGCGTCGAACAGGGTCAACGTTTCCATCGCCTGTTCGGTGGCGAACAAGCTGCGGCGGCCGGCGGCGACCGCCGGAATGCCGGCGGCGGTCAGCGCGTGCTGGATCTGCGCGGCTTCGTCGTGGCTGCGCACCAGCACCGCGATGTCGGCCGGGCGCACCGGGCGGCCTTGGATCGTCGCGCGGCCGGCGCGGGCCTCGCCGAGCCAGCCGTGGATCGCGGCGATGCAGGCGCGCGCGGCCAGTTCGCGCGATTCGGGCGAACTCCATTCGGGTTTCTTGCGTCCGTCGTCGGGCGGCGGCAGCGCGCGCAAGGTCAGCGCGGGCGCGATGGCGCCGTCGCGCTGCAAGTCGGCGTCGGCGACCGCGCCGCCGGCTTCGACTTCGCGGAAACGGATGCGCGGATCGACGAACGCCGCCGCGCCGGCCTGCGCGTACAGCGCGGCGATCGCACGCAGCAGCGAGGGGCGCGAGCGGAAGTTGTGGTCCAGCGGCGGCGCCGGCTCGGCTTGCGCGGCGGCCGACAAATAGGTGTGCACGTCGCCGCCGCGGAAGCCATAAATGGCTTGCTTGGGGTCGCCGATCAGGAATAGCCCGGCGCCGTCGGGCGCGGCTTCGCCGAATACGCGGCGGAAGATCGCCCACTGGCGCGGGTCGGTGTCCTGGAATTCGTCGACCAAAGCCACCGCGTATTGCTCGCGCAGGCGCTGGGCTAGGGCATCGCCGTGCGGGCCTTCCAGCGCGGTGGCGACGTCGGCGATCAGATCGTCGAAGCTCTGCACCCGGCGCACGCGCTTGAGTTCGGCCAGCCGCTGCGCCGCCGCCGCGCGGATGCGGTGCGCGAGCGCAAGCCGCTGTCCCGCCAACCATTGCTCGCGGCGCTGGGCCGCGTCGAGATAACGCGCCACCGCGTCGAACAACGGCGACGCCGGCACCAGCGCTTCCTTGCCCTTGTTCGCCTTCGACGCCAACGCGCCGGGCGCGAGCTTCTGCGCGCGCTCGTCCAGCGGCTGGCCGTAATCGCCGTTCGCGCACCAGGCGCTCAATTGCGCGCGCAGCTCGGCGGGCAGATGGGCGCGGTAGCTGTTGCCGTTGAGTACTTTGCCGGCGATGGCGGCGTCGAGCGCGGCGAAGGCGTCGTCGGCATGGGTTACGAACGCCTCGGCCAGCGCGGCGCCGGCTTGCTCCAACTCGATCAGCGGATCGTCCGCCGCGCGCGGCGCGGCCGGCAACAGCAGCGGCGTGCGCAACAACGCGCCGAGGTCGGCGGCCAGCGACGGCGGGCCGGCCGGCCATTGCAGCGCCAGCAGTTCGGCCTCGCCCGCGTCGTTGCCGAACGCGCGCCACAGGTCGACCGCGATCTCGTCGTGCAGCTCGCGTTCGCTGCCGATCAGTTCCGGCGCGGCGAACGCTTGCCCGGTTTCCAGCGCGTGCTCGGCCAGCACGCGCGCGCAGAAGCCGTGAATGGTGACCACCGCGGCCAGATCGATCTCGCGCGCGGCGCGTTGCAGGCGCGCGCGCAGCGGCGCGTCGCCTTCGATGCCGGCTTGCGCGCGCACCAGCGCGCGGGTCAGCGCGCGCTCGGCATCGTCGTCGGCTTCGTCCAGCGAGGGATCGTCCGCGGCGATGCGCGCGGCCAGCAGCAAGCGCCGGCGCAGGCGTTCGCGCAATTCCTGGGTGGCGGCGTCGGTGAAGGTCACTGCGAGAATGCGGCTCACGCTCAGGCCGCGCTCGATCACCAGGCGCGCGACCAGCGTCGCCAAGGTGTAGGTCTTGCCGGTGCCGGCGCTGGCCTCGATCAGGCGCAGGCCGTCGAGCGGCAAGTCGAGAAATGGGTCTCTCACGGCCGGGTCTTGTTCGGCGCTCATGCGGCGTCCTCATCGCGGCCGAGCACTACGGCGTCGAACACCAGCTTGGCGATGCCGCGGAACTGCTCGCCGAGATCGGCGTCGGCGAACGGATCGCGCCCGCGCAGCGCCAGCCGCACGCCGGGTTGGCCGCCTTCGCCCCAGTGGCGCGGGCCGCCATGCCATTGCGCTTCGGCCTTGCCCCAGCCGTCTTTGTCCTGCATCGCCGCTTCGTACCAAAGCCAGCCGGCGCGCGGCAGGAACGGCAACGGCATGCGCAGGCCGTAGTCGCGCAGGCGCAGCAGCGCGGCCAACGCGGCACGCGCTTGCCGCGGCGGCAGCGCGGCGCGCAGGTGCGGGCCGGGGCCGTCGCTGGCCTGGGCGAACTGCGCGAGCGGGCGCGCGTCGCCGAGCGCCGACAGCACCAGCCAATCCAGGCCGTGGGCGATCTGCGAGGGGCCGTGCAAGGTATCGAAGCGCAGCCGCGCCAAGCCGCTGGGATACAACTCGTCGAGCCGTCCGAGCAGGCGCGTGCCGTCCACGTCGAGCTCGAACGGCAGCGTCTGCGCCGCGCCGCCGCGCCAGCGCGCGAACGCGTCGGCGTAGGGCCGCACTTGCCCGAGCAGGGCGTCGAGCTGGCGCCGCCCCAGCGGCCCCGACGGCAGCAACGCGCGCGCGCGCAGCGAGGCTTGCAGGCGGTCGCGGTCGAGCGCGCCGTCGCCGGCGAGCAAATCGTCGAACACCGCGCGCTGCAATTGCTGGCGCAGCAGGCCGCGGCCCGGCAACACCAAGGGCTCGACGTCGTCGGCGGTTTCGATTTCGTCCGGCAGCCGCAAGCCCAAACGCTGGCGCAGGAACGCCGTGGGCGGATCGCGCAGGAAGCTGCGCAGGTCCTGGTAATTCAAGCGGCGCTCGCCGCCGTCGTGCTCCAACGGCGGCAGCGCGTCGTCGAGCCACGGCCCCAACTCGTTGCGGCGGCCCGCGCCGGCTTCGGCCGCCGGCCGCCATTCGCTGCGGTAACTGAAGCGGCGCGGCTCGGCGGCGGCGCCGCTGTCGCCGCCGAACGCGGCCGGCGCGAACGGCTGCAGCGGCTGGCGCACGGTGAACTGCGCGCGCGCCTGGGCCGGGTCGGCGTGGTAGCGGGCGATGGCGTCGAGCAGTTCCGACACCAGCGGCGAGGGTTCGCGCTGGCTGCCGTCGCGCGGGTCGGCGCCGAGGTAGCTCAGATAGAACGCGTCGGAGGACGCGCCGAACAACTGCAGGAACAAGAAGCGGTCGTCGTCGCGCAGCGAGCGGTCGCCGTGGCGGCGCGCGCCGGTGCCGAGTTCGGCGGCGAGGCGGTTGAGGCCGCCGGCCGGGTCGCGGCGCGGGTAGTCGCCGTCGTTCATGCCGAGCAGGCAGATCGCGCGGAACGGAATCAAACGCATCGGCACCATGCGGCCGAAGCTGACGCCGCCGGTGAGCAGCGGCGCGCGCGCGTCGGCCTCGGCCAGCGCGGCGCGGAAATGCGCGCGCACCACTTCCGGCGCGACCGCGCCGTCGAAACCGGCCGCGGCGGCGTCGCCGGCGAAGGTTTCCACCAGCGTGCGCAAGCGTTCGAGCGTGCGCTGGTCGCCGCTGTCGCGCGGGCGTTCGGGCAGCAACGCGCGCAGCAGGCCGAGCAGGCGCTGCGACCATTGCGCCGGGGTCAGTTCGGCGGCGAGGCCGCGTTCGAACCGCGCCAGCACGCGCAGCAAGCGGATCAAGGCGTCGAGCGCGTCGAGCGCGGCGCCTTCGAGTTCGGCGTAGGGCGCGACGCCGGCGACGAGCGCGCCGTCGTCGTCGCCGTCGCCGTCGCCCGCGGCGTGGCCGATCAGCAAGCGGTCGAGCGCGAACGCCCAGGTGTAGGCGTCGTCGCCGGGCGCGTCGTGGCGGCCGCGGTGGGCGGCGTCGATGCCCCAGCGCGCGCCGGCTTCGCCCAGCCACACGCGCAGGCGCTCCAGGCCGTCGCCGTCGAGGCCGGCTTGTTCGGCGATGGCGGGCGTCGCCAACAGGTCGAGGATTTCGCTCAGGCCGAAGCGCGACACCGGCAGCGCGAGCAGGCGCAGGAACACTTCGGCCAGCGGTTCGGCGGCGAGCGGGCTGACGTCGGCCAGCGCATACGGGATGAAGCCCGGCCGCCCGGCCAAGCCGCCGAACACCGCAGCGATGTGCGGCGCGTAGGGATCGATGTCGGGCGCGAGCACGGCGATGTCGCGCGGCTGCAGCGGCGGGTCGAAGCGGCGGCCTTGTTCGGAAGTCGGGTCGAGCAGCCCGTGCAACTGATCGTGCAGCACCTGCACTTCGCGCAAGCGCGTGTGGCAGGCGTGGACTTGCACGCTGGCGTCGAAGCGGTCGAGCTGCGCGCGCCACGGCTGCGCCGGCAGCGCGCGCCGGTGCAGCAGGTCGCGCTGCAGGCGCTGCAGCAGGCTGTCGCGCGCGGGATCGTCGTAGCGGCTTTCTTCCGGGTCGGCGTAGGCGGCGATTTCGCCGGAGGGATGCACGACCTCGTAACCGCCCAGCACCGCCATGAAATCGCGCCCGGCCGCGCCCCAGGCCTGCAGCAGCGGGTTGTCGTCTTCGCCGAACGCGGCCTGTTCGCCCTGGCGCAGGCGCTCGGCGAGCGTGCCCAGATCGCCCCAGTACTTGCGCGTGGGCGTCGGCAGATAGAAATGCAGGGTGCCGGCGCGGGCCTGGGTGGCGATCACCCGCAGCACGTCGGGCGAGATGTTGAGCGTGGCGAAGGCGAACAAGCGCGGCGGCAGGCCGAGCGGCGCTTCGTCGCGTTCGCCGTCGCCGCCGAAGCGGCCCAGGTAGTCGTCGATGCGGCGCGCGCGGTAGCGGCGGCCGCCGGCGATCTTGCGCCACAGCGCGGCCTGCGGGTCGTGGCGCTCGTGGCCGGCGTCCCAGGCCAGCAGCCAGTCGCGGCGCCAGGCTTGGTATTTCTCGAACAGGCCGGCCAGCTCGCCCGACAGCGACCACGCCTTGAGCGGGTCGTCGCCGTCCAGATAGCCGCGCAGCGACGCCAACGCCGGCTCGCGCAATTGCGCCGGCTGGGCCAGTTGCGCGTACAGCCGCCAGCGCAGCGCGGCGGCGTCGAGGTCGTCCTCGCCGCCGGCCACGTTGGCGGCGAGCGCGCGCTGGACGAATTCGCCCGGGGTCAGGAATTCCAGATTGGCGGCGATGCCGTGCGCCTGCGCCAGGGTCGCCTGCAGCCAGCGGCGCATCGCCACCTGCGGGATCAGGATGGTGTCCGGCGCCAGCAACGGCTGCCCGGGCGCCGGCGTGCGCAGTTCCTGCGCGAGCAGTCCGGCCAGCACGTCCAGCGCATTGGAATGGTAGAGACGGAAATCGGGACGCGCGGGCATAGGGCGCCATGTTGCCGCAAGCCGGCGCGACGCGCGCGCAGCGCATCGGGCGGTTGCGCGGCGCGTGACCGGCGCACGCGCGCGATGCGGCGCCGGTGCGCGGTGGTTACGCGTCGTTACCCAGCGCGGGCGGATCCGCGCTTACCCTGCGGGGCGGCTCGCGGGCGGCGCATCGGTCGCGCGGTCCGCGGCGTCGGTTTCGGCGCGAGCGCCCGGCGCGAAACCGGCGCGCTAACCGCGCGACTTAAAACCGTTTTAATCGCTCCTCGCTCCAATCGCGCTGTCCGCGCGCGAGCCCGTCCCGACGGTCGGGTCGAACCGGTCGACCCACCGGCGCGCCGGCGGCGACGCCCATGGACGGCTAAGCTGCGACAATGGTTCGCGCTCCATCCCCGTTCAGGCGGGCTGGGCCAAGCTGCGCCGTTTTGTGAACGCCCGTTTTTCCAGGTTTCGGACGGATCGGGCGTTCGTCCCGCACGTCCCCATCGGATAGCCGCACCGCATGACGACGACTTCGACGCCCATCGTCCGCCTGACCGACCTGCGCCTGGACCGCGGCGGCCGCAGCGTGCTGCGCGGGATCAATCTGAGCGTGCCGCGCGGCAGCATCGTCGCCGTGCTCGGCCCTTCGGGCAGCGGCAAGTCCACGCTGCTGTCGGCGCTGACCGGCGAACTCGCGCCGGCCTCGGGCACGGTCGAAGTGTTCGGCCAGCCGGTGCCGCAGAACCAGCGCGAACTGCTGGAACTGCGCAAGGGCATCGGCGTGCTGCTGCAAGGCAACGGCCTGCTGACCGACCTGACCGCGGCCGAGAACGTGGCGCTGCCGCTGCGCGCGCACACCAAATTGCCGAACCCGGTGATCCGCCGGCTGGTGCTGATGAAGCTGCACGCGGTCGGCCTGAGCGCCGCCGCCGACGCGTTCCCGCGCGAGCTCTCCGGCGGCATGGCCCGGCGCGTGGCGCTGGCGCGCGCGCTGGCGCTGGACCCGCCGCTGATGATCTACGACGAACCGCTGACCGGCCTGGACCCGATCGCCTCGGGCGTGGTCATGAGCCTGGTGCGCCGGCTCAACGACACCCTCGGCCTGACCAGCATCGTGGTCACCCACCACGTCCACGAAACCCTGCCGGTGGCCGACCACGCCATCGTCATCGCCAACGGCGGCATCGTCTTCTCCGGCACCCCGGCCGAGCTGGAGCGCAGCGACGACCCGTTGGTGCGCCAGTTCCTGCGCGGCGAGCCCGACGGCCCGATCGGCTTCGACGCCGCGCCGCGCACTTCGGAGGCCGCGTAATGGCGTTGTTCGATGTCGTCCGTTCGCTGGGCCGCGCCGGCCTGTTCTCGCTGTCGGTGTTCCGCGCGTCCAAGCCCACGCCCGACTTTTTCCGCGAGCTGATCCGCGAGATCTACAAGATCGGCGCGCGTTCGCTGCCGATCATCGCCGTTGGCGGCGCGTTCGTGGGCTTGTCGGTGACCCTGCTGGGCTACCGCGCGCTCGACACCTACGGCGCGGCCAATCAGGTCAGCGCGATGCTCGGCCTGGGCCTGTACCGCGAGCTCGGCCCGGTGCTGACCGCGCTGCTGTTCATCGGCCGCGCCGGCAGCTCCATCGCCGCCGAACTGGGCCTGATGCGCGCGACCGACCAGATCACCGCGCTGGGCCTGATGGCGATCGATCCGGTCGGCAAGGCGGTGGCGCCGCGGTTCTGGGCGGCGGTGCTGTGCGTGCCGCTGCTGACCGGCTTCTTCTGCAGTCTGGCGATCAGCGCGAGCTACTTCGAGTCGGTGCACGTGATCGGCCTGGAGCCCGGCATCTTCTGGCAGGTGCTCAAGGACAGCGTGGATTTCTTCGACGACTTCCTCATGGCGTTCGTGAAGTCGGCCGTGTTCGGCGGCACCGCGGCGCTGGTGGCGGCCTACGTGGGCTACCACGCCGAGCCGACCATCGAGGGCACCTCGGTGGCGACGACGCAGGCGGTGGTCAACGCCTCGCTGCTGGTGCTGATGTTCAACTTCGTGATGTCGGCGTTCTTGTTCAAGTAACCGCTGTGTCCTTCTCCCGCCGGCGGGAGAGGGAGCCCCGACGGGGCGGATGAGGGCACGCAAGGCGATCGAGGCCGCGCAACGCGCGCCCTCGCCGCCGTCTCTCTTCCGCCCGCGGGACAGGGCTTCGACGCTTCGCCGTAGCTCCGAACAGACAAACCGTTTCCCCAGCCGCGTTGATCCGCGCGGGCTTTATCCCCAAGGTGGTGCCCATGTCCGTCCGCAGTCCCCGCATCGAATTCGCCGTCGGCGCGTTCCTGCTGCTCGCCCTGGCCTCGCTGCTGGTGTTGGCGATCGCCTCCACCAACGGCAAGTTCGGCTTCGGCCGCGACAATTACGAGGTCACCGCCAAGTTCACCAGCATCGGCGCGCTGCGCCCGAACGCGCCGGTGAAGATCGGCGGCGTCACCGTCGGCCAGGTCGCCGACATTTCGCTGGACCCGAAGAGCTACGCCTCGGTGGTCACCCTGGCCATCGACAAGCGCTACAACAAGCTCTCCGCCGACACCTCGGCCGGCATCTTCACCAGCGGCCTGCTCGGCGAAAGCTATATCGGCCTGACCCCGGGCGGCGACCCGGACGACCTCAAGCCGGGCGACGAGATCTACCTGACCCAGCCGGCCATCGACCTGATCCAGCTGGTCGGCAAGTACATGTTCAGCGGCGGCGGCGCACAAGGCGGTGGCAACGCCGCCGGCGGCGATGCCGCCAAGCCGGCCGCCAACGACGTTCCCGATTACCTCAAGGGCGAGCAAACCGCCCCCTCCAGCGAGAGCAAGCCATGAAGCGCATCCTCACCGCCTCCCTCCTCGCCTGCGCCCTGCTCGCCGGCGTTCCGTCCCTGGCGCTGGCCCAGGCCACCGCCGCGCCGGGCACCGCGCCGGCCGCCGGCACGCCGAGCGCGATGGTGCTGACCAACACCACGCGGATCCTGTCGACCCTGGAATCGCGCCGCGCCGAGTTCAGCAAGAACCGCGCCGCGCTGAGCCAGTTCGTCACCACCGAGTTCAACCAGCTGTTCGACCGCGACTACGCCGCGCGTCTGGTCCTGGGCACCCACGGCCGCGGCGCCGCCGATGCCGACGTGGCCAACTTCGCCGACGCGCTGACCAGCAGCCTGATGCAGCGCTACGGTTCGGCCCTGCTCGACTTCAACACCCGCCTGCAGGTGCGGATCAAGTCGGAAACCCCGCTGCGCGGCGGCGCCATCGTCAAGGTGTCGAGCGAGTTCCTGCGCCAGGGCGGCGAGCCGGTGCCGGTGGACTACCTGCTGCGCAAGAGCGGTTCGCAGTGGAAGGTGTTCGACGTGATGGTGGAAGGCGTCAGCTTCGTGCAGACCTTCCGCAACCAGTTCGACTCGCCGCTGAGCCAGAAGTCGATCGCCCAGGTCGCCGCCGACATCAAGGCCGGCAAGCTGCAGGCGCAGGCGAGCGGCAACAAGTGAGCACCGGCGCGGCCAGCGTGCGGCGCGACGGCGAGACGCTGGCGTTCGCCGGCACGCTCGACCGCGCGGCGGCGGCCGCGCTGTGGCCGCAGGCGCGGCCGCTCGCGCCCGGCGCGCGCCGGTTCGACCTGACCGGCGTGGCCTCGGTCGACAGCGCCGGTTTGGCGCTGTTGGCCGAACTGGCCGCGCAGGCGCCGGGCGTGGCCGTGGTCGGCGAACCGGCCGGTCTGGCGGAGCTGCGCGCGGCGTATCGCCTGGACGAATCGCTCGGTTTCGGGCGCTGAGGACCGCGCCGCCGGATCGCTGTCGCCCATCCCCCATCGTTGCGGTCGCCGACGCCCACGGACGTGGCCTGGCCGCCCCCACCGCTGTCCCGGAAGACTAGACTGCAACCATGCGCCCCCACGCACTCCCTCTCGCGCTGGCCCTGGCCCTGGCCGCGCACACCGTCCCGGCCCTGGCGAACGACGCCGCGCCGGCCCTGCCGGGCGACTCGTCCGCGCTGATGATCGATTCGGCCGCGCTGGCGGCCGCCGCTGCGGCGCACGCCGGCGCCGCCGGGCCGTCCGCGAGCGAAGCCGCGACCGCGCCGGTGCAGACCGATTCGGCGCGCGCGCTGGCCTCGGCCGGCGTCGCGCCGGCCGATGTCGCGGCCGCCGACGCGCCGAGCGCCGAGGCGCAACCGGCGCCCGACGCGCACGCGCTCGACTACGCCGTCGCCCAGGTCGATCCGACCGCCGCGGCCGCGCCGCCGCCGGCCGAACCGGCCGCGACCGACGACCCGCGCACCGACGCCGAACGCGACTTCGACGCGCTCTACGGCAACCCGCAGGCCGAGTACAACCCGGTCGCCGATCCCACCCTGCCGGCGCCGGCCAACGTGCCCGGCGGCTTCGATCCGTGGGAGAAGTACAACCGCAAGATGCACCGCTTCAACAACGCGGTGGACCGCGGCGTGGCCAAGCCGCTGGCGCGCGCCTACACCAAGGTGGTGCCGCGGCCGGTGCGCCTGGGCGTGAGCAACTTCTTCAACAACCTCGGCCAGCCGGTGTCGATGGTCAACGCGCTGCTGCAGGGCAAGCCCAAGCAGGCGGCGCAGTCGCTGGGCCGGTTCGCGCTCAACACCACGCTCGGCATCGGCGGCATCTTCGACCCGGCCACCGCGGCCAAGCTGCCCAACCGCAGCGAGGACTTCGGCCAGACCCTGGGCGTGTGGGGCTGGAAGCGCTCGCGTTACCTGGAACTGCCGTTCTTCGGCCCGCGCACCGTGCGCGACGCCTTCGGCGCGGTCGGCGACGCTCCGCTGAGCCCGCTGCGCCGGATCGAGCGCGACCGCATCCGCATCGGCCTGCAGGGTTTGCAGCTGGTCGACATCCGCGCCCAGCTGTTGCCGCTGGACAACCTGCGCGAAGGCGCCGAGGACGAGTACGCGCTGGTGCGCGATTCGTGGATGCAGCGCCGCGATTACCAGATCTTCGGCGACCGCCTGGAGAAGAACGGCGAGACCCAGCTGCCGGACTACCTGCAGGACGACAGCAACCCGAGCGTGCCGGCGAACGCGATGCCGGTGATGCCGACGGATGGGGCCGGCGTGCGCTGAAGCGTCACGCAGCGCTGGACGAACGAACGGCCCGGATGCGAATCCGGGCCGTTTTGTTTTGAGCCGCCGCGAACCATCGGTTTCCCCCTGTAGGAGCGGCGCAAGCCGCGACCGCGGGGTCGCCCGCTCGCGCCGTAAGCGAGGTTGCGCAGCCGCGGCTCGCGCCGCTCCTACCGGGAATACGCGACAGCGTCAGCTCGGGTCGGGTTCCGGCAAACCCGCCGCGCCTTCGATCGGCCGCGGGCCATCGGGCTCCAACGCAGCCGCGTCGTCATCGACCGCCGGCAAGGCCAGCGGCGCCGAATCGTCTTCGCTCTCGCCCTCGTCTTCATCCAGCGCCGTTTCCACCCGCTTGGCCGGCATCGCCTTGTTCGGCTTGACCCCCAAGTCGCGGAGCATTTCGGCCTGACGGATCGCGTTGCCTTTTCCGCGACCGAGCTTATCGCGCGCGGCTTCCAGCGTCTTGTTGGCGCCATCGAGCTGGCTCGCGGCCTTGTCCAGATCGGCCACGAACGCGGCCAGCTTGTCGTACAACAGCGCGCCGCGCTTGGCGATCTCCTGCGCGTTGCGGCTCTGCGCTTCCTGCCGCCACAGATGCTTGACCGTGCGCAGCACGAACAGCAGCGTCGACGGGCTGACCATCAGCACGTTGCGGTCCCAGCCTTCCATGAACAAACCGCGGTCGTTGGCCACGGCGAGCATGAACGCCGGTTCCACCGGCACGAACATCAGCACGAAGTCGAGCGAGCGCAGGCCGTACAGCTCTTCGTAGCGCTTCTCCGACAGGCCGCGCATGTGTTGGCGCATCGATTCGATGTGGCGCTTGAGCGCGCGCGCGCGGGTGTCCTCGTCCTCGGCGCTGACGAACTGTTCGTAGGCGACCAGCGACATTTTCGCGTCGACGATCATGTGCCGGTCTTCCGGCAGGTGCAGGGTCACGTCCGGGCGGCGCTCGCCGTCCTCGGTGCCGTGGCTTTCCTGCACGTCGTATTCCTCGCCCTTGCGCAGGCCGGCCGACTCCAGCACGCGTTCGAGCACCAGTTCGCCCCAGGCGCCTTGGGTCTTGTTCGAGCCCTTGAGCGCGGTGGTGAGGTTCTTGGCGTCTTCGCTGAGCGATTGGTTGAGCGCCATCAGCTGGCGCACTTGCTCGCCCAGCGCGGTGCGGTCGCGGGTTTCGTTGTCGTAGACGGTTTCCACCCGGGTCTGGAATTCGGCCAGCTTCTGCTGCAGCGGGTCGAGCAACTGCCCCAGGTGGCTGCGGTTCTGCTCGGTGAAGCGGCGGCTCTTCTCTTCCAGGATCTCGTTGGCGAGGTTGCGGAACTGCGCGCTGAGTTCGTCGCGCACCTCGCGCAGCTGGGCGATCTTTTCCTGCGCCTGGCCGCGCTCGGCTTCGAGTTGGGTGGCCATGCGGCCGAGTTCGATCTTGCGCTGGTTGAGCTCGCCGGCCAGCGCGTCGCGCTCGCGTTCGAGCTGTTCGAACTCCATGCGCAGGCGCTGCAAGGCTTGCTGTTCCTTGTCGAGTTCGGCGCCGCTGCGGCCGATGGCTTCGCGCAGCACGCCGCCGTCGCGCACCAGTTGGTGGCGCTGCGCGTCGAGTTCGTCGAGCCGCGCCTGCAGTTCGGGAATGCGCGCGCAGCGCTCGGCCAGTTGGGCGCGCTCGGTGTTGGCCGTGTTGAGCTGGGCGCCGAGTTCGGCGCGCGCGGCCTCCTGCGCGCGCGCGGCGCCGGCGCGGGCCAGCAGCCACGCCAGGACGGCGCCGATCAGCAGCGCGAACGCGATGGAAACGAGGGCGGCGGTCAGGGGCATCGGGTCGCTCGGTCGGAGCCGGTGCGGCGGCGGGCGGAACGGCGAACGCGGGCGCGCGCGGCGCGGCGGCGATCCACGTTCGAGGTGCGGTTATGGGCCATTAGTCTAACCACGTGAGTCTCAGCTTCTGAGATGCGCGGCCGGCGGGCGCGGCTGCAGCGACGCCGCGTCGCTCCAACCGCCGCCGCCCATCCAGGCTTCGACCAGATGCTCGACGAAGGCGCGCGCCTTGGCCGGCACGTAGCGCCGCTCGGGCATGACCGCGTGCACGTCCAGGCCGGGCAGCTCCCAATCCGGCAGCACGCGCACCAGCGCGCCGTCGGCCAGCTCGCGCGCGACCGCGAACTCGGGCACGCGCACGATCCCGGCGCCGGCCAGCGCCGCCGCCTTCAACGCCAGACTGGAATTAGCGTCCAGGCGCGCGCCCAGCGCCACCCGCACCAGCTCGGCGCCGCGGGCGAAGCTCCAGGTGCGGCCGCTCGCCGACAAGGTGAAGTGCAGGCAGTCGTACGCGCCGAGTTCGTCGGGGCGCTGCGGGCGGCCGGCGCGTTCCAGATAAGCCGGTGAGGCGCAGACCACCACCCGGCTGTAGGCGATCGTGCGCGCGACCAAGCTCGAAGCCTCCAATCGACCCAGGCGGATCGCCAGATCGAAACTGCCCTGGACCAGATCGTGCTCGCGGTCGTCGAGCTGCAGGTCCAGATCGACCTGTGGATAACGCGCAAGGAAACCGGCCAGCCACGGCGCCACGTGCAGGGCGCCGAAGGTCATCGGCGCCGACACCCGCAGCCGTCCCTGCGGCGCGGCGTGGGTGCCGGCGACCGCGTCCTCGGCCGCGCGCGCCTCGGCGAAGGCGCTCTGGGCGTGGCGCAGATAGGCCTGCCCGGCTTCGGTCAGGCTGAGCCGGCGCGTGGTCCGGTGCAGCAGCTGGGCGCCGAGCCGGCGTTCCAGCGCCGAGACCTGTTTGCTCACCGCCGCCTTGGACAGCCCCAGCGCGTCGGCGGCGCGGACGAAGCTGCCGAGTTCGGCGACGCGAACGAAGGCGAGCAGGCCGGCGAGGTCGGGCACCGGCAGCTTCTGCAGCAGGATTGTTGACATAGGGAAACAGTTTAGCCACTCCGAGGCCGATTATCCGCGCGCCGGCGACGCCTAATCTGAGCGCGTCCTCACTGCTCCCGCGCCCCGCCGCCATGAACGCCACCGCACTGCGCCTCGTTTTGACCCTGACCGCCGGCAGCCTGGTCGGCGCCATCTTCGTGCTCAGCAAGCTCCTGCTGAGCACCGGGCTGAACCCGTTCATCGTTTCCTTCGTGCAGACCGCCGGCGCCGCCGGGCTGATCCTGGCCGTGCTGCGCGGCCGCGGCCAGCGCCTGCCGCTGGACCCGGCCGCGCTGCGCTTCTACGGCATCGCCGGCCTGATCGCGGTGACCGGCTCGGCCCTGGTCGGCAACTGGGTGCTGGCGCGGATCCCGGCCGGCATCTTCACCGTGGTGGTGACCCTGTCGCCGATGTTCACCTCGCTGTTCAACGCCCTGGTCGAACGCCGCTGGCCGACCCCGACCGCGCTGGCCGGCACCGCGCTGGGCCTGATCGGCGTCCTGCTGGTGCTGGCGCCGCGCGCGCAGTCGGTGGAACCGGAACAGGCGCTGGCGCTGGGCGCGGCCCTGGGCGTGCCGGTGCTGCTGGCGATCGGCAACGTCTACCGCAGCCGCCGCTGGCCGACCGGGCTCAGCGCGCCGATGTCGACCGCCGGCACCATGCTGGTCCAGGCCGTGGCGGTGCTGCCGCTGCTGGCCGGCAGCGAGCTGGAAGGCAGCGCCGCGCGGATCGCCACGGTGTGGCCGCTGCTGCTGGCGATGGTGCTGGTGACCCTGGCCGCCAACGTCGCCGCCGCCGCGCTGCAGCGCATCGCCGACAGCGTCGCCTACAGCCAGCTGGGTTATGTGGTCGCGCTGACCGGCGTGGTCTGGGGCGCGGTGCTGTTCGACGAGCGCCTGGGCTGGAGCTTCCTGCCGGCGGTGGCGCTGGTGTTCGCCGGGGTGGTCCTGGCCAACCGCCGCGTCGTCGCCGCCCCGGCCGCCGCGCCGCGCGCCGCCGTCGTCCCGGCCGTCGCCGTCGCCCGCTGATCCCGCCTCGAGCCATCGCGCCGGCCCGCTGCTGCCGCATCGAGCCATCACGCCGGCCCGCCGATTCCCCGCCGATTCAACCCGCCGGCCCGGTGCGTCGTCCGCATCGGGCCGGCGCTTTTTTGTTAGTGCGATCACAGTCCTGGCATCGGCGGACCGCGACGCCCTTTCGCCGCGCCCGATCGCGGGTATGAAATCGCAGCGAACAGGATGTCCCCGTCGAGCAAGGCCGGCCGCCGCGCCGCGGCAGCCGCACCGGAGCGGCCCGCCCATGAATCCGGATGCACCCCGACTCTTTGCCGACCCGCGCGGCGTCTGGCGCGACGACGGCGCCGGCCGCGTCCACGGCATCCGCTGGCGCGACATCGACGGGATCGACGGCTACGCCATCGACGCCATCGAACGCCGGCTGATCTACGTCGAACTGGGCACCGCCAGCGGCGAACGTCTGGAATTGCGCACCGATTGGCCCGGTTACCCGGACGTCGCCCGGGCCCTCAGCGCGCACCTGCCCGGGCTCGACGTGGACGCGCTGCGCCGGCTCGAACAGGCGCGCCCGGACGACCCGCCGGCGATTCTGTGGTGGCGCGACTGAGGCGGTCGGCTCAGCCGGCCGCCAGCGCCGATCGCTCGCGGATCCGCTGCAAGCGCTCACGGTAGCCGGCCTGGGCCGGAGCCCGTTCCAACGCCGCCAATTGCTCGCGTTCGGCCTTGCGCCAATCGCCGGCCGCCAGCAACAGGCCGGCGTACTGGTGGCGGAACCAGGCGTTGTCCGGCGCCAGAGCGACGGCGCGAGCGATCGCGGCCAACGCCGCCCGCGGCCGGCCGAGCCGCTCGAGCGCCTGCGCGCGATGGCTCAACAGCAAGGGCGTGTCCGCGATTCGCTCCAACGCCTCGTCCTGCACCGCCAGCGCGTCGCTGCAATAACCGGCCACCAGCAGTGCGCTGGAAAAGCGCGCGGCGGCGCCGCTGTAGGAAGGCTCTACCGCGCAAGCCTGGGCCAGCATCCGCTCGCGCTCCGGCGCGGGCACGCCGGCCGCGGCCTCGCCCAGGCGCGACCGTTCCGGATCGCGCGGCAACGACGGCTCCGGTGGCTCCGGCGGGGACCGCGAGGACGGCGGCGCCACCGTCGCCGCGGCCGCAGCGCGCTCCAGCGCCGCCAACTGCTGCGAATACGCGGGATGGCCGGGATGCGACGCCAGCGCGGCGCGCTGATGCCGCAACGCGTCCGGCCACTGCCCCGCGCGGCCGAGCAACTGCGCCAGGTGGTGGGCGAAGAAAGGATTGTGCGGCGCCGCCTCGCGCGCCTGCCGGGCCGCGGCCAGCGCCTCCGCCTCGCGCCCGAGCGCCGCCAGCGCCTGCGCACGATGGCTGGTCAGCGTTGCGAAGAACGCGGGCGAGGCATGACGCAGCGCCTCCTGCTGCACGTCCAACGCCGCCTCGGCGCAGCCGCCGGCCAGCAACAGGGTCGAACGCTTGAGTGCGACGCCGACATGGGTCGGCTCGAGCGCGTGAGCGCGACGCAGCAGCTCCAGGCGCGCCTGCGGCGACAGCGAACGCCCCCGCTCGACCAGTTGCAGGTAGTACGTGGCGGTGTGCTTGCGCTCGCGGCGGTGACGGGCGATGGCGTCCTCGCGCATACGCCACGGCGCGTCCTCGCGCGCCGCGGCGAGCATCGGCTTGAGCACCCGGCCGCCGACACCGTCGTGGCCCATCAGCGGCAGCGGCACCCGCACCGGTTCGCAGTGCGCCGCGATCGCTTCGATATGGCGGACATCCGGCGCGAACCACGGGTCGTACACCAGCACGGGCCGCACCCGCGGCGAGATCGCCGCGACCCGGTCGCGCAGGAACGTCGTACGCCCGGCCTCGGCCGCCCAGCGGGTTTCGAAGCCGACCTTGGCGCGGTCGATGGAGAACTGCGGCGCGACCGCGAACGCGATGCGCGCGCGCAGGTCGTTGGCGAAGTTGAGCGCGGCGTAGCCTCCCATGCTGCTGCCGTAGGTCACGACCCGCGGATAACGCCGGGCGATGCCGGCGGCGCGCTCCACCGCCTCCTGCGCACCGTCGGACTGGTACCAGTCGTCATCGGCCGAGATCACATGCAAGGCCGGCCATCGCTGGGATTCGCACAATTTTTCCGCCCACCCCAGCGCGTCCAGGTTCGGCCGCCCCGACCAGGGCGCGAACGAAACCACCAGGCAGGGCGCGTCGACGTCGAGCGAGTTGGCGCGCAGGCACGCCGACCGGTTGCGGAACAGTTCGGCCATCGCGGGCGGCTCGGCGGACAAGCGAGGCCGCGAGTGTGATCCACGGCCGCGGCGCTGCCAACGCCGCAGCCGCCAAATTCAGACGCGTCCTAGTCCAGCACGCGGCAGAACACCGCCTTGAGGTAACGCGACTCCGGCACCTGCGCCAGCCACGGGTGGTCGGCGCCGGCGCCGGCCACGCGCAGCACCTGCACGGTGCGGCCGGCGTAGAACGCGGCGCGGCGCAGCATGTCGAGGAACTGGTCTTCGCTGACCAAGCCGGTGCACGAGAAGGTCGCGAACAAACCGCCCGGCTTGACCACGCTCAGCGCCAGCTTGTTCATGTCCAGGTACTTCTTCAGCGCCGGAATCACCTGCTCGCGGTCGCGGGTCATCTTGGCCGGGTCGAGGATGACCACGTCGAAGCGCTCGCCGGCGTTCCCCATGTCGCGCAGGTACGGGAAGATGTCGGCCTGGACGAATTTCACGTTCGCGCCGTTGAGCTTGGCGTTGCCCTTGGCGATGTTGATCACGTCGGCGTCGATGTCCACGCCGATCACTTCCTCGGCGCCGCGCGCCTTGGCGTAGACGCCGAAACCGCCGGTGTTGCAGCACAGATCGAGCACGCGCTTGCCGGCGACCTGCTGCGACAGCCACTCGCGGTTTTCGCGCTGGTCGGCGAAGAAACCGGTCTTGTGCGCGCCGGCCGGGTCGGCGCGGAACTTGATGCCGTATTCGGTGATGATCGCCGGCGGCACCGCTTCGGTGCCGCGGAAATCGAAGCTTTCCTGCTTCTGCACGTGCTCGTCGGCGAAGGCGTAGAAGCGGCAGCCGGGGAACTGCGCGCGCAGCGCGTCGTAGATCCATTCGCGGTGGCGGAACGCGCCGGCGCTGAAGTACTCGACCACGAGCAGATCGCCGTAACGGTCGACGACCAGGCCGCTGATGCCGTCGCCTTCGCTGTGGACCACGCGCCAGGCGTCGCTGATCTGATCGAGCTTGAGCACGTCGCGGCGCAGCGACACGGCCGCGGCGATCTTGCGCGCGAACCAGTCGGCGTCGACCGTCACATCGGGATCGTTCTCGAGCATGCGCAGGGCGATGCGCGAATGGCCGTTGTAGAAGCCGCGGCCGATCCACACGCCGTCCACGCCGATCACATCGACGATGCTGCCCGGCTTGGGGCGCTGGGTGGGCTTGTCGACCAGGCGCTGGAAGATCCAGGGGTGGGTGGATTTCCAGGCGTTCTTGAGGCGTACGGTGGGGAGTTCGGTAGTCATCGCGCCATTCTACCGGGCCGGGCGCCCCGGCCCGGAACGCGACCGACCGCCCGATCCCGCCGGCGGGACAAAGAAGCCCAGACGGGGCGGCTTGTTTTGCCGCCGGCCGGTGCCAATCTCGTGTGCATGCACCTGCCCACCGACGCCCCGATCCCCGACACCCCGGCGCAACGCAAGGCCGACCGCACACGGCTGGTCCGGGCCCTCAACGCCAGCCTGGCCTTCGTGCTGGTGCTGGCGGCGGTGTTCGCCGCTCAGGGCGGGTTCGACCTCCGCCCGTTCACGGTCCAGCCCTGGTCGGCCGAGGGCCTGCTGGGCCTGCTGACCGCGCCGCTGCTGCACGGCTCGATCGAGCATCTGGCCGCGAACGCGACCTCGTTGCTGCTGCTGGGCACCCTGGCCGGCGCGGTCTACCCCAAGGCCACCGTGCGCGCGCTGCCGCTGGTGTGGCTGGGCTCGGGCCTGGGCGCGTGGCTGCTCGGCGAGCCCGGCAGCCATCATCTGGGCGCCAGCGGCGTCACCCACGGCCTGATGTTCCTGGTCATGACCCTGGGCCTGCTGCGCCGCGACCGGCCGTCGATCGCCGCGGCGATGATCGCCTTCCTGCTGTACGGCGGCATGTTGCTGACGGTGTTGCCGCGCGAAGTCGGGGTGTCCTGGCAGTCCCACCTGGGCGGCGCGGTCGCCGGCGTGGCCGCGGCGTTCGCGTTCCGCCTCAAGGACCCGCTGCCGCCGCGCAAGCGCTACAGCTGGGAAGACGAAGAGGACGCCGAACTGGTGCCGCTCAACGACGAACTGGAACCGCCGAGCCCGCGCAACGTGCCGGTGCTGTGGAACCGGCCGGAGCCGCGGGATGTGCAGGCGGGGGTGGTGTTGCGGTTTCCGCCGCGCGACGACAACCCGCCGCATTGATCCGGCGCATCGCAATGCGGACCGGCTAGACTGCCGCCACGCGTTCTTCTCGGCCCGACCGGGCCCTCGCTCCATGTCCGAACTCTCCGATCTGCGCACCGGTATCCGCGTGCCGGAATACGGCGTCGTGGTTCCTTGGAAATGCACGCCGGCGCAACTCTACGACGCGATTCCGCGCCGCCGCTTCGAGGCCTGCGCGCACGGCGACACCCTGTTGACGTTCACGTTGCTCGGGTATCGCGCCGCTTACTGGTTCAACTTCGTCGCTGAGACCGACACGCTGCGGGAAGTGCAGCTTTATCGCTGGCGGCCGAATCGGCGGGCGATCCGGCCCGAATACCGGCGCAGCGCCGCCGCATTGCGCTCTGCGTTGGGCGCCGGCGAGGTCCGGGAGGTCGGCGATGGACAACTGTGGCGCCGCGAGGGGGTGACTGTCCGCAACGATGCCGGACCGGGGCGGCGGCGCGGGGATCTGCGGTGGGGGTATCGGCATGTGCTTTCGGTCGATGTCTTTCATGCGTCGGCTTTCGCGCTTTCCCATCAGGGTTTCTGCGAAAACCTCGGTTCGAGCGAGGCGACGAAGCTTCGCTGAGCCTATTACAGGCCTCGCATCCTTCAGTCCGTCCTTCCTGCTAAAGCCGAAGGCCATTTTTGCTGTTGCTGTTGCCGTTGTCCTTCGCTTTGACGTATCCCCACGTAAAGCACACGCCGCGCAGCCCCGGAGGGCGCGCGCATGGATGCGCGCGTGCGCCGTAGGGGCATGGATGCCCCTTACGGCGCAGCCCCGCGTCGGGTGCTGGACCTAGTGGCTCTTGATTCGAAAACAAGGAAAGCGCCTTTCTTTGGTTACTTTCTTTGGCAAGGCAAAGAAAGTAACTCGGCCGCTTGCGGACGAAAGCTTTAAGCGTTTGATCTTCGCTTGTCGTCGTGCGCTCTTGCGAGCGGGAGCGGAAGCAACATCAAAATGGATTCCGGCTTTCGCCGGAATGACGGAGTGTGAGCTGCGCTTCTCGCAGGTGGCGGTAGCGGACACCCTACCCACCGTCATTCCGGCGAAAGCCGGAACCCATTTTGACTTTGCTGTGGGTTCGCTCTCAACGCAACAACGAGTGAGGACAAGCGACAATCCAGAGCGTTCCGTCCGCAAGCGGCCGGGTCACTTTCTTTGTCTTGCCAAAGAAAGTAACCAAAGAAAGGCGCTTTCCTTGTTTTCGAATCAAGAGCCACTAGGGCTCAAAGGGGCGCGGGGCCGCGCCATAAGGGTCATCCTGACCCATGGCGCGCGTGCGCATCCATGCGCACGCCCTCCGGGGCTTTGGAACGTGTGCTTTGCTTGGGGATGCGTCAAAACGAACAGCAACAGCAACGATTGTTGCTGTCGTGTTGATAGGCAGGGCTCACCGTCGTTGCGTTTTCGCGGTCGCAGCTTGCGCAGCTCCTACAGCGTCTTCGGCCGGTTCGTATCCGACTGTAGGAGCTGCGCAAGCTGCGACCGCGACATTACGGCTACCGCGAACGCCGCATCGCAGCCACTCACCCACACCCTCGACCCGCACCGACACAAAGCGACGGGGCAACCCACGGCATTTGCGCGCGCCGCCGCCGCCCCGCATCCTCGGCGCCTTCCCGCCACGAACCGGCCATCCGCCATGACCGCTCCTCGCCCGTTGCGCGCGCTCGCCGTCGCCGTCCTGCTGACCGCGGCGCCCTCGGTGTTCGCGACCGAAACCGCGCCCATCGACCCCGCCACCCGCGCCGCCATCGAAGCCACCTGCTTCGATTACGTCGACGGCCAGCTCGAAGGCGATCCCGCGCGCGTCGCCCGCGCGCTGCATCCGGATCTGGCCAAGCGCCGCGTGCTCGGCGAAACCGCCGACGAGAAGCTCGGGCTGCGCCGGATGAGCAAGGAGGAGTTGGTCGAACTGACCCGCCAAGGCGCGTTGAAGACGCCGAAGGAGCGATGGGACCGCAGCTGCGCGGCGCTCGACGTCGCCGGCAACGTCGCGGTCGCGCGCGCGGAAACGCCGTGGTTCGTCGACTTCTTCCACCTCGGCAAATTCGGCGAGCGCTGGGTCATCGTCAACGCGCTGTGGTACGCCAAACCCAAGCCGGTCAAACCGTAAACGCCGCGCGGTCGGCGGTTCGCGCGCGGCGCGCTGCCGCCGGGCGGCGTCCCGCGCTACAGTGGGCCGCGTCCACGGACCGGGACCGCGGCCTTCGGCCGTCCCGTCGTCGTGGCCTCCCCTTCCGACCGGAGCCCGCCATGCACCGTCTCTGCGTTTGCCTCGCCGCGTTGTCGATCGCCGCCGTTCCGCTGCTGGCGCAGGCCAAGAGCGCCTGCCATATCCAAGGGCAAGTCGGCGGCATGGTCATCGACGAGTGCACCGAAACCGATCAGAACGTTCCCGACGATCAGCTCAAGCAGCAGTGCAACGGCAAGGTGCCGGGGCTGGCCGAAGTCGGCGGCCACGCCGATGCGCGCGTGGTCGCGGCCTGCCCGAGCGGCGCCAGCGGCGTGTGCGAGGGGCCGATGGGCGCGCCGGCGCGGATCTATTACTACAAGCGCTCGGCCGAGGCGCTGACGATGGTGCGCAACGCCTGCGAGGCGCAACGCGGCAAGTGGGTCGCGCCTTGAGCCTGGGCCGGCGCGGCGCGGTCGCCGCGGCGCTGGCGGCGGCGACCCTGGCGATGCCGGCGGCGCGGGCCGACACGCCGTCGTTCGACCGCCCCGGCATCGCGTTCTCCACCGGCACCTTGCCCCGCGGCAGCTTCGCCTGGGAACAAGGGCTGCCGGATTTCCAACGCGACCGCAGCGGCGGCGTGCGCAGCCTCAGCTACAGCGCCGGCACCAACCTGCGCCTGGGCCTGACCGACACCGTGGAATTGCAGCTGTCGGCCTCGCCCTACAACTATCTGCGCGAAAGCGGCCACGGCGCGCGCCGCAGCGCGCACGGCGGCGGCGACGCCTCGCTGGCGATCAAGCTGGCGCTGCCGTCGGCGCACGACAAGTTCAGCTGGGCGCTGCTCGGCAGCGCCACCGTCGCCACCGGCGCGAGCGACTTCAGCGACGGCCGCGACCGCTACGCGCTCGGCGCGGCGGCGGCGTACGACTTCAGCGACGCGGTCTCCGGCTCGCTGTACCTCAACGTCGAACGCAGCGGCGGCATTGATGCCTGGACCTTTTCGCCGAGCCTGAGCCGCGCCTTCAGCGCGCGCTGGAGCGGTTACGTCGAAGCCGGCTGGACCCGCGCCGCGCACGCGCCCGACACCGGCGTGGCCGGGTTCGGCGCGATCTTCATGGCCACCCCGCGCATCCAGCTCGACGCCTCGCTCGACGCGGGCTTGAACGACGCCAGCCCGGATTGGCAAGGCGGCGTCGGCGTGTCGTTCTTCTTCGACTGATCGCCGCCGTTTCGTTCCGCAGGAGCTTCGCGCATGGAAGACAATCTCTACGCCCCGCCCGCCAGCAACGTCGTCGAGCCCGCGCCGAGCGCGGCCGGCGCGGCGTTCTACGTGGTCGCGCCGTACAAGTTCTGCCTGCTGTTCTTCGCCACCCTCGGCCTGTACCAGTTGTATTGGTTCTACATGCAGTGGGCGCGCTACCGCCGCCACAGCGGCGAAACCTTGTGGGCGGTGCCGCGCACGATCTTCGCGATCTTCTACACCCACGCGCTGGCCGGCCGCATCGACGCGGTGCTGCGCGAACGCGGCGAACGCTACGACTGGTCGCCCGGCGGCGTGGCGACGTTGTACGTGCTCGCGCAGATCGCCAGCACCTTGTTCGACCGCTTCACCGCGCGCATGGATTCGGCCGCGGTCGATCTGGTCAGCCTCGCGATGCTGATACCGATCGGCCTGAGCCTGCTGCGCCTGCAACAAGCCGCCAATCTCGCCAGCGGCGACGCGCGCGGCGATTCCAATCGCGGCTTCAGCGCGGCCAATTACGTGTGGACGATTCTCGGCGCGCTGCTGTGGCTGGTCATGCTGATCGGATTGATGGACGCGTATCCCGCCGGCTGAGCCGCGCCGCGGCGACGGCGAATCCGCAGGCGCGGGCGTGGCGCCGTCCGCGCGCCGGTGCTAGCGTCGCCGGCAGTGCGCGCGCCGCGCGCCGCCGTCGGAGGCCTGATGCACCGTCTTGCCCGCCCGTTCGTCCGCCGTAGCCTCGCTCTGTGTTGTTGCGCCGCGTTCGCCCTGGCCGCTTGCCAGCGCGCCGCGCCGACGGCGAGCGCGCCGTCTTCGCCCGCCGCCGACAGCGAGGCCGCGCAGGCGCGGCGGATCGAAGCCGACGTGCGCTTCCTCGCCGACGATCTGCTGGAAGGCCGCGAAACCGCGACCCGCGGCTACGATCTGGCCGCGCTGTACGCGGCCCAGCGCCTGCAAGCCATCGGCGCCGAACCGGCCGGCGACGACGGCACTTACTTCCAGGCCGTGCCGCTGCTGCGCGCGCAGCGCATCGACGGCGGCGGCGGGTTCCGCATCGACCGCGCCACCGGCTCGGTGTCGCTGAAGTTCCGCGACGAATTCCTGCCGCAGTTGAATTTCGCCAGCGGCGAGAACGAGGTCACCGCGCCGGCCGCGTTCGTCGGTCAGGCGGTGTTCGCGCCGGAACTCGAACACGACGATTTCGCCGGCATCGACCTGCACGGCAAGATCGCGGTGTTCTTCGCCGGCGCGCCCAAGCGCTTCGATCACGACCGGCGCGCGTTCTACAGCTCCTATCTGGAAAAGCTCGCCGCGGTCGCGCAGCGCGGCGCGGTCGGCGCGGTGGTCGTCGCCACCGAGGACGAGGAGAAACGCAATCCGTGGGCGCGCGGCGCGCTGCAGTGGGAGAAGCCCGGCATGCGCCTGCGCGGCAGCGACGGCCGCGCGATCGACACCTTCCCGCAGTTGCGCGTGGTCGCGCAGGTCTCGGCCGCGCGCGCCGCGGCCGTGCTCGACGCCGGCGACCGCAGCGCGCCCGGACTGTTCCGTCAGGCCCGCGAGGGCACGCTGCGCGGTTACGACTTGCCGGGCACGCTGAGTTTGTCGTCGCGCAACCGCATCGAACCGGCGCAATCGCGCAACGTGGTCGGGCGCTTGCCCGGGCAAGACGCGGCGCTGCGCGCCGAGCACGTCGTGTTCACCGCGCATCTCGATCACCTCGGCATCGGCGCGCCGGTCAAGGGCGATGCGATCTACAACGGCGCGCTCGACAACGCCCTGGGCGTGGCGGTGATGCTGGAAGCGGCGCAGCAACTCGCCCGCGAGACCGCGCCGCGCAAGCGCTCGCTGCTGTTCGTGGCGCTGACCGGCGAGGAAAAAGGCCTGCTCGGCGCGCACTGGTTCGCCAGCCATCCGAGCCCCGCCGGCGCCGCGCTGGTGGCCAACGTCAACATGGACATGCCGGTGCTGCTGGCGCCGACCACCGACGCGATTCCCATCGGCGTCGAACACTCCAGCCTGCAAGCGGTGCTGCAGCGCGCGGCCGAACAGACCGGGGTGACGCTGTCGCCGGATCCGATCCCCGAGGAGAGCATCTTCATCCGCAGCGACCAGTACGCCTTCATCCGCAACGGCGTGCCGGCGGTGTATCTGATCGGCGGCCTATCCGGCAGCGAGGCGGCCAAGGAGCAGCTCGGCAAGTTCCTGCGCGGCGAGTACCACCAACCCGGCGACGATGTCTCGCAGCCGATCCAGTACGCCGACGCGGCGCGGCTGGCGCGGCTCAACGCGCGCATCGGCGAGGCCATCGCCGATGCGCCGCAGCGGCCGGCCTGGAACCGGGGCGACTTCTTCGCCGAGAAGTTCGGCAAGGCGGCCAAGCCGTAAGCGCGCCGCGCGCATCCGCCTATACTCGAACGCATGAGCGAACCCCACCTGCGCACTCTCGGCCTGCTCGGCGGCATGAGCTGGGAATCGACCCTGCCGTACTACCGCCTGATCAACCAGACCGTGCGCGAACGCCTCGGCGGCCTGCATTCGGCGCGCTTGCTGCTGTACAGCGTCGACTTCGCCGAAGTCGAGCGTCTGCAGCACGCCGGCGATTGGGACGCGGCCGGCGCGCTGCTCGGCCGCGCCGCGCGCTCGCTGCGCGACGGCGGCGCGCAGTTGCTGGTGATCTGTACCAACACCATGCACAAGGTCGCCGACGCGGTGGAGCAAACGGCGCAACTGCCGCTGCTGCACATCGCCGATCCCACCGGCGCGGCGATCCGCGCCGCCGGGCTGAGCCGCATCGGCCTGCTCGGCACGCGCTTCACCATGGAGCAGGACTTCTATCGCCAACGGCTGGCGCAGCGGCACGGGCTGGAGGTGCTGGTGCCCGACGAGGCCGAACGCGAAGCCGTGCACCGGATCATCTACGACGAGCTGTGCCTGGGCGTCATCCGCGAAGAATCGCGGCAGGTGTATCGCGACATCATCGCCGGCCTGGTCGCGCGCGGCGCGCAGGGCGCGATCCTGGGCTGCACCGAAATCGGCCTGCTGATCGGCGAGGGCGATGTCGAAGTGCCGCTGTTCGACACCGCCGCGCTGCACGCGCGCGCCGCGGCGCTGGCCTCGATCGGCGCCGGCTGACGCGGCGCACGCCGAGGCTTGGTGGCGGACGCATCGTCGGGCGACACTAGGCCTCCCGCTGCATCGCGAACGGAGTCCGCAATGAACGATCGCCCCAATCCCGGCTGGTTCGGCCGCAATTGGAAATGGTTCGTGCCCACCGGCTGCCTCACCGTGCTGCTGCTCGGCGCGCTGGTGCTGTTCGGCCTGATCGGGCTCGGCATCAAGGGCATGTCCGGCTTGATGAGCGGCAGCGAGCCGGTCCGCCACGCCATGCAGCTGGCCAAGGACAATCCCGAAGTGACCGCCGCGCTCGGCCAGCCGCTGGAAACCGGTATGGGCTTCCAGGGCTCGTTGCGCACCGACAACGACCGCGGCTCGGCCGACCTGTCGCTGCCGCTCAAGGGCCCCAAGGGCAGCGGCCGGCTGTACGTGAAGGGCGAGCGCGAAGCGGATCGCTGGACCTACCGCCTGATCGAAGTCGCCATCGACGGCAGCGAGCGGCGCATCGATCTGCTCGGCGCGGACAAATCGGCCGCGCCCGCGCAAGCCGCGCCGCCCGAAGCGGCGCCGGAACCGGAAGAAGACGATCCCGACGCGCCGGCCGAGGAATCGGCGGCGGCGTGAACCGCGGCGGGCGGCGGTTCGCGCCGCCCCGCCTCACTTGCCCGGCAGCGGCAGCGCCTTGAATTCCTTCACCGTGCGCAGCACCAGACTGGAATTGATGTCGGCGCCGCCGGCCTGATTGAGCAGGCGGTCGAGCAGGAAGCGCGAGAGGTGTTCGAGGTCGCGCACGACGATCTGCAGCAGGTAGTCCATGTCGCCGGTCAGCGCGTAGCAGGCGACCACTTCGTCCCAGGCGCCGACGAATTCGGCGAAGGCGGCCACCGCCTCGCTGTCGTGGCGGCCCAGGCGCACGCGCACGAAGGCCTGCAGGCCCAGGCCCAGGCGCGCGGCGTCGACTTCGGCGCGGTAACCGCGGATCACGCCCTCGCGTTCCAGCCGCTGCACCCGGCGCAGGCAGGCCGAAGCCGAGAGGTGCACGCGCTCGGCCAGTTCGGCGTTGGTGAGGCGGCCGTCGCGCTGCAATTCGGCCAGCAGGACGATGTCGGTGCGGTCCAGTTCGATGGTGGTCATTTTCGGCGCCCCTGAGGCCATTGACGCACAAATGTTGCGCCGAACCCGGTTACAAGCGCAATAACGCAAGCCTATTGCGCCGCGACACGGCTAAAGTCGTTGCATCGGCCCTGCCAGGGGCCCTGGAGCGAGTCGGTATGAACACCCCCCCGCAACGCGTCGAACATCAGCTCACCGACAAGGGCTACGTGCCGGTCTACACGACCGCCGTGGTCGAACAGCCGTGGAGCTCGTATTCGGCCGACGACCACGGGGTGTGGGCGCAGCTGTTCGAGCGCCAGCAGAAGGTGTTGGTGGGCCGCGCCAGCGACGAGTTCCTGGTCGCCCAGCGCGCCATGCACATGACGCCCGACCGCATCCCCAAGTTCGACGACCTCAACCGCACCCTGCGCGCGCACACCGGTTGGGAGCTGATCGGCGTGGAAGGCCTGCTGCCGGAGCTGACCTTCTTCGATCATCTGGCCAACCGCCGCTTCCCGGTGACGTGGTGGATCCGCAAGCCCGAGCAGATCGATTACCTGTCCGAGCCGGATCTGTTCCACGACTTGTTCGGCCACGTGCCGCTGCTGATGAACCCGGTGTTCGCCGACTACATGCAGGCGTACGGCCTGGGCGGGGTGAAAGCGCACGGCATCGACCCCGACGCGCTGGTGCACCTGACCCGGCTGTACTGGTACACGGTGGAATTCGGCCTGATCAAGCAGGCCGACGGCTTGCGCATCTACGGCAGCGGCATCGTTTCGTCCAAGAGCGAATCGATCTACAGCCTGGAATCGCCCGCGCCCAACCGCATCGGCTTCGATCTGGAGCGGGTCATGCGCACGCGCTACCGCATCGACACGTTCCAGAAGACCTACTTCGTCATCGACAGCTTCGAGCAGCTGATGCGCGCGACCGAGCCGGACTTCACCCCGATCTACGAGCGTTTGGCGCAGCACGACTCGGTCCCGGCCGGCGACGTGCTGACGGCCGACACGGTGTTCACCCGCGGCACCGGCGAAGGCTGGCTGACCGACGGCGACGTCTGATCCCAAAGATCGCGTCGCCGCAGGATTTCCCCCTGTAGGAGCGGCGCAAGCCGCGACCGCGCCACCGCACCTACGACGCAAGCGTGATGCCTTGCCGCCGCTCGTCCACGCCGAGCGGCGCCTTCGCTTCGCTCGCCCCGGCGCTACACTGCGCACCGATGAACGAAGAAAACCAAAGCAAGCCCCCGCACATGGGTGCGGGCCACGCCGCCGCGGCGCAGACCGCCAGCGGCCTTCCCTATCGCCAGATCCGCGCCGTCTACGACGACGCCACGATCCGCGTCTACCAAGCCTTCAACGACCAGATCGCCGACGCCGCGCTCGCCGCCGGCCGCTTCGTCGAGCCGTTCTCGCGTTCGCGCATGACCTGGATCAAGCCCTCTTTCCGCTGGATGATGTACCGCGCCGGCTGGGGCTACAAAGACGACAACCAGCGCCGCATCCTCGCCATCGACATCCGTCGCGAAGGCTTCGAGTGGGCGCTGGCGAACAGCTGTCCCTCGCACCCGGACCCGGCGATGACGCCGGAGCAGTGGCAGCGCCACCGCGACGCGACGCCGGTGCGGATCCAGTGGGATCCCGAGCGCAATCTGAACTTCCATCCGCTCGATCACCGCTCGATCCAGATCGGCCTGGGCCGGCCGGCGGTGCTGCGCTATGTCGAGCAATGGACGCAGCGCATCGAGGACATCACGCCGCTGGCGCATCGCCTGCACGACTTGGTGCAGGCGCGGCAGCTCGACGAAGCCGCCGCGCTGTTGCCGGCGGAGCGGCCGTACGCGCCGCAGGTCGAGGTCTGAGACTCCTCGGGCCCGACGCGTTCGATCCGGTTCGCGCCGCTCGAACGACATCGGGTCCGAAGCGAGCGCTCACGCCATCGCCGCCAAATCCGTCTGCGGCGCGCGCCGCTGGCCGGCGAGGAAGCGCACCGCCCAACCGGCGAAGTAGCCGGCGCTGAAGCCCGACACCACCAGATCCCAGCCCAAGGCGCTGTCGTGCAGTTGCGGCTGGATCGCGGCGATCACTTGCAGAACGTAATGCGCGCCGAAGATGCCGAGGTTGCGCAGCAGCGGCAGCGCGCTGCCGGGCTGGCGCACCAGCCGGCGCTGGTGGTCGAAGGCGAGCGCGGCCGGATCCAGCGACCCATACCCGAGCGCGCCGCCGGCCAGCGCGCCGACGAACCAGCGCGCCAGCGTTTCCAGCGGCGCGCCGGCGTGCGCGGCCAGCCCGAACAAGCCCCAGGCGATGAACACCGCCGGCACCGCCCACACCCGCGCCAGCGATTGCACGCCGCTGCGCAGGCGGCGCAGGCCGAGGTAGAGCAGCACGGCGAAGATGGCGTAGACCCACAGCGGGGTGCCCTGGAGGAGTTGGGTGGCGTGCATGGCGGATGGCCTCGGTGCGCGGATGCGGGAAGGAGTGGGTGAGCGCGGCCGGCGGGAGGGCTTGCCGGCGGGCCGCGATCGCCGCGGCATGGGGCTCATGCTCCGCCGCGGGCGGCGCGCGGCGCAGTCCCGGCGGTCATCGATGCGGCCTGCCGGAAGTCACTGCCTGGGGCAGGGCGGGGCGACGGCGGACCCCAGCACTCCGCTTACGGAGTTTTGGATTTTTTGAGACGTCTAATTTGACGCGTAACGTCACTTTCGTTGCGTCGCGGATGACGCGCCTGGGCGCTTCCCGCCCAAGCACGCGGCCCCTTCATTTTCATGAACACGTTCACAATTCTTCACACTCAATCACGCTGCGCTAACAAACCAATCTGAGACTTGAATCACGCTCGTGGCATGGAATGTGCGTGATCTGGCCGGAGCGCCGGATCCCCCGGCGCCGACTCCCTTCGGACACCTTCCATGCGCAAGCTTCCGACCGCTCTCCTGGCCGCCGCGTTGCTGGCCGGCCTGCCGCTGCTCGCCCAGGCCGAGTCGCAGTACACGACCGGCACCGCCTCGCCGATCACCGCCTCCGCCCGCCTCGATTTCCAGATCACCGTGCCGAAGATCCTGTTCCTGCGGGTCGGTACCGGTACCGACTACACCAGCGTCGCCACGATCGACCAGATCGCTTTCACCGTGCCGGCCGCGAATGTCGGCAACGGCACCGCGGTCGCGGCCACCGCCGGCTCCGGCAACCTCGGCAACGGCGCGGTCACCGCCAAGCTGGTCGGCAACAACGGCACCATCACCCTGTCGTCCTCGACGGTCGGCGCGCTCGGCAACGGTTCGGGCGACAGCATTTCCTACAGCCAGATCCAGACCACGGTCGCCACCAACACCACCGCCACCGCGCTCAACGCGCCGGCGCTGGCCGACGGCGCGGTGACCAGCACCACGGTCGCCCCGGGCGCCGGCACCAAGGTGGTCAACCTCGACGCCAAGTGGACCTACGCCTACCTCAACGGCGCCGTGGTCGCGCCGGGCACCTACGGCGGCGTCAACGCCAACAACAGCCGCGTCACCTACACCGCGTCGATGCCGTAAGCGATGCAGTGCGTCCCGCGCCTCGCGCGGGCATCCGGCGCCGCCGCGCTCGCGGCGGCGCCTTCCCCCGGAGACTCCGTCATGACCGCACGCCCGTGCGGCCCGGCCCCGCGCCGGTCCGTCGCCGCGATCGCCGCGCTGAGCGCTGGGCTGGCCGCCTTCGCGCCGGCCGCCGCCGCGTTCACCGCGACCTTGAATCCCGGCACCCGCGCGATCTATCTGCGCGTCGGCGACGGCATCTACACCGGCACCTATACCGGCAACGGCACGCCCGGCAACGGCGGCGGCATCGACGTGGTGTCGGTGACGGTGCCGGCCGCGGCGCTGGGCAACGGCACCGATCAGGTCATGACCACCACCGCGTCCTCGGGCGTGAGCAATTACGACGGCTACGCGTTCTGCAACGTGCCGGCGCAGATCTACGTCGGCGGTTTCTATCGCCGCAGCGGCGCCGGCGGCGCCGCCAGCCTGACCGCGACAGTGCCCGCCGGGCTGACCAACGCGCAGGGCGAGAGCATCGCGTTCTCGCAGATTTCCTGGACCTCCAGCGGCAACGGCGACACCGGCGCGCAGCCGATTCCGGCCGGCACCTTCCAGCCGGGCACGCAGTTGCTGACCAGTTTTCCGATCAACACCTGGCGCGAGAGCTGCCACACCTTCCGCTACGCCAACGACGCCGTGGTCGGCGCGGGCACCTACACGGGCAGGGTGACCTACACCCTGAGCGCGCCGTGAGCCGCGCCGCGCGCCTGGGCGCCGCGCTGTGCTTCGCGCTCGCCGCGTCGATGGCGAACGCGGCGACGCATCGCGTCGACGACAGCGGCACTCAGGTGATGAACCCGAACGTGCAGATGCGCTGGGACGCCACCGTTCCCGGCGCGCAGGGCCGCGGCGTCACCGGCGCGCTGGACGTCGCGCTGCGCCTGGACGTGGCCGCGTGGCGCGGCCGCACCGGCCGCATCTACATGACCTTGCCGGTCTCGCCCTCGGGCCCGCTGCAAGCGGCGTGGACCACCCAGGGCCAGTTGCTGCCCGGCCGCCTGATCGCCGGCGAACGCGCGCTGATCTTCGCCGGCCCCATCGCCCAAGACGCGCTGCGCGACCGCCTGCGCCTGACCGTGCAAGCCGACGGCCAGCGCCTGGACCGCGCCGAAACCCTGAATTTCTCCTTCGAAATCGACCTGGACGAACCCTGATGCGCTCCCTCACGCGTCCCCTCGCCGCGCTGTGCCTGTTCGCCTCGCTGTGGCCCGCGGCCGCCGCCGCGCAAGGTTTTTCCGCGCTGGTCTCGCCGCCGCGGTTCGAAGACCGCGCCCAGCCCGGCAGCGTCTACCGCAACGTGGTGGAGATCACCAACGTCTCCGCACGCGCGGCGCGCTACACGCTCAAGACCGCCGACTGGACCATCGACGGCAACGGCGCGGTCGCCTTCGACACCGCGCTCGCGCCCGGCAGTTGCCGGCCGTGGGTCGGGCTGGAAGCGGCGCAAATCGATGTCGCCGGCAACGGCAAGCGCCGCTACCGCTTCGAAGTCGCCGTGCCGAAGGACGCGCCGGCCGGCGAATGCCGCTTCGCGATCCTGCTGGAAGGCGCGCCGGAAAACGTCGGCGGCGCGCTAGCGCTGCCGGTGGCCGGGCGCATCGGCATCATCGTCTACCTCGGCATCGGCGATGCCGCGGCGAAGCTGCGGGTGATCGAAACCACCACCGCGCAGGTCGAAGGCCAGCGCGTGCCGGTGCTGCGCGTGCGCAACGAAGGCAATGCGCACACGCGCCTGGAAGGCTTGGTCGACGGCATCGACGCCAAGGGCCGCCGCTACGGCCTGCAGCCGTCGAGCCTGCCGATCCTGCCCGGCGAAACCCGCACCCTGGCGCTGACCCCGCAAGCCGACGACGCCAACGCGCCGGCGCCGACGCTGGCCTATCCGCTGCAGCTCAAGGGCGCGCTGGAATGGGACCGGCAGACGTTGCCGCTCGACCAGCGCCTGACGCCTTGAGCCGCGCGCGATGATCGCTCTCGCCCCGCCGTCGCGCCGCCGCCTCGCCGCGGCGCTGGCGCTCGCCCTGACCGCGTCCGCTCCGGCGGCCGCGGCGCAGGACGCGCCCGCCGGCGAGTACCGCGACCGCATCATCGCCCCGCAAACGCTGGCGCCGCTGCCGCCGGACCCGGAAGACGAACGCGACGACAGCGGCCTGCCGCGTTCGCTGCGCATCGGCTTCGACTACGCCCGCAACGAACGCGGCGACGAGACCTACGACGAACGCGGCCTCAGCCTCGGCGGCTATTGGGAAACCGCGGACTGGGGCAGTTTCTCGCTCGACGCCACCGCCTTGCGCCGCAACGGCCGCATGGATGCGCGCGGCTGGAGCGGCGCGGCCACGCTGTGGCAGCGCGGCGTCTACCTCGACGGCGGCTGGCGCGGCGACAACGGCCTGGGCGTGCTCGCCACCCCGGCGCCGGAGCTGCAACGCAACCAATACCGCTTCTATCTGCCCTCGGTGGCGATGGCCGGCGTCAGCAGCCAATGGAGCCGCGACGCCGACGGCCGCAGCGTCTACGCCGCGTTCGGCCGCGCCGGCGTGTTCGACGGCACCCGCACGGTCGGCTTCGACTTGGCCGACGGCGAGGTCGCCGCGCTCGGCGGGCAATGGCGGCCGGCCGAACACTGGACCGCGTCGGCCTCGCTGCTGAGCACCGCCGGCCGGATCGCGCCGGACGACCGCGGCGACGCGTCGTTCGTGCCCGGCGCGACCCAGGCCGGGCATTGGGCCGCGCGCTGGAGTTCGGGCGCCGACTCGGTGCAGTTCAATCTGCTGAGCAGCCACGGCCGCGACGGCGACGCCAGCGGCGGCTGGATCGACGCCAGCGCGCGCCGCGGCCGCTTCCGCCACGACGCCGGCGTGTTCTCGCTCGACCCGGGCTTGGCCTGGGGCGCGCTGCCGATCAACCAAGACGCGCGCGGCGGCTACTACCGTCTCGGCTACCAATACGGGCGCTGGCTGTGGAACGCCGGCCTCGACGAAATCCGTTCGATCAGCGGCCGCGGCTTCGACGGCCGCTACGCCACCGCGTTCGCGCGCTATCAGGCCAGCACCCGCCTGGGCTACGGCGCCAGCGCCAGCTTGCGCCACGCCGATCGCGGCGGCGACGCCTACTCGCTGCAAGGCTTCGCCGATTACCGCAGCGATTGGGGCCAGACCCGCGTCCAGCTCGACCGCGCCGATGCCGGCGGCGGCGAGCGCAGCTGGCAGGCCAGCGTCGATCAAGCGCTGCCGTTGCCGGAAGGCCAGCACTTGTCGGTGTCGCTGGCCTACGCCGAACTCGGCCAGCGCGGCCTCGACCCCACCCACAGCGCCAGCGTGTCGCTGTACGGCGGCCTGCGTTTGGGCCAGCGCTGGAGCCTCGACGGCAACGCGCGCTGGACCCGCGGCGACGGCCCGTCGGCGACGCGCGGCAGCGACATCAACCTCAGCCTGAGCGGCGCCTTGGCGCGCGGCTGGTCGCTGAGCGCCGCGCTGTACCAAAGCCGCGGCTGGCAGCGCTCGCCGTTCCTGCTCGACCCGCTGGCCGTGGATTCGCCGCTGCAACGCCTGCCGCGCGAACGCTCGGCGCTGCTGACCTTGCGCTACGACTGGCAAGCCGGCCGCCCGCTGCCGGTGCTCGGCGCCGCGCCGGGCGCGGCCAGCGGCGACATCGCCGGCGTCGTGTTCCTCGACGACAACGGCGACGGCGTCCGCGCCGCCTCCGAACTGCCGGCGGCCAACGTCACCGTCGTGCTCGACGGCCGCTGGAGCGCGCGCACCGACAGCAGCGGCGCGTTCGCGTTCTCGCGCGTGAGCGTCGGCGAGCACCGCGTGCAAGTGCTCGCCGACAACCTGCCGCTGCCGTGGTCGCTGAGCGAAGCGCCGGCGACGGTGCGGGTGTCGGTGCGCGACGCGGCGCGCCTGGAAATTGGCGCGACGCGGCCGAGGTGAGGTTGCCGAAGCCCCTGTAGGAGCGGCGTAAGCCGCGACCGCGGCAACGAAGCGACGACGAGCGTTTCGGCGCAGTTGCGTTATCGCAATCGCGGCTCACGCCGCTCCTACCGCTACGCCGTCGCCAAGGCGGGACTCTGGCGCGCCACCGCCGCCGTCGCCAACAACCGCCCGGCCAAATCCCGCGCCGCCACGCGCAACTCCGGCACCGCGGTGATCTCCCACCACTGCGCGCGCAGCAGCGGCCCGATCGCGTACAGCCCGCGCACCGCCTCGCCCTTGCGGTCGAGCGCTTCGAACCGCGCCGAGGTGCGCAGCCCCAGGCCGAGCGGATCGGCCGCGACCAGCCCCGATTCGCGCAAATGCGCGATCAACGGATGCGTGGTGCGCTCCACATCGGTGTCCAAGCCGGTCGCGCGGATCAGCGCATCGAAGCGTTCGGTGTGCAGCCGCTGGCCGCCGCGTTCGCGGATCAGCGCCTCCACCGCGTCGTCGCCGCGGCGCGCGCGCAGCAGCCGGCCGGCGCGGATCTGCAACTGGCCGGAGTCCTGCAAGGCCTGCAGTTCGTCGGCCAATTGCGGCGCGATGCGATGGCGCAGCGCTTCCCAATACGAACGCAGATGGCGCAGGAAGCTGCCGCGCTGCGCCGCCGGCATGCCGGCCCAGAAGCCTTGCAGGTACGGCCGCAGCGCATCGACCAGACTGCGCCAATCGGCCACCACCGGCGCCAGCGTGCGCAGCGCGCGCAGCAGTTCGCGCGGCGCGTGGCTGTCGAGCGCGTGCAGCACCGCGGGCGGCAGCGCCACCGGCGCCGGCGCGGCTTCGTCGTGCGCGCGCGGCAGCAGGCCGTGGCGCGACAGCGCAAGGATCGGGCCGCGATGGCCGCGCTTGTGCAGCGTCGCCACGGTGTCGGCCATGGTCAGGCCGGTGCCGACGATCAACAGCCGCGCATCCGCCGCGATCGCGTCGATGGCGCCGTCCTGCCACGGCCAGCCGATGTAGCTCGGATGCACCGCCAAGCGCGGCCCCACGCCCGCCAGCGGTTGCGGCGGCAACGCGCCGACCGCGAGCACCACCTTGTCGCTGAGGAAATCGCTGCCATCGGCCAGATGCACGCGAAAGCCCGCCGACGCGCGCTCCACCGCGATGGCTTCGTGGCGGATCTGGCTGAAGCCGGCGGTGCTGCCGGCCACCGCCGCCTGCAACTGCGCATGCAGGTATTCGCCGAACAACAGCCGCGGCAGATAGCTGCCGCGCGCGCGGTCGGTGAGGTTGAGCCAGTCGGCGAAACCGCCCGGCGCGTCGGGCGTGGCGCCCAGATCGCTGGCGCGCACGTTGAGCAGATGCTCCGGCCGCGCTTCGCCGTAGGCCACACCGCGGCCGTAGCTTTCGGGTTGTCCGACCAGACACAACTCCACGCCGGGACCGGCGCTGCGCGCCAGTTCGCCGGCCAACGCGCTGCCGCTGAAACCCGCGCCGATGATGGTGATGCGCATGGGGCTGCTCCTGCATTGGGTGGGAGCAGTCGTTCTAGTGGATTGCGCGCGGCGGGGTGTAAAGCGGCGGTTACCGGTTCGTAAAGCGCGCTGGACGATGCGGAAGGTCGTCATGACGATTCGGCATCACGCTTGTCGCGGAACTGCAAGACGGCGTCACGGCGTCGTTCGCTCGCGCGAGCGGCGTCGCGCCTCGATGTTTTTCCCTGCATTTCTGGGAAATTGCGCGCGGCGCCGGATCGCGTGCATGAAGGCCCTCCCACCGCGGCGGCCACCGTAGCCGCCGGATGGGAGGGCCTTCAGCCCGAACGCTTTCTATCGAAGGCCGAGCGCTTCGGCCCCGATATCCCTTGCGCGAATCGCGCGAGGGATATCGATCGCTACGCTATCGCGCGACTGCGCGATCACTTCGGCCCGGCCAGCTGCTTCGCCGTGCCGTACGGCCAACCGTCGAGCTGGCCGCGCTTGATCCAGTCCAACAGCATGCGCAGATAGCCGTCGGCGGTGCGGGTGTGCGTGCGCTCGCCCTTGGCGTCCTTTTCGAATTCCAGGATGCCGTGATCGGCCTGCGGGAACACCACGGTGGTGATCGGACGGCCGGCGCGGCCCAGCGCGGTCAGGCGCTTTTGGGTTTCCTCCGACGGCGCCTCGATGTCGTCGCCGCCGAGCACCCACAGCTGCGGAGTCTTGAGCGTGCGCAGCACCGGCATCGGGTCGTAGTCCCAGCTCACTTCGTAATCGTATTTCTTGAACTCGGCCATGACCTCGTCGCGCGTGTGGGTCGCCACCAGACCGCTGTATTCGCCCTTGACCGACTTCCACCAGGTGTCCTTCTCGTACTTCTTGCGCACCGCGTCCAACTCGGTCCAGCCGCGCGCGCCGTTGCTCGACGCGATCAGGCCGGTGGCGTCGGTGAGTTCGCGCGCCTTGCGCAGCGTCGCCTTATCGCCGAAACCGGCCGCGCGCAGGTCCAGCACGACCTGATCGCGATCCTCGGCCAGCACGCCGTCGGCCAAGCCGAAACCGACTTCGACGAATTGGGCTTGCGGCGTCTTGCTCGCCGCCAGCGGCGCGATCCAGCCGCCCTGGCTGCCGCCGAGGTAACCGATCTTGCTCACGCGCTCGCCGCCCAGGCGCTGCGCCTCGCGCAACGCCGCCGCAGCGTCGTCGGAGAGTTCGTGGAAGTTCTGCGTGTACTTGCCCGTGGAACCGCCGGTGCCGCGCTTGTCGTAGACGAACACGCCCACGCCCTCGGTCGGGAACAGATGCTGCTGGTAATACAGGTCGACGCCGGAGTAGTTCTCCGAGCCGTGCACCATCACCACCACCGGCACCTTGTCGCGGCCGGCCGGCAACACCAGGCGGCCGCGCAGCTTCACGCCGGCGCCTTCGAAGGCGGTGTCGACGATGTCGAACTTGATCCGTTCGCCGCGATGGCCTTCGAACACGATCGGTTCGCCGCACTGGCCCAATTCGACTTTCACGCCGTCGGCGCGATCGCCCCAGCCGCCGGTGCTGACCAGCGCGCCGTCCTTGCGCACCAGCTTGCCGGTGCGGCCGTCGAGCAGGCGCCAGCGCAGCGCGGCGGGATCGTCGATGCGGCCCAGCGTGACCGAGCCGCCGTCGTCGAGACGGTACGCGCCGACGAAGCACGTCATGTCCGCGCCCTTGGCCGCCGGCGCGGGCTCGGCGGCGTGGACGGCGGCGGCCGCGGACAGCGCGGCGGTCAGTGCGGCGATGCGGGGAATGGTCAGGTTCATGCGGGCGGCCGTGAAGGAGGGAGGTCGTTGCTTGTGATGCGCGCTTCGCCGCCACGGTTGCAACGCAAAATCGCATCGCGCCCTCAACGCTGTGCACTTTCTTTTTGCAGGGCGATGTGCTGCGCGTCGATGCGTCCGCGACTTTGGCGGCGACCGTTCGCGCCGGCGGCCCGAACCGGCGAGGCAAAGCGAGGCCGCGCCGTCCGACCGCGACAGCGCCGAAGCCGCGCCCGCCGGGCCGCGATGCGACCTGCCGGAAGTCACTTTCCGCCGCCGCCCCGTTGCCAGCGCCGCGGCCGCCGCGCAGCATGGCGGCATGGCCATTTCTTCGCCGCTGCGCGCGATCCTGCATCCGTTGAACCTGCCGGCCGTGCTGTGCTGGCTCGCGGTCGGGCTGTCGCTGCCCTACGACCGCGGCAGCGAAGGGCCGCTGGTGTGGACGGTGATGGCCGCGTTCCTGATCGCCTTCCTCGGCGACGAACTGTTCGGCGCGCAGCGCGCGCGCCGCGGCTTTTGGTTCTGCCTGCAGGCGCTCGCGGCGCTGGCGGTGTGTTGGCTGGCCCCGCGCGGCGGCGCGGCGCCGGCGCTGCTGGTGATCCTGGTCGCGCAGTTGGCGATGTCCTATCCGCTGCGCCGCGCGATCCTGCTGGCGGCGGCGCTGGACGTGGCGCTGTACCTGATCCTGTCCGCCGCCGGCCAGCGCGGCGCGCTCATCATCACTCTGTGCTTCGCCGGCTTCCAAGGCTTCGCCGTGCTGGTCGCGCACTACGCCAGCCGCGCCGAACAAGCGCGCGACCGCCTCGCCCTGGTCAACGCCGACCTGCTCGCGACCCGCGCCCTGCTCGCCGACAGCGCGCGCGACGCCGAGCGCCTGCGCATGGCGCGCGAGCTGCACGACGTGGCCGGGCACAAGCTCACCGCGATGATGCTCAACCTGCGCGCGCTGGCGGCCGAACCCGAACTGGGCCAGCGCCGCGAAGTGCAACTGGCGCAGCAACTGGCCGGGGAACTGCTCGGCGACATCCGCGCCGTGGTCCAGGCGCTGCGCGACGCGCGCGGGCTGGATCTGGCGACCGCGCTGCGCGCGCTGGCCGCGCCGCTGCCCAAGCCGGCGCTGGCGCTGGAACTGGACGACGACCTGCAGCTCACCGACGCCGCCCTGGCCGAAACCCTGCTGCGCGTGGTCCAGGAAGCGCTGACCAACACCGCGCGCCACGCCGACGCCGCGCATCTGCGCGTGGCCCTGCACCGCGACGGCGCCGCGCTGGACCTGCGCATCGACGACGACGGCCGCGTGCGCGCGCCGCTGCGCGAAGGCAACGGCTTGTCGGGCATGCGCGAACGCGTCGAAGCGGCCGGCGGCGAACTCCATTTCTCTCTCGGCCCCGAAGGCTCCATGCGCATCCACGCCCGTTTTCCGCTGCACCGTCCCGCACTCGCGGCCGTCGCGAGGCCGGCATGAGCGCCGCGCCGATCCGCCTCGCCCTGGCCGACGATCAGGCCCTGGTCCGCGCCGGCCTGCGCGCCTTGCTCGAACGCCTGGGCCTGACCATCGTCTTCGAAGCCGACGACGGCCAGGCGCTGCTGGACAAGCTCGCCGCTGCGCCGGTGGACGTGGTGCTCAGCGACATCCGCATGCCCGGCTTGGACGGCATCGACGCGCTGCTGGCCCTGCGCGAGCGCGGCGACCGCACCCCGGTGCTGTTGCTGACCACCTTCGACGACAGCGAACTGCTGCTGCGCGCCGCCGAGGCCGGCGCGCAAGGCTTCCTGCTCAAGGACGCCGCGCCGGAAGACCTGCGCGACGCCATCGCCCGCGTCGCCGCCGGCGAGACCCTGCTGCAGCCGGTCAGCACCGAGCCGGTGCGCGCGCGCTACCGCTACCACGCCGACGACGCGCCGCGCGCCTTGTTCACAGAGCGCGAAGTGGCGGTGCTGCGGTTGATGGCCGGCGGGTACTCGAACAAGGAGATCGCCAAGGCGATGTTCCTGGCCGAGGGGACGGTGAAGAACTATGTGTCGGTGATTTTGGAGAAGCTGGATACGCGGGATCGGACGCGGGCGGTGTTGAAGGCGATTACGTTGCGGGTGATTTGAAGGGGTGCGTCGTTGTTTGGTTTTCGCGGTCGCAGCTTACGCAGCTCCTACAGGGGGCTGTTGTAGGAACTGCGTGAGCTGCGACCGCGAACCCTCCACCGCCGAGCCAGCCAAGAACCCCCGAAACGATGTCACGCCCGCCCCGCGTGGATCGTCGAACCAGCTATAACCCTCTCCCGCCATCCCCCGAACCCGCCCCATGACCGCCACCGACGACGACCTCCTCTTCGCCCAGCACGCCCCGATGCTGACCGGGCTGGCCTACCGCATCCTCGGCTCGCGCGCCGACGCCGAGGACGCGGTCCAGGACACTTACCTCAAATGGCGCGACGCCGAGCGCGGCGCGGTCGACAACCCCGCCGCGTGGCTGACCACCGCCTGCACCCGCCGCTGCATCGATCTGCTGCGCGCGGCCCACCGCACCCGCGTCGACTACGTCGGTTCGTGGCTGCCCGAGCCGATCCAGGCCGAGCTCGCGCAAGGCGGCAGCGAGCCCGAGGCGCAGTGGACCCTGGCCTCGTCGCTGTCCACCGCGTTCTTGCTGCTGCTGGAACGGCTGACGCCGAAGGAGCGCGCGGCCTATCTGTTGCACGAGATCTTCGATCAGCCCTATGCCGAGGTGGCGAAGATCCTGGAGATCGAAGAGCCCGCCTGCCGCAAGCTGGTGCAGCGCGCGCGCGGCAACATCGAGCAGGCCAAGGTCCGCCACGTCACCCCGGCCGAGCAGCAAGACCAGTTGCTGGCCGCGTTCGAGACCGCGATCGTGCAAGGCCGCACCGCGCCGCTGGCGGCGCTGCTGTCGCAGCAGATCGCCCTGCACGCCGACGGCGGCGGCAAGGCCACCGCGGCCGCGCAGGCCCTCCACGGCAGCGACGCGGTGCTGGGCTTCATCGAGTCGGTGCTGCATCCGGCCTGCCGCGAGGACCGCTGGACCTTCGTCGACCTCAACGGCTCGCGCGGCGTGATCCTCGAACGCGCCGGCAAGATCGAGGCGGCGATCAGCTTCGGTTACGAAGAGGACGGCGCGCTGCGCGACATCTTCATCATGCGCAATCCGGACAAGCTGGCGCGGCTGGAGGCGGTGCGGATTCAGTGAATCCGTTGCGGGCGCGAGGCTGTCTACACCGGGTTCGCCGAAGCGTTTCTACTCGACCGCCTCGGCCGCAACGGGTTCCCGTGGCGAACCGCGCAACGATCCGGCGGCCGGCACGCGGCCGCCGCCGGATTCACAACTGATCGGACAAGGACGAGCCGACCGAGCGCAGATACGCGTCCAACCCGCGCCGCTCGTCCGCGTCGAAGGTCTCGCCGGTCGCCGCCTGCGCGGCGATCCGGTCCGGGCGGAAGCTGCGGAAGTCCGCGCGCAGCCGGCACCACGCGCCCAAGGTCCAGCTGCCGCCCCAGAACGACAGGCACAGCGGCTCGATCTCGCGCTCGCTCGCGCGCGACTCGCCGTCGCGGTAGGTCAGCCGCAGCACGTGGCGGTTCTGCACCGCGGCGTAGAGCGCGTCGATGATGCCGCTGGCCTCGACCCGGTTGCCGAGCTCGGGCGCGAAGATGCGGGTGCGCGCGGCGCGCTCGCGCAGCTCCGGCGGCAGCACCGCTTCGATCTTCAGCAGCGCGGCGGTGGCGCCGCGGCCCAGCCGCTCGCCGCCGAACGCGCGCACGAAGCGGCTGCCGACGACCAGGGCTTCGAGCTCGTCGGGACTGAACATCAGCGGCGGAATGTCCGCGCCCTTGCGCAGCAGATAGCCGACGCCGGCCTCGCCCTCGATCGGCACGCCCGAGCGCTGCAGGTCGGCGACGTCGCGGTAGACCGTGCGCAGCGAGACTTCCAGCGTCTGCGCCAGCTGTTGGGCGGTGATGGCCTGGCGGCGGCCGCGCAGGGCATGGATCAGCAGGAACAGGCGGTCGGCGCGGCGCATGCCGCATGATCCCGCGCCGCGCGCGCGCGCTCAAGCGCGCGGCGGCTCATCCGCGCAGCTCCGAGCGCGCGGTCGGCGCCAACCGCAACAGCTGCGGCGCGGCCTTGAGATCGCTCAACAGCGCATCGGCGACCGCTTGCCGCCAACGCGCCTGGTCGGCCAAGCGCCGCGGCGCGTCGGCGTCGTCGCAGCGCGCGAGCCAGACCAGCGCCGGTTCGCCCTCGCGCACCGGCAGGCGCGGGAAGCCGTTGGGCGTGTCGTCGCTGACGTACACGCCCAGCGGCGCCAGCCCGGCCTCGGCCAGCAGCGGCGCGAATTCGCGCTCGAAGCGTTCCAGGAACCCGTCCTGCGCCGGCGCGTTCAACTCGCACACGCCGATGCAGACGACGCCAGCGTCCGCTGCTTGCGCGCCGACCGGCGCGCGTTCGCGCGCCGCCGCGGGCAACATCGATTGCGGCCGCGCCGGCTTGAGCAAG
Source organism: Lysobacter sp. K5869 (assembly GCF_018847975.1). Lineage (NCBI taxonomy): Bacteria > Pseudomonadati > Pseudomonadota > Gammaproteobacteria > Lysobacterales > Lysobacteraceae > Lysobacter > Lysobacter sp. K5869. Next base: position 1,113,885 of record NZ_CP072597.1, on the reverse strand, counting down.
CGCACGTCGTCGCTGTCGATCATGGTCGCGTTGGCGGCGTCGCGATGGCGCTTCCAGGTCGGGCCGCCGTAGAAGCCTTGCAAGGCTTCGGTGCGCAGCGCATGGCTGGCAAAGCCGCGCATCCAGGTGAAGCGGTCGGCGGCGTCGAGTTCGCGGAACTGGCCGATCAGGTGCATGCCCACCGCTTCCTGCGATTCGACGAACTCGCGCTCGAACAGGTCGATCAGCTCGTCGCGGCGCCCGGGCTTGAGCGTGTAGCGGCGCAACTCGATCACCGCGTGGTCGTGCGGCAAGCGCCCGCGCTCGTCGCGCCGGCGCAGCCACATATGCCAGTTGGTTTCCCAGGTGGCGCCGCCGTCGGCGGAGAATTCCTGATGCCAGTGCGCGCTGTTCGCGCCGATCCCGCTCCAGACGAAGCGCGCGCGCACCGGCCGGCCTTCGTGTTCGAGTTCGCCCTCGAACGTGCCCACGCCGTCGGCGAAGCCGCCGCCGACCGGCGGCTCCAGCACGCCGTCGTGGCTGCCGGCCCACCAGATGTTCCAGTGCCGGCGTTGCAGATCGAACAGGCGCAGGGTCATGCCCTGGAAGTCTTCGTGCTGGCCCGGCCGCCGCCAATCGCTGACGAAGGCGTCGACGTTGCCGAGCCCGCCGAGCACCGGCTCGCAGCTTTGCGCGGCGTGGAAGATCTCCCAATCGTCGCTGCCGCTCAGGCGTTGGCGCAGGCGTTCGTTGCGCACTTGCCAGCGGCCGTGCAGGAAGTCGAAATCGTGGCGGCCGTCGGCGGCCTTGTGTTCGTCGCTCATCGTCGCGGCTCCTCGTTCAAGCCAGTCGGGTCATGCGCATGACCCAGTTGGTTTCCCAGCTGCGGCCGCCGTCGGGCGACAGCGCTTGTTCCCAGCGCACGCTGTCGGCGCGGATGTCCGACCAGATCGCGCGCGACGGCAGCATTCGCCCCTCGTGCGCTTCGGTGCCCTCGAACACGCCGACGCCGTCGCGGAAGCCGCCGATCAGCGGCGGCTCCAGCGCGCCGTCGCGGTCGCTGGCCCAGTACACGTGCCATTGCTTCGTCTGCGGGCGGTACAGGCGCAGGGCGAAGCCTTCGATACCGCCGTTCCATTGGGTGCGGTAGCGGTCGACGCTGCCGAGGCCGCCGAGGATCGGACTGCATTCGTCGGTGGCGTCGAATTCGATCCACTCGTCGCTGCCAGCCAGGCGCTTGGCGAGGCGGCGGTTCTCGACTTTCCAGCGGCCGAAGTAGAAGTCGAAGTCGTGGCGGCCGTCGCGCGCGTCGCTGTCGGCAGGAGCGGCGGCGGCTGGGCCGATGCCCGCGAACGCGGCCAGGGGCGCGGCCGCGCCGAGTTGCAGCATGCGCCGTCGCAGCGCGTCGATTCCGTGGGCGTCCATCGCATCCCCGTGCGTGTGGGTGGTCGGGGCACAGGATCGACGGGGGCTGCTGCCAGCCTGTTGTCAGCAGGGGAGGGGGAAGGGCGAATGCGCAATCGCCGCACACGCTCCCGCGAAGGCACGGGTGCCGCCTGTAGGAGCGACGCAAGTCGCGACCGCGAACCCGCAACCGCCCGCGCCGGCCGCCGGTTAGCCGCGATGCTCCACGGCTTGCGTCGTAGTTGCGGGTTCGCGGTCGCGACTTGCGTCGCTCCTACAGGGGCTTACGGGCGCATCAAGCGGAGACCGGGGGGAAGCGCACGCACACCTCGAAGCCGAAGCCCGCGCCGCGCGGGTCGTCGGCGCCGCGCTCCAGGCCCGGGCCGCATTCGATCTTCGCGCCGTGGGTCTGGGCGATCCGCGCCACCAGCGACAGGCCGATGCCGCTGCCGCCGTCCGGGCTGCCCGGCGCGCGGTAGAAGCGGTCGAAGATGCGTTCGCAATCGTGCGTCGCCACGCCCGGGCCGTTGTCGGCCACGCGCAGCACCGCGGCGCCGTCGGCTTCGGTGGCGCAGCTCACCGCGATCTGGCCGTCGGCGCCGGCGTGGCGCACCGCGTTGTCGATCAGGTTGCGCAGCAGGATGCCGAGCTGGTCGACATCGCCCGACAAGCGGGTCGGGCCGGCGCGCAGGCTGATGCGCTGGCGGCGCTCGCGCGCGAGGGTCTCGAAGTCGCGGATCACCAGCACGACAAGGTCCGACAGGTCCACCGGCGCCAGCCGCACGCTTTCCTCGCCGGCGTCGAGCCGGGCCAGATCCAGCAGTTGCTCCGACAGGCGCGCGCTGCGGCGCACGCCGGCGCTGAGCTTGCGCAGCGCGGCGTTCTTCTCTTCCAGGGTGGTCGCGCGCAGCGCCAGTTCGGCGTGGGTGCTCAGCACCGCCAGCGGCGTGCGCAACTCGTGCGCGGCGTCGGAGATGAAGCGGCGCTCGTGCTGTACGGCGGCGTCGACGCGTTCGAGCTGGCCGTTGAAGGCCTCCACCAGCGGGTGGAATTCGGTGGGCAGGGCGTGCGTCGGCAGCGGCGTGAGATCCAGCGGCTGGCGCTGCAGCAAAGTGCGGCGCAGCGCGGTGATCGGCCGCAGCGAGCGCCCGATCACCAGCCACGTCGCCAGCGCGAACAGCACCAGGATCAGCGCCGCGGCGAGCAGGCTGCCGAGGATCCAGCCGCGCAGTTCCTCGATCGCCATGCGCTTGGTCCGGCCCACCTGCACCACCAGCCCGCGCTTGGGATCGCTGAGGGTGTAGACCTGCCAGCGCTCGCCGTCGATGACGCGGCGGGCGAAGCCGTCCTTGAATTCGGGATTGAGCGGCTGCAGCGGCGCGGCCGCCGAATACACCACGTTGCGGCCCTGCGCCCACACCTGGAAGCTCATCTTCTGGTCGGCGTGGACCGGCACGGTCGCCCGCCGCGGATCGCGCGAGGGCAAGCGTTCCAGGCCTTCGGGCATGGAGCCGAGCACTTGCTCGGCGATCTCGCGCAGGGAGTGGTCGAGCATGCCGGTGCGCTCGCGGCCGAGTTGCCAGATCTGGCAGCTCAGCCACACGAACCACGCCAGCAGCACCGCCTTGAACAGCACCCAGGTGAGCTTCCAGCGCAGCGAGCGGCCGGCCGGGAATTCGCGCGAGCGGCGGCAGCGTTCGCGCCAGCTCTCGCGCCGCGCCGCGCCCGCGCGCCAGCGCTCCGGGCCTTCGCTCGGGCGCTCGGGCGCGGCGTCGCGGCCGTCGATCGCGCTCATCGCCGCGCGCTCAATTCGGGCCGCCGCCGACGCGGTAGCCGTAGCCGTGCACGGTCACGATCAACTGCTCGCCGAGCTTGCGCCGCAGCTGGTGCACGTACACCGCGATGGTGTTGCTCTCGATGGTGCCGGAGCTGCCGTACACCGATTCTTCCAGCTGCTCGCGGGTGACCACGCGGCCCTGGCGTTCCAGCAGCAGCATCAGGGTGCGGAACTCGTGGCCGCTGAGCGTGACCGGCTCGCCGTCGCGGGTGACCAGTCGCCGCGCCGGGTCGAGCACCACGGCGCCGCAGCTGAGCACCGGCGAGACCCGGCCCTGGCTGCGCCGCATCACCGCGCGCAGCCGCGCGCACAGTTCGTCGAGCTGGAAGGGTTTGACGATGTAGTCGTCGGCGCCGGCGTCGAGCCCGGCGATGCGCTCGCTGAGCTTGTCGCGCGCGGTCACGATCAGCACCGGGGTGGCGTCGTAGCGGTTGCGCAGCGCGCTGAGCACGCCCAGGCCGGAGCCGCCGGGCAGGCCGAGGTCGAGCACGACCGCGTCGAAGTCGTGATCGACCAGCGCGGTCTTGGCCAGCGGCGCGTCGGCCACCCAGTCGACCCGCCAGCCGTCGTCGCTCAGGCCCGTGCGCACGGCCTCGGCCAGCATCGCGTCGTCTTCCACCAGCAGGATGTTCATCGCCCGGTCGCGTCTTGGTGTTGCGGCATTGGGTTGCGGCATTCGGCCGCATCGTCCCGGCGCACTGTGCGGCGGCACGATTAAAAAGTTCTTAAAAGCCGGCGCGCAGGATGCTCGCGCCCGCTCCGAAGTCCGCCGCGTCCGCGGTCTCCGGCCTGGATGCTACCGCGTCGCCGCGTCCCTCACCCGCCGCTTACCGGAAATCCGCGATGAACCCCCAGCTCGCCGTGACCCGTTCCGACCCCGCCGCCGCGCCCGCTGCCGGCCTGACCGTGCGCGCGGTGACCCGCGCCGACGCCGCGACCCTGATCGCGCTGTGCCAGGAGCACGCCGACCGCCGCGCGCTCGAGCGCCGCCCCTACGGCCCGCCGCGCAGCGACGCGCTGGAGCTGATGGAGGTGCTGTTCGAGCCGCCGTTCGGCGCCTGGGCGTGGCTGGCCGAGGCCGACGGCGACGTCGTCGGCTACGCCAGCGCCACCGCCGGCTTCTCGATGCTGGAACGCGCGTATTGCCTGCAGCTCGACGATCCCTACGTGCGCGAGCCGTGGCTGGAGCGCGGGGTGGAGACCGCGTTGCTGCGTCAGGCGATGGCCGCGGCGCGGCGCTTCGGCTGCCTGAACCTGCAATGCCAGTCGCCGCAGTGGAGCGAGGCGGCGCGCGAACTGGAAGCGCCGTTGCGCGCGGTGCGAGTGGAGGCGGTGCGGTATGTGGTGCGGATGGAAGAGGAGTTCGCGCAGGGTTGAGCGCGGCGGTGGCGGGGGGTTCGTCGTAGTTGGGTTGGCGCGGTCGCAGCTCGCGCAGCTCCTACAGTCGGATACGAAACCGGCCGCAGCCCCTGTAGGAGCTGCGCGAGCTGCGACCGCGCCAACCCAACCACGACGAATAACGCAAACCCCGCGTCACTCGTCCTCTTCGTCCTCCATCGCCATCGCATTCGACTCGAACGACGCGGCGAACAAATCCGACTGCGCCAACGCCTCGCCCTCTTCGGCGAAGCCCGACAAGCCCACGCCGACCAAGCGATACAACGTCTCCACCGGCAGCTCGACCCGAGCCCGCAACCCGCACGCGATGTCCGCCAGCTCGCGCTCGCTCCCCGGCGGCTGCGGCGGGGTCAGGCTGCGGGTGAGGATGCGGAAGTCGGAGGTCTTGAGCTTGAGCACCACGGTCCGCGCGATGCGCCCGGGATGCCGCTGCAATTCGCGCCGATAGCCCGCCCAGGTCTTGCCGGCCAAGCCGCGGATCTCGTCCTCGGTGCGTTCCAGCGGCACGTCGCGCTCGAAGGTGTCTTCCGAGGAAATCTGCAAGGTCGGCCGTTCGGGTTCGACCGGATGCTCGTCGATGCCGTAGGCCAACTCGTGCAGGCGCCGGCCCCAGCGGCCGAAGCGTTGCTGCAGCTCCTCGCCGCCGAACGCGCGCAGATCGGCGACCGTGGCCACGCCCAGTTCGGCCAGCTTGCGCTCCATCACCTTGCCCACGCCCGGCAGCCGCCCCACCGCCAGCGGCGCGAGGAAGGCTTCGACCTGATGCGGCTTGACCACGAACAGGCCGTCGGGCTTGTTCCAGTCCGAGGCGATCTTGGCCACGAACTTGTTCGGCGCGACGCCGGCCGAGGCGGTGAGCCGCGTCTCTTCGCGGATCGCGTCGCGGATCGCCTGCGCGGTGGCGGTGGCCGAGGGCAGGCCGGTCTTGGTCTGGGTGACGTCGAGATAGGCCTCGTCCAGCGACAAGGGTTCGATCAGATCGGTGTGGCGGGCGAAGATCTCGCGCACCTGACGCGAGACCGCCTTGTAGCGCAGGAAATCCGGCGGCACGAACACCGCTTGCGGGCACAGCCGCTCCGCGCGCACCGCCGGCATCGCCGAGCGCACGCCGAACTTCCGCGCTTCGTAGCTGGCCGCGCACACCACCGAGCGCGCGCCGCGCCAGGCCACCACCACCGGGCGGCCGCGCAGCGACGGGTCGTCGCGCTGTTCGACCGACGCGTAGAACGCGTCCATGTCGACGTGCAGGACTTTGCGCGGAGCGGCGGACACGGGCGGCGGCGGAAGCGGCGGGGAGCGAGCGATGCGCGCATGGTAGCCCGTCCGCTCGCGCCGCCTGCGACGGCGCCCGCCGCGCTCACTCCGCGTAGGTCGGCACCAGCACGTTGGCGGGGTTGAGTCCGGCGCCGTAGGTGCCGTCGCCGTAGCTGTAGACCTGCGGCTGGCCGAGCGAGGCCAGCAGCGCCGCATAGGCCTGCGGCACGCTCTCCTGCCACACCTGCGCCTGTCCGATCACGAACACGGTGAGCGGGTCGTAGCCCCAGGTCTGCAGGATTTCGCTGACCGTGGGCACGTCGTTGACCGCGAACACGTTGCCCTGATCGTCGGTCACGCTGAGGTGGATGCCGATCACCCGCGCGCCGTTCTCGTTGCGCGCGCAGATGCCGATGCAGGAGGAGAACGCGGTGAACTGGACCGTGGATTGGGTGTCGCCGTCCAGCGGCGGCACGTTGTCGGCCTGGCCCCAGCGGCGCTCGGGGATCGTCAGCGGCGTGTTGCAGAACTCGATCGTGTACGGCATGGCTGCGCTCCGGAATCCGCGGCGGAATGCCGCGCGGCGAACCTAGCCCGGGGCCGCGCGCGCCGCCATGGCGAACGCGGTCCGCCGCATCGGCGCCGCGCCGTTCACGTCGCCGCCGCCGGCGCGTTCATCCGGGGCATGAACCTGCACGCCTCGCCCGTTCCCACCGCCGCCAGCGCGGCTCCGCCCTGTTTCGCCGGCCTGCCGGCGCCGGACAGCGACGATTTCGACACCCTCAGCGCGTTCTGCGAATCGCACCGCATCGAAGTGCTGGCGGCGCTGCCGTGGGTCGCGGCGGAGGTCGCGCAGTCGTGCGGCTTCGCCGCGATGCTGCGGCTGGTGCACCGCCACGGCGGCCGCCGCGTCTACCTGCCGCGCGGCCGCAACGCCTGCGCCGCGCGCCTGGGCCTGGAGCTGGACGCGTCCGCGCACCGGCGCCTGCTCGACCGCGCCAGCGCCGCCGGCACCATCGAAATCCCCTCGGCCTGGGGCGTGTTCGTGGCCCTGCGCCGGGTCGCGATCCGCGCCGCGCTGCGCGCCGGCATCGACCAGCGCGAGATCGCCCATGCCTTCGGCGTCACCGAGCGCCATCTGCGCCGCGAAGTCGATTCGCTGCAGGTGCGCGCCAGCGACGCGGCGGCGCCGGCCGCGCGGCAGTGACCGCGGCCCCGGCGCGCCCGGCGCTGTCCGCGCGGCCGGTGACGGTGCGCCTGGACGGCCCGCGCGGCCGCCGGGTGCTGCACGCCGCCGTCGATTTCGACCTCGACCCGGACCGCGCCCAGGCCACGGTCTTCGTCGCCGACCTGGGCGGGTTTCCGCAGGCCGGATCGTGGTACTGGATCGAGGTCGCCGCGCCGCATCCGCAGGCCGGCGAGTACGCCGGCCGCTTCGTCGATTGGTACAACAGCGCCTTCTATTTCAGCCAGGTGCGCCGTTTCGACGCCCCCGCGCCCGGCTCAAACTGAACGCGCTGGCGCCCGCGCACAGCGGCGCAGCGCCGACATCGGCGACAATGGCGCCCCCTCGCCGCCAGCGCCCGAGTCCATGTCCGCCGTTCTCACGCCCAGCTCCGCCATCTCCCTGACCCGCTACCTGATCGAAGAACAACGCGCCGGCCGCATCAACGCCGACCTGCGCCTGCTGATCGAAGTGGTCGCGCGCGCCTGCAAGTCGATCTCCATCGCGGTGGGCAAGGGCGCCCTCGGCGGCGTGCTCGGCGATGCCGGCACCGGCAACATCCAGGGCGAAGCGCAGAAGAAGCTCGACGTGCTCAGCAACGAGATCCTGCTCGAAGCCAACGCCTGGGGCGGCCACCTCGCCGGGCTGGCTTCGGAGGAGATGGACACCTCGCACCCGATCCCCGACGTCTACCCGCGCGGCAATTACCTGCTGCTGTTCGATCCCCTCGACGGCTCGTCCAACATCGACGTCAACATCTCGGTCGGCACGATCTTCTCGGTGCTGCGCGCGCCCGACGGCGTGACCCAGGCCGAGGACAAGGATTTCCTCCAGGCCGGCACCGAACAGGTCTGCGCCGGCTACACCACCTACGGCCCCAGCACCATGCTGGTGCTGACCATCGGCAACGGCACCCACGCCTTCACCCTGGACCGCGAAGTCGGCAGCTTCGTGCTGACCACGCGCGACATGCAGATTCCGGCCGACACCCAGGAATTCGCGGTCAACATGTCCAACCAGCGCCACTGGCAGCCGCCGATGCAGCGCTACGTCGCCGACCTGCTGGCCGGCAAGCAAGGCCCGCGCGGCAAGGACTTCAACATGCGCTGGGTGGCCTCGATGGTCGCCGACGTGCACCGCATCCTGACCCGCGGCGGCCTCTTCAGCTATCCGCTCGACGCCAAGTGCGCCGACAAGGGCGGCAAGCTGCGGCTGATGTACGAAGCCAACCCGATGGCGATGCTGGTCGAACAGGCCGGCGGCGCCGCCAGCACCGGCCGCCAGCGCATGATGGAAGTGCAGCCGACCGGCCTGCATCAGCGCGTGCCGGTGTTCCTCGGCAGCAAGAACGAAGTCGAGGCCGCGGTGCGCTATCACCACGAGTTCGACAGCGAGCAGCCGTAAACCGCGATCCGCGCGGCGGCCGGTTCGCGCCGGCGCCGCGCATTCGCTGCGTTTTCCGCCGATCCCGCGGCGCGGCGGGCGCGTTCCCCGCCCCCGCGACGCAGAACCCGGCGCTGGGATTGCCACGATCCAATGCGCCCGCCGCGCGCGTTCGCCCCAACATCTGGCGTCCGCCGCGCCCCCGCCGCGGGCGCGCGCTAAAACGCACCGCGCCGGCGCGACCGGCCGTCGGTGGCCGGCTTCCGCAGGCCGTTGCGTTGGAGTAAGAACTGAGATCGATTGCGCATTTTTAGCGCCGCGGGGACACGCACATGGCCAATGGGATCCGCAGCGATCTGGCGTATCGCCACGCCTCCGCGTCGCCCGCCGTGCGGCCGCCCGCGCGCGCCGACGGCGCCCGCGAACTGCTCTACCTCAGCCCCGGCGGCGCCGGCCGCATGCACGCGCTGGCCCCGCTGCAGAACCTGGGCTGGTCGCTGCGCCGCGCCCACGACGCGCGCGCCGCCTTGCGCCAGCTGCAATCCAGCCCGCGCCTGCCGCACGCGGTGCTGATCGACCTGCGCGAAGGCTTCGAGGCGCGCGACCTGGACGAACTCGGCCCGGCCCTGGCCGCGCACAACGCCGGCTGGATCGCCGGCGTCGCCGCCGCCCAGCTCGAACACGAGGCCGCGCGCCGGCTGATCCGCGATTACTGCTACGACTACGTCACCCTGCCGTGCCCCGAAGCGGTGCTGCACACCGTGATCGGCCACGCCTACGGCATGGCCGCGCTGGCCTGCGGCGCCGACGCGCACGGCGCGCCGGGCGAGACCGGCCTGGACGGCATGATCGGCGAGAGCGAACCCATCCGCGCGCTGTGCCGCGGCCTGCACAAGGCCGCCGGCACCGACGCGCCGGTGTTCATCGCCGGCGAAACCGGCACCGGCAAGGAACTCGCGGCGATGGCGGTGCACCGCCACTCGCACCGCGCGCGCCAGCCGTTCGTGGCGATCAACTGCGGCGCGATTCCGCACAATCTGGTCCAGTCGGAACTGTTCGGCTACGAGCGCGGCGCCTTCACCGGCGCGCAGCAACGCAAGCTCGGCCGGATCGAGATGGCCCACGGCGGTACTTTGTTCCTCGACGAAATCGGCGACCTGCCGCTGGACAGCCAGGCCTCGCTGCTGCGCTTCCTGCAGCAAGGCACGATCGAGCGCCTCGGCGGCCACGAGCAAGTCGCGGTCGACGTGCGCATCGTCTCGGCCACCCACCACGACCTCGACCAAGCCGTGGCCGACGGCAAGTTCCGCGCCGACCTCTACCACCGCCTGTGCGTGCTGCGCCTGCGCCAGCCGCCGCTGCGCGAACGCGGCGGCGACATCGACCTGCTCGCCGACCACGCCCTGCAACGCTACGCCCAGGAAACCTCGCGCGGCATCAAGGGCTTCTCGCCGTGCGCGCGGCTCGCGCTGCACCGGCACGACTGGCCGGGCAACGTGCGCGAACTCATCAACCGCGTGCGCCAGGCCGTGGTCATGGCCGAAGGCCGCTACCTCACCGCCGCCGACCTGCACATCGGCGACGCCGTCGTCGGCGCGCCGATGACCCTCGACGAAGCCCGCGACGTCGCCACCCGCGAGGCGATCGAACGCGCGCTGCAGCGCAACCGCGGGCGCTTGGGCGAATCGGCGCGCGAATTGGGCGTGTCGCGGGTGACGCTGTATCGGTTGATGCAGCGGTTGGCGATGCGCGGCAGCGAAGAAGCGCTGAACGAAGAAGCCCAGGCCTGAGCGCGCGGCGAAAAGACCGGGGCGGACATTTCCGCCCCGTCCCCGGGCACAGCGCGACGCCACTCCCGTAAACGAAGCCGCGCGGCGCGCTCAGAACGAGCGCGAGCCGCGCAGCGAGAACACGAAATTCGGCGCGTCGGGGGTCAGGCCCGCGGCGATCTGGCCGTTGAAGGTCCAGCCCGAAGGCAGCACGTAGCTGGCGCCGATGTTGAGCGTGGTGGAATTGCTGGAGCTGCCGGCGACGCGCCGCTTCGGCCCGCCCGGCGCGGTGGTGTGGGTGGCGCCGGTGGCGGCGGTGGCGACGCTGAAGCTCACCGCGGAACGGTCGTTGAGCGCGATCGCCAGGCCGCCGCTGAGCTGCACGGTGTTGCCCAGCGCCACGCGCGCGGGCGAGACCTGTTCGGCCACTGGCGAGATGTCGTCGAAGTTGGCCGGCTGGTTGTAGGTGTAGCCGATGTTGCCGAACAGGATCACCGGGTCGTAGGTGCGCAGCGCCGAGACGTTGAACGTCGCCGCCCACATGCCCGAACCGGTCGGCAGGTCTTCGGGAATGTTGAGGTTGTTGTTGTTGCCGTCGGGCTGCACCAGCTTGAGCCCGAACGGATCGCGCCCGGTCGGCGCGCGCACGCGCAGGCTGGTGACGATGTCGGGCCAGCGCTGCGATTCCTTCACCCACTGGTAGTACGCCGCCACGCTGGCGTCGCCCAAGCCTTGCGAGCGCAGGCTGACTTCGCTGACCACGCTCGACGCGCCGCCGGCGCCGCCGCTGACGAAGCGCGAATCGCGGTAGACGTAAGGCAACGTGGCCTCGATGCTGAGCCGGTCGGTGAGGCCGTAGCGGCCGCTGAGTTCGAAGGTGCCGATGCTGGCCTTGGTTTGATCCAGGTTGATGCTGCCCAGGAAGATCGCGTCCAGCGCGAGAAAGCCGCTGAGCGCGAGTTGGCGGCGGTCGTAGTAGCTGTAGCTGAAACCGGCGTCGAGGGTGAACTTGCGCTCGAACAGCGGCGCGTGTTCGCGCACCACCAGCGCTTTTTCCTGCTCGCGGCGCTGTGCGTCCTCCTCGCGCTGGGCCTGGCCGACCTGGATCGGCTCGCCGCTCGCGCCGTCCTTGTCCGCGGCCTTGCGCCGCGCGTCTTCGGCGAGTTCGCGCGCATCGCGCGGCACGCTTTGCTGGGCGCCGTCGGGCGCGGCGGCGGCGGTGTCGTTCTGCGGCGCATCCAGGCCGCGGCCGCGCTGGGCCAGTTCGAGCCGGTCGACTTCCTCGCTCAGGCGTTGGATCTGCGCGCGCTGCTCGGCCAGTTCGCGGCTCATGTCGAGCATGCGCTGGTGCAGCGATTTGAATTCGGATGGCGCCGGCGTTGCTTCGTCGGCGCGGGCCGGCGCGCTCAGCGCCAAGGCCAAAGCGAGGGACAGCGGAGCGACGCGCATGATCGTGCCTCCTTGCCAGCGGTACGGCGGATGTCAGCGCGGCAGTCCGCGCAGGCCGTCGAGCGCCTGCTGCAAACCGAGTTGACGGGTCATCTGCGGCGTCATCGCCGCGGTCACGATCTGCAGTTGCAGGCGGTTGCCGGCGACCACGCCGTCGCCGGCGATGCGGCCGCTCTGGGCGATGCCGCCGAGCGCGCCGCCGTCGAGCCGTTGTTGCAGCGACACGCCCGGCGCCTGCACGCCCAGCGTCGCGCCGCCGTCGAGGAAGGTCACCTGCGCGCGCACGCCGCCGGCGGCGCTGTCGCTGTGGGTCTGGCCGTTGAAACCGGCCGCGTCGCGATCGGCGCGCGCGGGATCGACGAATTCGATCGCGGCCAGATTCGACAGGCGATTGCCGTCGCCGGCGATCTGCGCGATCTGGCCGATGCCTTGCAGGCGCACCGCTTCGGCGCCGCTCGCGTTGGCGTTCGCGTCGGCGACATCGGCGCCGGCCGCCGCGCTGCTGCGCGCATCGGTGCTGACGCTGAAGCCGTTGCCGTCGCGCAGCACCAGCAGCGAGCCGCTGGCCATCGCCGCGCCTTGCTGCGGCGTGGCGACGCTGGAGATCAGATCCACGCGCAGGCCGATCAGCATGTGCGCGTCGTAGTAGCGGCCGTTGAGCGTGGCCAAGGTGGCGTCGTCGACGATCTGCGCGCGCAAGGGTGGCAGGGCGGCCGCGGGTTGGACCGCGGCCGCCGCTGCCGCGAGGGCCGAGAACAGGGCACGGGGGAGTGATGGGCGGTTCATCGGGCACCTCGAACGAAGCTCTTCATTGCGGTTCGGACGTTGCGGTTCAGAACAGGTCGTACAGCGACAGCGTGTACTCGACCGCGCGCGGCGCGGCGGTGGCGCGTTCCAGCGCGTCGCCGCGGCGTCGCAGCGCCGGCGAGCTGCGGTCGCCGACCAAATACGAATCGGCGCGCATCGGCTTATCGCCGACCACGGCCAGGACGATGCCGTTCCAGCCGCGCACGAATTCGGCTTCCGGCATCACCCGGTGGCCCAGCGCGGGATCGGCGACGAACACGCGTCCGCCGGCCGCGCCCTTGACCACGACGAAATGGCGATAGCCGCGGATGTCGAGCAGGGCGATCACCGGCATCTGCAAGCGGTACAGCGCGTCGGCGTCGATGCGGAAGCCGTGCGCGCGCAGGCCGATGCCTTCGACGTAGCGCTTCATGTCGAGCATCGAGAAGCCGTTGCGCACCACTTCGTGCGGGTCCACGCCGACCATCATCTTTTCGATCAGCGCCGGTTCGTCCACGTCCAGGCCGTAGCCGTAGTGCAGCAGGCTGGCCAGCGCGGCCGAGCCGCAGCTGAAGTCGTAGCGCTGGCGCAGCAGTTCGCGGTAACGCAGGTCGCGCAGGGTGCGCATCGGCTTGACCACGGGCGTGGCGGTCGCGCCGGTGAGCCGGGTCAGATCGACCGCGCTGTAGCGCTCGCCCGGCGAGACCGCGCTCTGCGCGCGCGCGCCGCCGCACGCGGCGAGAGCGAGGGCGAGCGACAAAGCGAGGGAGGCGGTCGCGTGCATGGCGGCATCGGTCGGCGAATGGATCTCGGAAGGCCGCGATGGCCGACGCGCGGCCATCGCGGTGCGGCGGGGGAGGTCAGTCGCCGCAATGGGTGCAGGTCGGCGGCGGGGGCGGCGGCGGTGCGCAGGCGCCGCACGAGGCGGTGGCGATCGCCAGGCCGTTGTGCTGCAGATTGCCCACGCCCGAGGCCACGTTGACGCCGATGTTGCCCTGCGCGCCGGACAGCGCGTTGCCGCCGAGCGAGGCGTACAGATCCAGGCTGATGCGGCGGCCGTCGCTGTCGAGCAGGTTCGACAAGGCGTGCTGCTCGCTGTCGGAGGTCGCCAGCGCCACGGTGCCGGAGCTGTTGACCGAAGCGGCCATGCCGTTGCTCTGCGCGTTGCCGACGCCGGCGGCGACGTTGACGCCGATGTTGCCCTTGGCGTTCGACAGCGCATTGCCGTCGAGGGTGGCGCGGTAGAAGGTCTCGTCGGTGTTGGTGGTGGCGTAGTTGGCGAGGGTGGACTGCTTGTCGAACACCATCGCCGAGGCGAACACTTTCTCGCCGTCCACCGCCGACAGCGCGGTGTCGTTGCTCTGCGCGTTGCCGACGCCGGCGGCGACGTTGGCGCCGATGTTGCCCTGCGCGTTCGACAAGGCGTTGTCGCCCAGATGCGCGCTGTGGTCGCCGTCGCCGAGCGAGGCGTTGGCTTCGGTGGTCTGGTCCTGATCCACGGTCGCGGCCGATTCGGACGCCACCCGGATCTTGCCCTTCACGTTGACGTGGCCGCCGACGTGGATGCGGTTGCTCACCGAGGTATCGCTGTGGATGCGCGCGTCGTCGCCCTCGGCGAAGGCCGGTCCGGCCAGGGCCGCGAGCGCGAGCGCCAACAAGGAGTGCTGGAGTTTCATCGAAGTTCTCCGTCAAGCCGATTCGTTCCGCTCGGATGCGCAGGGCCGCGGCGGCGCGCGCCGCGGCCGCGCGCGGGTCATTGGCAGCTGCCGCAGGACGCGGTGGCGATCGACAAGCCGTTGTGTTGCAGGTTGCCGACGCCGGCGGCGACGTTGGCGCCGATGTTGCCCTGCGCGCCCGACAGCGCGTTGCCGCCGAGGGTGGCGAAGGTGTCCAGGTCGCAGGCCGCGGCCAGTTCGTTGAGCCAGCTGTGCTGCTCGCTGTCGGAAGCGGCCTTGGCGATGGTGCCGGAGCTGTTGACCGAGGCGGCCATGCCGTTGCTCTGCGCGTTGCCGACGCCGGCGCCGACGTTCACGCCGATGTTGCCCTTGGCGTTGGACAGCGCGTTGCCGTCGAGGGTGGCACTGTAATAGGTGTCCTGCTGGCTGGAATAGGCGTAGTTGAAGCCGGCCTTCTGATCGTTGAACACCATCGCCGAGGCGAACACTTTCTCGCCGTCCACCGCCGACAGCGCGGTGTCGTTGCTCTGCGCGTTGCCGACGCCGGCGGCGATGTTCGCGCCCATGTTGCCCTGCGCGCTGGACATCGCGTTGCCGCCCATGCGGGCGTCGTGGTCGCCGTCGCCGAGCGAGGTGTTGGCCAGGGTGTTCTGGTCCTGATCGACGGTCGCGGCGGATTCGGACGCGACGCGGATCTTGCCTTTCACTTCGACGTGGCCGCCGACGTGGATGCGGTTGCTCACGTAGGTATCGCTGTGGATGCGGGCGTCGTCGCCTTCGGCGTAAGCGGGCGCGGCGACGGCCAATGCGAGGGCGAGCAGGGTCAGTTGCGCTTTCATGGTCTCTCTCCTGAAGGGTGGTGGGTGTCGCGACTGCGTTCCGCCGTTGTCGTTATGGAGCGCTCCCCGGCAGTCGGAGCACGATGGCGTTGACCGACGCGTTGCCGATCCCCGCCGTCTGGTTGAGTTGCAGCACGCCTTGGCCGCCGCGGAAGGCGTCGTCGGCGATGGCGGCGTCGCGCAGGCCCGGCGCGCGCCGGGTTTCCAGCGGCGCGGTCGCGGGGCCGGCGACTTGCGCCAAGGCCGCGTCGTCGAGCGCGCCGCCGCCGCCGCGCGCGAGCGCGAACTGGTTGAGCTGGGCGTTGCCGGCGCCGGCGCTTTGATTGAGTTGCAGCAAGCCGTGGGCGTCGGCGAACGCGCCGGCGTCGATGCGCGCTTGCGCGCGGCGCGCGGCGGCGAGGGCCGCGGACGAGTCGATGCGTTGGTCGGCGCGCGCGGCGGCGAACGCGGCGCCGTCGGAGGACAGCGACAGCGCGGCCTGATTGGCCTGCGCATTGCCGGCGCCGGCGGCCTGATTGATCGCCGCGCGGCCGTCGAGGCCGCGCCCGGCGGCGCCGATGCGGGCGCTGTCGAGCGGCGGCTGCGCGCGGCCGTCGGCGACCACCGCGGTCGCCAGCAAGCACGCGATCAACCACAGCGGCGCATGCCGCAACGGACGGGCGCGCGCGTTCACCGCCCGCTCCCCGGCGGCGCGGCGGCCGGCATCACCGCTTGCATCACCGCACCGGTGATCGTGTCGCCCAGGCCCGCGGTCGCGCCGATCACCGCACCGCCGACGCTGGCGCTCGCGCCGAGCGGCGCCGACGCGGCCGGCCCGCCGAGCGCGTTGCCCGCGCCGAGGCCGGCGCCGGGCACCAGCAGGCCGGTCACCGCGTCGGTGGCCGCGCCGACGCCGATGCCGCCGGAACCGTGCTGGCCGAGCGCGGCGTCGTCGAGCAACGGCGCCAGCGAACGGTCGAGGGTGGCGTGGAACACCTGGCCCGGGAACGTCGTCGCCTCGGTGCGCACCGGGTTGTCTTGCGCCGGCAACGCGCGATAGGCGATGCGCGGATGGACGGTGCGGGCGATCACCACGGTGGTGTCGGCGCCGGGTTCGGCCGCGCGCGCGCCCGGCAGGGCGGCGGCGCAGGCGAACGCGAGCGCGGCGAACGCCAGCGCGCGGCGGCGGCGGAACGGGGCGGCGCGAACGGCGGCGACGCGGGCGAGGGCGGCGGACATGGCGGACTCCGAGACGGGGGATGCTCGAAACACCGGATGCGGGGCAGGCGCGGCCGGCGGAGATTCCCCACGCCAATCCCGTGCCAACTTCGCAAGCGATTGATCCGAAAGCGATTCGCCGGCGCGCGATCGCATTTGGCCGGCGCCGGCGCGACGAAACGTTGCGCCCCCGTAACGCGCCGCTAACACGCGAAGCGCGCGATTCCCCCACTCAGCTTGTCGCCGTCGCACCCGCGCATGCGCGCCGCGCTTGGCTTCGCCGGCGCTCACGCACGCTCGCGCCTACGCGCGCCGGCCGCGTTGCGTTTTCGCAACCTCATCGCGCGTGCGAGGATGGGGAAACGCCGCCCGCGCGCGTTTGTGTCTTACCCGCTCCGTCTCTTCAGGTTGGTCCCATGTCTTCCGCACCCGACGCCGTCCGCGACGCCCTGCCCGCCGCCGCCCACGGCGGCGACGATTTCATCGAGGTCTATCCGCAGGCGCTGAGCCGCGAGCAATGCGCCGAGCTGGTGCGGCGTTTCGACGCCAGCCGCGAGAGCGAACCCGGCCGCGTCGGCGGCGGAGTAATGCCGGATCTGAAGGACAGCCGCGACCTCACCATCACCGGGCGCGAAGGCTGGAAAGACATCGAAGTGGCGTTGAATCTGGCGGTGTTCCGCGGCCTGCTGCAGTACCTGCGCCGCTATCCGCACACCTTGATCGCGCCGCTGATGCTGGAAGCGCCCGACGCCGACGGCAAGCGCCACCGCCTCACCGCCGAGCGCATGGCGCAGATGGACGACAGCCAGCTCGCGCCGGTCGCGCAGACCGTGTTCCGTCCCGGCGCGATCAATCTGCAGCGCTACACCGACGGCCGCGGCGGGTATCCCTACTGGCATTGCGAGCTGTACCCGCGCGACCCGCACGCCGACACCCTGCACCGCCACGTGCTGTGGACGATCTACCTCAACGACGGCTTCGAGGAAGGCGAGACCGAGTTCCTCTACCAGCGCCGCAAGATCGCGCCGCGCGCCGGCGACCTGCTGATCGCGCCGGCCGCGTTCACCCACACCCATCGCGGCAACCGGCCCAAGGGCGGCGACAAGTACATCGCCACCAGCTGGATTCTGTTCCAGCGCGCCGAACGCTTGTACGGCGGCGGCTGACGCCGCGGCGACGCGCGTTATCCGCCGCCGAGCCGCGCGTACGCGGCCGGGTCGCGCCGTCGCATCGTCCAGGCGCGCAACACGCAGGCGGCGACCAACGCCAGCAAGGCGATCGCGATCGCCCACACGGCGGCCGCGCTGCCGCCGGTCAGCGCGCGCAGGTTGGCCAGTACCGTGCACAACAGCGCCGACAGCGCGGCCACGCTCGCCGCCGGAGCGATCCGCGTGCTCCACGCGCCGCCGCCGCGTCCGCGGAAGTAACCGATCACCGCGAGGCTGACCAAGATCTGCGCGCCGAGCAGCGCGATCACCGCCAGCGCCGAGGCCGATCCCAAGGCGATGCGCAGCGGGTCGTTCTCGATCGAGCCCAATCCCGCCAGCGCCAGGATCGACACCGACGCCTGCGCCAGATTGGCGATGTACGGCGTCTCCTGGCGCGGATGCATCTGCGCCAGCGCCGGCCAGATCGCGCCGTCGCGGCCGAGCGCGTAGAGATAGCGCGAGACCACGTTCTGCAGGCCGACGATCGACGCGAACAGACTCGTCAGCAGCAATCCGGCCGTGGCCGCGCCCAGGTCCGGCGACAGAAAGCGCGACACCGCCGAGAACCACAGCCCGCCGGGATCGCGCGCGGCCGCGGCGACGATTTCGCCGGGGCCGTAGGCGGCGATCAACATCCACGCCGAACCGGCCAGGGTCGCGGCGACGGCGAGGATCGCCGCGAACAGCGCGCGCGGCACGGTGCGCCGCGGCGCGCGCGCTTCCTCGCCGTAGACCGCCGCGGTCTCGAAGCCGGCGAAGGCCGCCACGGCGAACACCATCGCCGCGCCGAAGCCGGCCGAGAACACCCGCGACGGCGCGAACGGCTCCGCGCTCAGGCCTTCCGGCCCGCCGCCGCGCCACAGCACCGAGACCGCGAACGCGGCCATCAGCACGACCTCGGCCAGCGACAGCACGCCCAGCAAGCGCGCGGCGAAACCCAGGTTGCGCTGCGCGCAGAACGGCACCACCGCGTTCACCAGCAACGCGTTGAACCACCACGGCAGGCTTTCGCCCCAGGCGCGTTCGCTGAGTTGGCCGATGAAAAAGCCGATCACGCCGTAGCAGCACAGCTGCAGCGCCATGTACGCCGTGGTCGCCAGCGCCGCGGCGACCAGCCCGGCCGGGCGCGACACGCCGCGCGCGACGCAGGCGTAGAACGCGCCGGCGTCCACCACTTCGCGGGTCAAGGCGGCGAAGCCCGCGGCGAAGACCAGATAGACCAGGCCGGCGAGCAGCAAGCAGCCGGCCAGGCCGATGCCGTTGCCCTGGGTCAGCGCGACCGGCATCGCGCCGATCAGGCCGATCAACGGCCCGGTGGTGGCGAACACCAAGGCCAGGATCTGCGGTCCACCGACCGAACCGGCCTTCAAGCGTTGCTCAGCGGTATCGCGCATGCGTCCTGGAGTCCCGTGGCGGGCCCGCCGCCGGCCGGCGGGCTGACGCGTCCGGCCGCGCCGTCAGGGCGGCGGCACCGATGTGGA